>NZ_DASRGV010000084.1:0-12623 GCF_035650855.1 Actinocrinis sp. | reverse complement strand
GTCGATGACCAGCGCCTCCTTGTTGGGCCAGCGCCGGTAGATGGTGGCCTTCCCGACCTTCGCCTCGGCCGCGATCATCTCCATCGACAGCGCGTCGTAGGTGGCGCCCTCGGAGAACAGGGCGAACACCGCGTCGAGGATCGCCTCCTCGGCCTGGTCGCTGCGCGGCCGGCCCGGCCGCCGCGCCGCCGTGGCGGGCGCGGGCGGACCGGGCTGGGCGTGGTCCTTCATCTTCATCGTCGAGTGCTCATCCGTATCCGGCTCGTGAACTGCCCCCGACCTTATGCGGTCACGCTTTCAGCGGCCTGAGGCGCGCCCTGAGGCGCACCGGAACCTGTTCCCGCACCGCGGCGCGGCAACCAGGCGAGCACCAGCAGCGCGGCCAGCACGGCCACCCCGGAGGCGCACAGCGTCGAGACGTGCAGCGCGTGCACGAAGGCGTTGTCGGCCGGAGCGAGCAGCTGCACCGCCTGCGGGTGTTGCGCCGCGGACTGCGCGACAAAGCCCTGCGTCGCCTCGATCGAGCTGCTGACGTCGTGCGCGACTCCCGCGGGCACCCCGGATCCGGTCAGCACCGGCTCGATCTTGCCCCGGTAGGCCGAGGTGAGCACGGTGCCGAGGACCGCGACGCCGAGCGCGCCGCCGACCTGACGGACCGTGTTGTTGATCGAGGAGCCGATCCCGGCCCGCTCGCGCGGCAGCGAGGTCATCACCGTGGTGGTCGCCGGCGGCATCACCAGCGCCATCGCGATGCCCTGCAGGGCCGCGATCACGCCATAGACCCACATCGCCGAGTGCACCCCGATGAACTGGTACAGCGAGAGCGCGACCGCGATCAGCAGCAGGCCGCTGAAGGAGACCGTGCGCGCGCCGAACCTGCTGACCACGTTCGCGGACAGCGGCGAGAAGATCACCTGCGCGGCGGCGAAGGGCAGCACCCATAGTCCCGCCTGCAGCGGGGTGTATCCGCGCACCGACTGCAGGTAGAAGGTCAGGAAGAACAGGCTGCCCATCATCGCGAAGAAGGACAGCGCGACGGAGATCACGGCCGCCGAGAACGGCCGGTTGCTGAACAGCCGCACGTCCAGCGCCGGGTGGTCGGTGTTGCGCTCCCAGACCACGAACAGCGCCAGCAGCGCGAGGCCGATCACCAGCGGGCCCCAGACCGCGGGCTTGCCCCATTGGCCGGTGTCGCCGCCGTGGATGACGCCGTAGACGAAGATGACCAGGCCCGCCATGGACAGCAGCACGCCGGCCGGGTCGAGCCGGCCCGGGTTCGGGTTGCGCGACTCGGGCACCAGGAAGGTCATCGCGATCAGGCCGATGATGATGATCGGCACGTTGATCAGGAACACCGAGCCCCACCAGAAGCTGTCCAGCAGCGCGCCGCCGACCACCGGGCCGATGGCCACCGCGAGGCCGACCGAGCCGGCCCACACGCCGATGGCCTTGCCCTGCTCGTGGCGGGGGAAGACATTGGCGATCACGGCGAGGGTGCTGGGCATGATCGCGGCGCCGGCGAAGCCCATCGCGGCCCGCGCGGCGATCAGCTCGCCGGGGCTGCCGGCGTAGGCGCACAGCACCGAGGTGATGCCGAACAGCACCATGCCGAGCATCAGGATCCGCTTGCGGCCGAGCCGGTCGGCCAGGATGCCCCAGGTGAACAGCAGCCCCGCGAAGATCAGGGTATAGGAGTTGATCGACCATTCCAGGTCGGACTGGCTGGCGCCCAGGCCGTTCGGCTTGGGCAGCGCGATCGTCTTGAGCGCGACGTTGAGCACCGTGTTGTCGAGCACGACGACCAGCAGCGAGAAGACCAGCACGCCGAGGATGAGCCAGCGGCGCGGGTGGCCCGCGGCGTCGCTGATCGGCGGGCCGTCCGCGGCGCGCGCCGCGGGAGAGTTCTGTGCCACGGGATCCCCTCCAAGGTTCCCCGGGCCCCGACTGAATCGGGACCGTTCCGTTTCGTAATCCCGGTAATGCCGTGGAGCTTACCGCGCCACTTTCCAATACGCAACCGTTCCGTATCTCTGAAACGTGTAAAGCGCTTGTGGACTCAAAGCAATGAGTCGGCAATGAAGGGTGGGGCAGGTGTTGCCTCCCGGACAGGTTTGGTAGGGTCACGCCCACTGTGAGCGAGGCATACCGGCGATCCGAAGGGAGCCGGGACGAGCCATGGACTCAGCACTCTGAGCCGCGCAGGCCGCCCCGGCACATAGGCATCGATCCAGGCCAGGCCGCGGAATTCCGCCGCCGACTGGACTATCAGGGCTCTGCGGAACTGATTCCGACCGCGGGCCCGGACGCGGCCGCCGATCAGGGGCCTGCGATCAAGGCGGTGTGGGAGCCGAAGCCGGTGGACGCGGTCCCCGCCGGGCCGGGCACCCGTCGGCGCGACCGACGGCAGACCGCTCGGCCGAACCAGTCGGCCGCGGGCCAGGCACGCGTCAAGAAGGCGGCCCGGCGCAAGAAGCGTACCGTCGTGGTCGGCGGCGCCGCCGCGGCCGCGGTGGCGGTCGGCGCGCTCGGTTTCATGACTTTCCACGACGGCGGCGACTCGCTCGGCCGGGGCGCGGCGGCCAACGTCATCCCGGTCTCCTCGCCGGGCGCGACCTCCACCGGCCAGGGCGCCAACAGCACGATCGGCACCAGCCTCTCGGTCACCAGCAGCCCCTCGCACTCCGCGACGCCGAGCCACTCCCCCTCGCCGAGCGCGACGCCGTCCAAGGCGGCCTCGGGCACGGCCACCCCGAGCGCGACCCGCTCGGGCAGCCAGAGCCCGACCCCGCGCCCCTCGCGCACTCAGCAGACCTGTTTCCTGATCTTCTGCGGCTGACCGGTCCAGCTGGTTCGGCTACTCGGCCCGGCCCGCCGAGCGCACCCGGGCGGCCAGCTCGGCCGCGGCCGCCGCGGGATCGGGCGCCTCGGTGATCGCGCGGACCACGACCACCCTGCGCGCGCCCGCCGCGAGCACCTGGTCGACCGTCCCGAGGTCGATGCCGCCGATGGCGAACCAGGGCGGCGCGGACGGGTCGTCCGGCGCGGCCGCCTTCGCCGCGTACTGCACCAGGCCGAGTCCCGGCGCGGGACGGCCCGGCTTCGTCGGCGTCGGCCAGCACGGTCCGACGCAGAAGTAACCGGTCAGCGGGTCGGCCAGTGCCGCGTCGACCTGCTGCTCGCTGTGCGTCGAGCGGCCGAGCAGGACGCCCGGCCCGACGATGCGGCGCGCGACGGGCGTCGGCAGGTCGTCCTGGCCGAGGTGCAGCACCGGCGCACCGGCCGCGAAGGCGACGTCCGCCCGGTCGTTGACCGCGAGCAGCTTGCCGTGCCGCGCGCAGGCATCCGCGATCTGCTCGAGCAGCGCCAGCTCCCGGCCGGCCTCCAGGCCCTTCTCGCGCAACTGGACGACGTCGACGCCGTGCGAGAGGACCGCGTCAAGGAACTCGGGCAGGTCGCCGCGCGACTGTCTGCCGTCGGTGCACAGGTAGAGGCGGGCGTCGCGGATCTCGGCCCGCGGCGCACCGCTCTCGACTATCGCCACCGATCAGAATCCGAGCGCGTGCGCGCGGCGGCGCACCTCGGTGCCCCGGTTCTCGGCCAGCGCCTGCACCGGGGTGCCGGGCAGCGACTCGTCCGGGGTGAAAAGCCAGCGCACCGACTCCTCTTCGGAGAAGCGGTTGTCCGCCAGCAGGGTGAGGGTGCCGGGCAGCCCCTTGAGGATCTGCGTTCCGTCCAGGAACGCCGCGGGGACCGAAAGGGCCCTGGATTCGCCCCGGCGCACGGCCGCCAGCTGGTGCTCCTTGAGCAGCTGACGCGTGCGGTTGACCGGGAGGGAGAGGCGCTCGGCGACCTCGGGAAGGGTGAGCCAGGCAGGGACGAGCTCTTCGAGCTCGGCGGAGATGGATGTCACGGTAACCAGATTGCCATGGCGATACGACACGGCCCAATGGATAGCGCGGGCTGCCCTGTGCGAATCGGCGGCCGATCGACGGAAAGTTGCGGGCCCTGGTTTACCCCATGCTCAGCAAAAAGCCCTAGGGTGTCGGCCTATGGAAAACACCACGACCCAGAACGGCGAGGAGTCCGAGACGGAGATCGTCTCGGCCGCCGTATCCGAGCCCGAGATCGCGGAGCCGGAGCAGCCCGAGGAGCTCGCCGACTTCGACGACGGTGACGACGACGGCGAGGAGCCGACCGGTTCCGGCTTCGTCTCCGGCGCCTTCGGCCTGACCTCCCTGGTGCTCGCCGTCGTCTCGCTGACCGGCGGCTGGCTCGGGACCGTGTACGGCGCCCGCGCCGAGTACGTCGCCGAGCTGAACACCAAGACGCAGAGCACCCAGGCCTCGCTGGACGCGTTCCACAGCAGCTGGCACGGCCAGGCGGCGCTCGGCGGCATCTTCGCCATCGCCGCGCTGCTGTTCGGCGCCGGCGTGCTGGCCTCCCCGGCGCTGCTGCTGAGCGGCAAGACCCCCGGCTGGGCCCGGGCCACCGCCCTCGGCGGCCTGATCCTCGGCGCGATCGGCCTGCTGCTGGCGCTGCTGGCCTGGTTCAACATCCTCGCGCCCGGCCTGACCGCACCGCCCGCCGCCGCGGGCTGAGCCCAGCCATGCCGCACGTCCACGGCGCCGCCCTGCCCGCCTGAGCGCATTCGCGACCGATTACGCGGGGCGGCGCCGGATAGACTTGCGGTGACGAACAGCACGAAAACAGCACGGGAGCCCGCCGCGGCGGGTTGAGAGGGGGGCACGCGGCCCCCGACCGTTTGAACCTGGCCCTGCGCCTTCGGGAGCGGGGCGGAGGGAGCGCAACGATGGATGCGCCAGAGATCGCCATCCCGCACGCGCGGCCGCGCACCGAGTACGACGTCGTGATCGTCGGCGCCGGAGTGATCGGGCTCGCGGTCGCCTGGCGGGCCGCCCGGCGCGGGGTCCGGGTGGCGCTGGTCGACCCCGAGCCCGGTTCGGGCGCGTCGCACGCCGCGGCCGGGATGCTGGCCCCGGTCACCGAGGCCCACTACGGCGAGGAACGGCTGCTGCGGCTGAACCTCGCCTCCGCACGCCGGTACCCCGAGTTCGTCGCCGAACTCGAAGAGGTCTCCGGGACGTCCGCCGGTTACTCCGCGCACGGCACGCTCGCCGTCGCGTTCGACTCCGGGGACCGCGCGGTGCTGGCGGACCTGGCCGAGTTCCACCAGCGCCTCGGGCTCGCCTCGGAGCCGTTGACCGGCCGCGAGTGCCGCAGCCACGAGCCGCTGCTGGCGCCGGACGTGCAGTCGGGCCTCCTCGTCTCCGGCGATCACCAGATCGACAACCGGATGCTCGTCGCGGCGCTGCTGACCGCGATCGGCCGCGCCCACGTGCAGTTGCACCGCGACCGCGTCGCCGAGTTGCTGGTGGAGCACGACGCGGCCACGGGGGTACGGCTCGCGGACGGCCGGGTCCTGCACGCGGACCGGGTGGTGCTGGCCGCCGGCTGCCGCTCGACGTCGATCCCGGGCCTGCCTTCCGGGGTGCTGCCGCCGATCCGGCCGGTCAAGGGCCAGATCCTGCGGCTGTCCGTGCCGTCGAACGCGGCTCCTTTCCTCAACCACGCGGTGCGCGGTGTGGTGCGCGGACGGCAGGTGTACCTGGTGCCGCGCGACCACGGCGAGCTGGTCGTCGGCGCGACCGTCGAAGAGCAGGGCTTTGACACCCAGGTGACGGCCGGCGGCGTCTACGAGCTGCTGCGCGCCGCACACGGCCTCGTGCCCGATGTCGGCGAGCTGCCGCTGATGGAGGTGCGTGCGGGCTTGCGGCCCGGCTCACCGGATAACGCACCGATTCTCGGTACCACCGACCTGCCCGGCCTGATCGCGGCAACCGGTCACTTCCGCAACGGCGTACTTCTCGCACCGATTACGGCTGACGCGATCGCCGAGTGCCTTGTCACCGGAAAGTTGCCGGAGGACGCCACGGGCTTCGAACCGCAGCGGTTCGGCAAAAACCTCGGCCGGTTCGCGAATAAGGCCGCGTTTGCATGACGACGACGCCGATACGTGTCGTCGTGAACGGACAACCCGAGTCCTATCCCGCCGACACCACGCTCGGCGCGGTCGTTAGTCGACTGCGCCCTAGCCGAATGGGCATTGCCGTTGCCGTTGGCGACGACGTGGTACCGCGCGCGGAATGGGACGTCAGGCAGCTGCGCGACGGCGACGAGATCGAGATTCTTACCGCAGTCCAGGGCGGCTGAAAGCGAGGGGGAGCAGCGGTGTCTGAAAGTACAGCGGACGTATTCGAGCTTGCCGGAAAGTCCTTTGCCTCGCGGCTGATCATGGGCACCGGCGGCGCGCCGAGCCTTGCCGCCCTTGAGGACGCCTTGGTCGCCTCAGGCACCGAGCTGACGACGGTCGCGCTGCGCCGCGTAGCCCCGGGCACCGCCGGTTCGGTACTCGATCTGCTCGCCGCGCTCAAGATTCAAGTGCTGCCTAACACCGCCGGTTGCCATACCGCACGCGAAGCAGTGCGTACCGCACGCATGGCACGGGAAGCACTGGAAACCGACTGGGTCAAGCTCGAAGTCGTCGCCGACGAGGACACGCTGCTGCCCGATCCCGTTGAGCTGCTCGACGCCGCGCAGACGCTCGTCGCCGACGGGTTCACGGTGCTGCCTTACACGAACGACGATCCGGTTCTCGCCCGCCGCCTCGAACAAGCCGGCTGCGTGGCGGTGATGCCGCTCGGTGCGCCGATCGGCTCCGGCCTGGGCATCCGCAATCCGCACAACCTGGAGCTGATCGTGCGCGGCGCGGGCGTGCCCGTCATCCTCGACGCCGGAATCGGCACCGCCTCCGACGCGGCGCTCGCAATGGAGCTCGGCTGTTCGGCCGTGCTGCTGGCCTCTGCGGTCACCAGGGCGCAGGATACGGCCCGGATGGCCGCGGCGATGCGGCACGCGGTGACCGCCGGCCGGCTCGCCCACCTCGCCGGGCGCATCCCACAGCGCTTCCACGCCCGCGCCTCCTCCCCCGGCCTGGCCGAAACACCGGCCTTCTAACACGGTCCACAGCGTGGTCCGGTTCGAAAAACCCGCCGTTCGAGCCCTGCCGTACCAGGTTAGCCACAGTCGCGTTTCACCAGACCCCGGTGTCGCAACCACCGCCTACACTCGGTGATTGTGGAGGCTCCTTCGCGGCACGGATCGGTGCTGGACGGCGCGCTGATCGGGCGGACGCTCGACGGCCGGTACGCCGTGCAGTCCCGCCTTGCTCAAGGCGGGATGGCGACCGTGTACCGCGCCTGGGACAACCGGCTCGACCGGCTCGTCGCGCTCAAGGTCATAGATCCGGAGCTGGCCCGGCATCCGGAGTACGTCGCCCGCTTCATCCGCGAGGCGAAATCAGCCGCACGGCTCAGCCACCCGAACATCGTCGCCGTCTACGACCAGTCGGGGCAGCCGCCGCTGGCCTACCTGGCGATGGAGTACGTCCCCGGCGAGACGCTGCGCCAGCTGCTCGGCCGCCGCGGCCGGCTGACCCCGCGCGAGGCGCTGGAGGTGCTGGACGCGATGCTGGCCGGCCTGGCCGCCGCGCACCGCGCCGGAATCGTGCACCGGGACGTCAAGCCGGAGAACGTGCTGCTCAACGACGCGGTGCTGAACAGCAGGCAGAGCTCGTACGCGGCCGCGGTCAAGGTCACCGACTTCGGCCTGGCCCGCACCGCGACCGCCGATCAGGGGCCGGGGACCACCCTGGCCTCCTCGCTCGGCGGCGCAGTGCCCGGCGGCGGACTGATCGGCACCGTCTCCTACCTGGCCCCGGAGCTGGTGCAGAGCGGGACCTGTGACGCGCGTTCCGACGTCTACTCGGCCGGGATCGTGCTGTTCGAGCTGCTCACCGGCCGCAAGCCGTTCACCGGCGGCAGCCCGATGGAGATCGCCAGGCGGCACGTCACCGAGCGGGTCGCGCCGCCCTCGCTGCTGCTGCCCGGCCTCGACCCGGCGCTCGACGCCCTGGTCGCCTCGGCGACCGCGCGCGAGCCGAACGCCCGCCCGGCCGACGCGGCGGCGTTCCGCGAGCAGGTGCGCGCCGTGTACGCGAACCTGCCGGACGCCGCGCTGAACCTCGGCGCGCGCCCCGCTCCCGAGTCGACGCTGCCGCTGCCCCCGGAACCGACCCGGATCGCCGAGCCCACGAGGAACTTCAACCCGGCCCAGCCGAATGTCAGGCCGCGCACGTCCCCGCGTCAGGGCTATGTCGTGGACGCGGCGCCGCCGCGCCGCTCGCACAAGGGCCTGATCATCTTCCTGGTGGTGCTGATCCTCGCCGCGGCGGCCGGGATAGGAGCCTGGCTCTACGGCCGGGTGGCCTTCGAGAACACCCCCGACCTGGTCGGGCTCACCCAGTCTCAGGCCACGACGACGCTGGCGAACGACGGGCTCAAGTACACGATAACCAGCGCCTACAGCGACAAGGTGGCGGCCGGCGACGTCGTCTCGGTCTCGCCGAGCCCGGGGACGCCGGTGAAGCAGGGCGCTGTGATCACGCTGACCGTGTCGAAGGGGACGCAGAAGGTCTCGGTGCCGGACGTGACCGGCCAGACCCAGGACGACGCGACCTCGGCGCTCCAGCAGCGCGGTTTCACCGTCGCGATCGCCGCCGACCAGACCGCCTCCAGCACCGTGCCGAAGGGCTCAGTGGTCTCCTTCACGCCCACCGGATCGGCGCCCGCGGGCAGCACCGTGACGCTGACCATCTCCAGCGGCCCGAAGCAGGTCGTCGTGCGCGACGTGACCGGGATGACGGTCGAGGACGCCACGGCCGCGCTCGAAGCGCAGGGCTTCTCCGTGCAGACCACGCGGCTGCTCCCGTTCGTCGACAACGTCGGCCGGCAGTCGCCGGGCGGAGGCTCCAGCGCCGACTACGGCTCGACGATCACGCTGTACATCTTCTGAAACTCAGGCACCGCACTCGGACCCCGGCGGCCCGGCGGCGCGCCCGCACGCCTCCACCGCCGGTTTCGCACAGCAATTTCGAGTTCTACGATGTGAATTCGATTTGCCGAGCTGCGGGGAGGCGCGTGCCAGTGCACGGTGACGAACGATGCGGCGAGGGCGGGATCTCGGTCGAGCGGGAGCTTGCTGTGGTGACGATCCGGCCCGCGACGGAGCACGACATCGGCGCGCTGCACCGGGTCGACCGGTTGGTGTTCGGCAGGCTCGCCTATCCGTACTTCGCGTTGAGACAGCTGATGGACGTGCACTCCAGGCACTGCGTGGTCGCCGACGACGGCAATCGGCTGATCGGTTACTGCCTCGGGGCGCTGGCCGCACGGCCGAAGGTGGGCTGGATCCTCGGGCTCGGGGTGTTGCCGGACGCCCGCGGCGCGGGCTACGGACGCGAGCTGGTCGGCGAGGCGGTGCGCCGGATCGTCGCCGACGGCGCGCGCGAGGTGCGGCTCTTCGTGGACCCGGACAACAGCGTCGCAATCCACGTCTACGAGCGGCTCGGTTTCCACGTGTGCGGCTTCCGCCCGCATTACTTCGGCCCGGAGGCGGACCGGATGATCATGACGAACGCCCGGTACCGCCACCCCGCCCCGTCGGGGGACGATGGAGTCGACGCGGAGTGGACGTAGGAGACGTAGGACATGCCATACGCAATCACGCGTTGAGCAGCGCGCAAGAAAAGCTAGATTCAATACCCGATGTGCGCGAGATCAAACGGGTATTGTGAGCCCAAGTGCGCCTGACGCACTGTCAATTCAGACCTTTACCCTCATGGACCCCATATGCCGACCAACGGACCGCAGATCGCAATCCCGGTTCCGGCGCGCAACGCGCAGTTTCCGTGGGACGAGTTCGCCGCGGTGGACTACTGCGACCACAACTATCAGCAACTGCGGGACGACGACGGGGAGATCCTCGAACTCGTCGCCGGTTGGTTCGCCCAGGAGACGGGCGAGCGCTCAGCCGGCGACGCGATCGACGTCGGTGCCGGGCCGAACCTCTATCCGTCGCTCGCGATGCTTCCGCACAGCCGCACGGTGACGCTGCTGGAGCACTCGGCCTCGAACGTGGAGTTCCTGCGCGCGCACACCGCCGAGCTGCCCGAGCGCTGGGAGCCGTTCTGGGACGTCGTCTCCCCGTTCGCGCGGTACGGCGACTTCGCCAAGGCGCGCGCGCTGCTCGCCGAGCGGGTGCAGGTCATGCAGGGCAGCGTCTTCGAGCTGCCGCGCTCGCGCTGGGATCTGGGCACCATGTTCTTCGTGGCCGAGTCGATCTCCCAGGACCCGGCGGAGTTCGAGTCGGCGGTCGGCCGCTTCGTACGGGCCCTGCGACCCGGTTCCCCGTTCGCGGCGGCTTTCATGGAGCAGTCGGACGGGTACGACGTGGCTGGAGTGCGCTTTCCGGCGACGCCGGTGGGACGGCAGGAGGTCCGCGCCTGCCTCAGCGCGGTGAGCACGGATCTGAGGGTGGAACGGATCGAGATGCGGCCCGCGCCGCTGCGCCCGGGATACACCGGCATGATCGTCGCGGTGGGAAGAGCGCAATAGGCACGTCGAGCGGTCCGGAGAGGCGAACGGGAGGGCAGGGCCTATGCCAGGCATGGACAACATTCAGCCCCGCCGGCAGCTGCTGGAGATCTGGCGGTCGGCCGCGGAGTACACCATGCGCGACCGCAAGTGGCGCTGGGGCGGCCAGCGCGAGGCGAATTCGATCACGGACGCGGAGCAGCTGCTGTGCTTCCTGCGGCCGGCCACCGGGATCACGGTTCTGCGGGTAGAGCTTCCCGACGACACGGCCGAGGACGTGCTGCAGTCGCTGCGCCCGTTCGGCGACAGCGTCCAGGTTCCAAGGACCCTCGTCCTCGCGCTGGAGCAGTACCTGGAGAAGTACACCGGCCCGGACGGGTCGCCCCTGTTCGGCGGCGGCAGCTACTGCGTGCCGCTGGACCCGAACGACCAGCTCACCGAGGAACAGCACGACACCCACATCCTGCTCTCGTATGCGTCCTCGGTCTCGCTGTGCCTCTCCGCGCTCGGCTTCCTCGACGTGTACGCGAACGCGCCGACCACCAAGGGCCAGTGGCGCAACCGGGTGATCGACATCAGGGAGCGCACCAGCACCCGGCTGACCGCCGCGCTGGTGGGCATGCTGCGCGGGTTCACCATCAACACCCTGGAACCCGACTCGCGCGAGGGCCGCACCCTGATCGCGCACCTCAACCAGGAGAACGTGGCCCAGCGCCGCATCATCGAACACTTCAACGAGCGCATGCGATCCGTGCGCAGCCGGCTGTCCGAGGCGCGGATGGGCGTGGCCAGGGCCGAGGAGCTGGACAACCCGAACCTGCTGTTCGAGGTGGGCTGGACCTGGGGAATCGCGTCCGACGCGCCGAAGATCACGCTGGATGTGCCGGGCACCGAGATCGGCGTGCAGCCGGACGGGGTGGCGCTGTCCGCCCCCTACCTGTACCACACGCTGGTGGCGCTCGACTCCATCGACCAGCTCATCAGCGAGCGTACTCGCGTGCTCGGCCTGCTCAACCCGCAGCAGGAGCGCCTCGCCAACAACCTGGACACCCGGCGCAACCTGGTGCAGCTGTACTACTCGCGGCTGGCCCGGTTCGATCCGACCGGCGGCGGGCGCTGGCCGGTGGAGGACCTGCCGTGGGTGACCCCTGACGGGGTGGAGTCCGACTACTTCAGCCTGCTGATCTGCGCGGTGCTGATCCGGGACCTGCGCGACCGGTCCGGCACCGAGGACACCGTGCGCCGGGTCGAGCCGCTGCTCGGCGAGCTGGCCAACCGGGTCCGCATCACCCGCCGCCACGTGCGCGACGACCCGGCGGTCGCGATGCACTCCCCCGGCCTGCTCAACGCCCTCGACGGCTCCGAACTGCTGGGACCGGCCATGGCGCTGCGCATCCAGGACTTCGCCCCGCTGCTGCTCAAGCGCAGCAGCCAGCTGGCGAGCCTGACCGGCAACGCCGAGGTACGCGACCGGATGCTGGGGCTGTCGACGGAGATCTGGAACCACCTGACCCGCCGCCAGATCAGCGACCCGGACGCGCGCGGGCTGTGGGACAACCCGGCCCGCCTCTTCGGCCGGCCGGCCGAGGAGCAGGTCAAGCCGTCGTGGAGCTTCACGTCCAGCGTGGTCGACGCGCTGGTGACCTCGGCCGACACGCTGGTGCGCCGGCAGGCCCGGGCGCCGATCCTGTCCAGCACGGCGACCGCGATGGTCAGCGAGGCCGAGTACCTCCTCAACCAGCAGATGATGACGACCCCTTCGCTCAACTCCGGACTGCAGAGCAGCCTGATGGAGATCCGCGACTCCCTGCAGCGAGCCCGCGACCTGATCGAGGACCAGCCGTCCACCGCCATCGCGCTGTGCATCGCGGCGGTCACCCAGCTGGACAAGAACGCGCTGGCCCGCCAGGACGTCACCGGTCAGGGGTTGTGATCCGATGCTCGTGTTCTCCGTCTCCGACAAGGGCGGCACCGGGCGCTCGGTGACCAGCACCAATCTGGCTTATCGCTCGGCGCTGCGCGGTAACCACACCTGCTATCTGGACTTCGACTTCGGCTCGCCGACCATCGGCTCGATCTTCGACCTCGAAGACGCCAGGCGCGGGGTGCGCG
>NZ_DASRGV010000083.1:0-18901 GCF_035650855.1 Actinocrinis sp. | reverse complement strand
CCTCCGGCACCGTCACCACGGCGGGGGCGAAGTTCAGGATGGAGGTCACGCCCGCGGCCACCAGCCGGTTCGCCACCTCCTGGGCGGCCTCGGGCGGCACCGCGATCACCGCGATGGAGATGCCGTTGTCGGCGATGACCTCGTCGAGCTCGTCGATGTGCCGGATCACCAGGCCGGCGACCCGGTTGCCGGACAGCCGCGGGTCGGCGTCGAGCAGCGCGGCGATGCGGAAGCCGCGACTGACGAAGCCGCCGTAGTTGGCCAGGGCGTGCCCGAGGTTGCCGATGCCGATGATGGCGACCGGCCAGTCCTGGGAGAGGCCGAGCTCGCGGGAGATCTGGTAGATGAGGTACTCGACGTCGTAGCCGACGCCACGGGTTCCGTACGAGCCGAGGTAGGAGAGATCCTTGCGCAACTTGGCGGAGTTGACTCCGGCGATGGTCGCCAGTTCCTCGGAGGAGGCGGTCGCGGTACCGCGCTCGGCCAGCGCCCGTAGCGCACGCAGGTACACCGGAAGCCGGGCCACGGTCGCCTCTGGAATGGCCGAGGCGCGGCCCGCGGGCCCTTCGCCGCCGCGGTCCGTGGGGCCTTCGCCCCTGGGGCCTTGGGTACGCAAGGTGGCCATCGTGCTCCTGAAGGCGCTGTCGCGGTGGGACTGTTGCCGGAGCGCGCCACGATTGTGGGTCTGCCTCAGCACCTGCCCGACAGCGTAAGACCTTGTGAACGCACGCACAAAGTGCGTTCCCGAATTGCCCGAAAAGTCTACTATCATCTGATTTGTGCGCTGACCTGCACACTGACCAGGTCAGACGGACCCGCTGCGCCGCCGGACCCGCGCGCGATGCGACTGAAGTCACAGCGGCTTTAGCGCTGTTCTAGGCGAAACACCAGCTCACTGCCGGACGATGCGCGACAAGGATTATCACGCAGTCTGATTCAACGCAGTGTCTGATTCAACGCAGTGCGGCGCGCAGCCGCGCCTCGTCCACCCGCCAGTAGTCGTGCCGGCGGCCGTCCACCAACGTCACCGGGATCTGCTCCCAGTACTGCTCGGCGAGAGACTCGTCCCGGGTGATGTCGAGTTCGGTCCAGCCGACGCCCAACTCCGCGGCGACGCGGGCGACCACGGCGCGGGCGTCGTCGCACAGGTGACAACCGGGCTTGCCGATCAAGGTGATCCGAGGGGACTGGGACTCCATACCCTCGCACAGTAGTCGCAAGGCCGTAACCAAGCAGGCATCAAAGCCGAACGTGGAGTTACCGTGTTGCGAGTATGGTCTACAAGCATGGCAACCGGCCTCGACGCACCCGCGCTCGCCGAATTCAAGCTGCTTCGGCCCGCGCCGGGTGACGCGAATCCGTCCGATCCGCCCGGCCACGGCCCGCGCACCGCGGCCTTCTTCGACCTGGACAACACGCTGATCCAGGGCGCCTCGCTGTTCCACCTGGCCCGCGGCCTCGCCGCGCACCGGCTGCTGACCGGCCGGGACATCGCCAGGTTCGGCTGGGGCCAGCTGACCTTCCGGGTCCGCGGCGAGCGCCACGAGCAGGTGG
Organism: Actinocrinis sp.; assembly: GCF_035650855.1. Taxonomy (GTDB): domain Bacteria; phylum Actinomycetota; class Actinomycetes; order Streptomycetales; family Catenulisporaceae; genus Actinocrinis. Next base: position 17,347 of record NZ_DASRGV010000083.1, on the reverse strand, counting down.
AGTCCACGCGGGAGCGCGCGCTGTCCTTCGTCGCCGGGCGCACCGCGGACGAGATGACCGACATCTGCCACCGGATCTTCGACGACTACCTCGAGCGCAAGATCTGGCCGGGCACCCGTGCGCTGGCGCAGGCGCACCTGAACCGCGGCGAGCCGGTCTGGCTGCTGACGGCGGCCCCGTTCGAGCTGGCGAGCATCACCGCCGTCCGACTCGGCTTCACCGGGGCGCTGGGCACCGTGGCCGAGACCGTGGACGGCGTCTACTCCGGACGCATCTGCGGAGACGTGCTGCACGGCCCGGCCAAGGGCGAGGCGATGCGGGCGCTGGCCGAACGCGAGGGCTACCCACTGGCCTCCTGCCACGCGTACTCCGACTCGGCGAACGACCTGCCGATGCTCAACTCCGTCGGGCACCCGCACGCGGTCAACCCGGACCACAAGCTGCGACACTACGCACAGGAGCAGGGCTGGCCGGTCATCGATTACCGCACCGGCGTACGCCTGATGCGCATCGGCTTGCCGGGCTCCGCCGCCGTCGGTGCGACGGCAGGCGTCGTAGCGGCCGGCGCCGCGCTGCGCCGCGCCGGGCGTCGCCGCGAGGCGACCGACACGATTGCCGGCTGAATCACTGACCTACTGAACCATTGAGATACTGAACCACTGAACCACCGTCAGTTGACGGTTCGTTCATAAATCGTCTGCGTGGCGGATGACACGCCCTCAGTCGCTCGGCCAAGCTTGAGACGTGCGCCTTCCCACGCTCTGCACACGTGCAGTAACTTCACGGACACGAAGCGGTATTCTCGTGTCGCGCTCGGTCGATCCGGGCCGGTCGTGCCAAACCCACACACGAGGGGAGTGATTTTCCCTACGATGTGGGAACGGCCCACGAGCGGTGATCGCCTCCGCACGCTCGGTCATGATCGGCTTCGCCGAACGCGACCGGCGGTCCGCAGCCCACGCGGACCGGTGCTGCGGCGCCACACCGCCTGCCCCGTCCGGCGCGGCGGGGTGGCCGTTGGTTAGGCAGTTCCGCACGAGGGGAACCGAAGCGGCATCCTCGCGCGCCGGACTGATGCAGCCCCCGAACAGCTGGAGTCCCGTGCATCGAGACGTCAGGGCCGACGCCGTCGGCTTGTCCGGCCTGCGGTCGGCCGTGGCCGCGATGACGGCCTCGGCGGTCCCGTACCGGCCGGGAGCCGCCGCGCGCTCGCTCGAGCCCCCTGCTTCGCCGCCTGAAGAACTGCCCGCGCCGCAGCCCGATCCGGGTGCCGCGGGCCGATCGCTGCCTGCGCACGCGCCGGCCGGGCAGGAGCAGACCCGTCCGGAGCACGGCCACTCGCGCGCCCGCACGCCGCGGCAGCGGGGCGCCGACCACAACGGCTACGACGAGCGCGGCCAGGACGCCGAGTCGCTGCGGATGCTGGCCCTCGTCGAACTGGCCCAGGACGGCGACGGCGAGGCGTTCGGGCAGCTCTACGACGCCTACTCGGACACCGTCTACCGCTACATCTACTACCGGGTCAGCAACAAGCCGCTGGCCGAGGACCTGACCAGCGAGACCTTCCTGCGCGCGCTGCGCCGCATCGGCACCTTCACCTGGCAGGGCCGCGACTTCGGCGCCTGGCTGGTGACCATCGCCCGCAACCTGGTGGCCGACCACTTCAAGTCCAGCCGCTACCGGCTCGAGGTGCCGACCGGCGAGATGCTCGACTCGGACGACACCGTTGCTTCGCCGGAGGACAGCGTCCTGGCGTACTTGTCCAACAAGGCGCTGCTCGACGCCGTCTGCCAGCTCAACTCCCAGCAGCAGGAGTGCGTGACGCTGCGCTTCCTGCACGGCCTCTCGGTCGCCGAGACGGCGAAGATCATGGGAAAGAACGACGGTGCGATCAAAACCCTGCAATATCGGGCGATCCGCACCCTGGCCCGGCTGCTACCGGTGGAATCGCTGCGGTGACCGCGAGTAGTACCGGCTTTACCGACGAACGTGTGATGGCGCGCCTCGCGCGGCGCCCCCTGGAGGGCTTCACTCGCGTAACTCGGCGCGTATCGCCGTCGTTGCGCGGGGTAACCGGTCCGACACGCGGAAACACCGGATGTGCAGGAGCAATTGCACGATCCACTCGTCCGGGTGAAATTGCTCCGCGATCGCGTCCGGGATGCCGACCAGGGCACAACCTTGCCCAGTCGGGGCGAGTCAAACTGGCGTCGGCGGCTCAGGGCAACCGGCCCTCGGCGGTGGCCCGGCCGTCTTGGAAGGCTTAAGGAGGTGGCAGGCGAATGGCACAGCACTGGGGCAGCGCTCGGCAGTCGGGATCCGGCGAGCGCCGACTCGCGGAGGAGTTCGACCTCGCGCTGAGCGGCGCGCGATCCGGCGGCTCCCGCGGCGCGGGGACGCGGCGCGCTCACGCGAACGCCGCGGCATCGGCGTACGACTCCGCGTCGGACGGTCCCGGATCCGCGCCCGCCGCCCAGCTGGCGACCTTGGTCGCGGTGGCCCAGCGGGTCGAGCGGGCCAATGCGGCCCTGCCCGGCATGGACGAGGCGTTCCGCGCCCAGCTGCGCGAGCGGCTGGTGCGGCTCACCCCCGAGCTGGCCACAGGCCCGGCCAAGACCCAGGTGCCCGCGCAGCGCGGCGGCCGGCACGCGGGACTGCGCCGGCCGGTCTCGGCGCGCCCCTCGCACACCGGCATCTCGGCGGCCTGGCGGCGGCGGCTGCTGGCCGCGGGCGTCGGCGTGGCGGTCGCGACCGGCTCGGTCGGCGGCATCGCCATCGCCTCCGCCGGCGCGGTGCCCGGCGACCCGCTGTACAGCGCTAAGAAGATGTTCGAGAACATCCAGCTCTCGCTGTCCGGCTCGCCCACCGACCGCGGCGGCCAGTACCTGCACCTCGCGGACATCCGGCTGTCCGAGATCGACGCGCTGCTCTCCCGCCGCGACGCCGACGTGCCGGGCTCGCCGACCGCGGCGTACCTGGACCAGGCGCTGACGGACCTTCAGACGATGATCGGCGACGGCGGCCAGCTGCTGCTGGACCAGGTGCGCCAGCACGGCGACGAGCAGGCCTTGCACGCGCTGTCCGACTTCCTGCTCACCGAGCGGCAGCGGGTGGTGGACCTGACCTGGCAGCTGCCGCTGACCCTGCAGAAGCGCCCGGCGCAGATCGTGGCGCTGATGGACGACCTCTACCGGCAGCTCCAGCAGGCGGCGGCCGCGATGCCGCACCCAGGAGCGGCGCCGACGCCGAGTTCCGGCATCGAGCCCGGCGGCGGCACCGGCGGCGGCCCGGGCGCGGCGCACGGCTCGCCCTCGCACGCGGGCCAGTCGTCGGCCGCGCACAGCCCCAGCGCCATGCCGTCCGGCGAAGCGTCGAGCAGCCCCGGCGCGAGCCCCAGCGCGCAGCCCTCCGCCTCGGCGACGCCGACGATAGGGGTTCAGCTTCCGCTGCCGATACTGCCGTCCACGGGCATCAACCTGCCCCCGCTGCTGCCCGGCCTGCCCGGCATCGACCTCGGCCTGGGCGGCTCCGGCTCCACCGCCTCGCCGACCGACTGACGCCTCGCGGCAAGGGCGCTGCCGAAAGGCAGCGCCCTGAGGAGACCGTCGCTCTAGTAGACCGCCGCTCTAAGAGAACCGCGCTGCTAAAAGAACACCGAGCGGCGCTGGAGCAGCAGCCGGTACAGCGTGTCCTGGATCGTCTCGCGCACCTGGTCGGTCAGGTTGAACACGAGCATCGGGTCGTCCGCGGCGCCCGGGTCGTAGCCGGAGGTCTCGATCGGCTCGCCGAACGCGATGTACCACTTCGACGGCAGCGGGATCATCCCGAGCGGCCCCAGCCACGGGAAGGTGGGGGTGACCGGGATGTACGGCAGGTTCAGCAACCGTGCCAAGGGCTTGATGTCGCCGATCTTGGGGTAGATCTCCTCGGCGCCGACGATCGCGGTCGGGATGATCGGGGTGCCGGTGCGCAGCGCCGCCGAGACGAAGCCGCCGCGGCCGAAGCGCTGGAGCCGGTACCGGTCGGCGAAGGGCTTGCCGATGCCCTTGAAGCCCTCCGGCCACACGCCCACCACCTCGCCGCTGCACAGCAGCCGTTCGGCGTCCGGATTGCAGGCGAGGGTGTGCCCGGCCTTGCGGGCCAGTTCACCGACGAACGGCATCGTGAAGACCACGTCGGCGGCCAGCATCCGCAGGTGCCGGTGTGCCGGATGGTGGTCGGCCAGCGCGACCTGGGTCATGACCGCGTCCAGCGGGAGCGTGCCGGAGTGGTTTGCGACGATCAGCACGCCGCCCTTGTCCGGCACGTGGTCGAGACCCCGGGTTTCCACCCGGAAGTAACGCTCGTACAGCGGCCGGAACGCACCGAGCAGCACGTTCTCCGTCAGCTCGGCGTCGAAGCCGAACTCGTCGACCTCGTAGTCCCCGGTGATCCGCCGGCGCAGGAAAGCCAGGCCGCGCGCCGCGCGCCGCTCCCAGTCCGGACCGCCGATCAACCGGCCGACCGAGTCGATCACGTCCGTCGGCGGGCGGCCGGCGGCGCGCTGCTGTGTCGTCTGCTCGCTCATCCGTCCTCCCTCCAGTCGGCCGCGTCGTCCTGACGCGGCGCGTCCTCGGCGTAGCCCCGGCCGTTGTTGTCGTCGGCCAGGTCAACGTCATCCTCGCTCAGCAGCCGGCTCTCCCGGCGCACGGCACGCCCGGCGAGCAGCGCGGTGAGCCGCTGCTCGACCGCCGCGACCGACCGCCGCGAGATCAGCGGGCGCAGCCCGGCCGCCTCGGCGTGCGCGGACACCGCCTCCGCGGTCGAGTACTGCGGTTTGAAGCCGAGGCGCGCGACCATCCGCTCGGTGTCGAGCACCCGGCCGTACGTCAGCAGGCTGAGTTGGTCGCCGGTGAAGTCGGCCACCCCGGCGCGCTTGAGCAGCGCCCCGAACGTGGACGTGGCGAACGCGGGGATCGGCGCGGTCGGTTTGCCGAGGCGGCGCGCGATCTGCGAGATCGTCAGCAGGCCGGAGCCGGCGATGTTGTACGTGCCCGGATGGGTGTCCCCGGCCGCGATGCGGACCGCCTGCACGACGTCGTCGATGTGCACGAACTGCAGCCGCGGATCGAAGCCGAGCACGGTCGGCAGCACCGGCAGCGACAGGTAGTCGACGAACGCGGTCTGCACGTCCGGGCCGAGAAAGTTGGCGAACCGCAGGATGGTGACCGCGACGTCGGGGCGGCGCCGCGAGAATCCGCGCACGTAGCCCTCGACCTCGGTCACGTCCTTGCCGTAGCCCGCGCGCGGCGGCCGATGCGGCTGGGTGTCCTCGGTGAACAGCGCGGGATCGCGCGGCGCGCAGCCGTAGACCGCCGCCGAGGACTTGATCACGAGGCGGCGCACGCTCGGTGCCTTCTGGCAGGCGGCGAGCAGCTGCATCGTGCCGATGACGTTGCGTTCCTTCATCACCGTGCGGCCGCCGGCCTGTGACGGCGCGGCCAGCACGTCCAGATGCAGCACCGTATGCGGGCGCACCCGGGCGATGAGGGAGGCGATTTCGGGTGTGCGCAGGTCGGCGGCGACGGTCTCGACGCCCTCGACCCGGTCCTCCGGCAGCGGTTCGCGCAGGTCCACCGCGACGATCCGGTCGACCGGCGGGTCTCCCGGCACGCCTTGGCGCAGCAGGTCCCGCAACACGGCCGCGCCGAGCCGCCGGGCCGCGCCCGTCACCAGGATGGTCCCGGAACCGCTCAACCGCGCCACCGCCTCCTGAGCCGCTGCGTGAAATCCGCCGGAGGTGCTGCGAGATGCGCGGCACGGCCGTCCAGCTGCTGTCCGCCTGACGGTAACGCCGCGCCACAAGGCCGGGGTAGGGCCGAACCGGCGGCGATTTCACCGCCGCCGGACACCAAGACCGCGGCCGCTCGCCTCATGACAGATGCGCCGCCGCGGCTTACTTCTTGTTGCGACGCTGGATGCGCGTCTTCTTCAGCAGCTTGCGGTGCTTCTTCTTGGCCATGCGCTTGCGGCGCTTCTTGATGACCGAGCCCACTTGGAACCCTCGCTCACTTCTTCACGGTTGTGACGACAGGGATCCAGGGTACCCGCCCGCGGCAGCGCCCGATAACGCCGCGGGAATGTCGTGGTGAAGGCGGACTCGAACCGGGCTCGCGGCGCGGCGCCTGAACGTGTCAGACGTCGGGTTCGCGATCGGCTCGAGCCCGCCTTCCCCGTCGGCTTACTCGGTGCCCACGTAGGCGCCGGACAGATACTCGCGGACCGCCTTGGCCGGCACCCGGAACGAGCGTCCGACCCGTACCGCGCTCAGCTCTCCGGAATGGACCATCCGGTAGACGGTCATCTTGGAGACCCGCATCACCCCGGCGACCTCGGCCACCGTGAGGAAGCTCACGTCCTCTAACGCCGTCCCGTCGCCGAACAGCTGCGGCGCCTTTGGGGCGTCAGCGGCCGACTCCGGCCCGGACGACTGGGCATTGGGCATCTGGGTCATCCACCTTTCGCGCAGGCGCGTTGACACCGGCATCCCCTCCGTCCGATAGTCCATACGCGTGTGCGTGTCGTCTCCCACAGTAGTTGCCGCTGGTGCGAATGGGGAGAGCGATTCCGAATTATGGGGATATCCCTACTTCGTCATTACGCTGCCAAAGTGAAACTTGCGCCGGTTTGCGCCGGTGGCGGCGAGGGGTACTCAATCTTGATCGGCACGAACCGATCGAACGGGTGAGCGGCGCACCGCGCCTTTACCTTCCGCAGACCGTACTGGCCAGACTCTAGCCCTGCGCGACGAGTTGCGCCCGCGCGAGCACGTAGTCGCCGAGCAGCTCATACTGCTCCGGGCCGAGCCCGTCGTCCAAGGGCACCGCCACCTGTACGGTTCCCTCGTCCTCGCCGACGAACAGAGCCGGGTCGTTGCAGTCCGCGAAGCCGATCGCGTCCACCCCGGCCTGCGCCGCGCCGCCGCACCAGCCGTGGTCGGCGAGTACCAGATCGGGCAGCGGCTCGCGGCGCGCGGCCAGCTCGGCGAGCACCGCGCGGATCGGCCGGGCGGCGTGGCTGTGCACCGGCCCCCCGGGATCTTCGACCATTGCGACACCGAGGTCGTACCGGATCTCCAGCCGCTTGCGGCCATAGTGCGTCGCGGCGTCGTAGGACCACCCCTGCGCCGCCTCCACCACGGTCCCGCCGGCCTCCCGAAGCCGCGCGGCGAAGCGCTGGTAGAGCGGGCCGAGATTGCGCGGATGCCCAGTGGCGAACAGCACCCGCTGCCGATCACGCAGCGCGACGCCGAAGCGCGCGGCGTACCGGTCCAGCGCGTCGGCGGTGCGGTCCGGGTCGATGGTGTCCTGCCCCGAGCGGTGGTTCAGCAGAGGACTGACGCCGACCTTGCGGACCATCAGCTCGAGCACCGAGTCGCGGGTCCAGTGCACGGAAGGGTCGAGGCCGAGGAGGTAGTACGGATCGCGGTCGGCCAGCAGCCGGTAATGCAGCAGGTTGTTCTCCCGCGGCGTGGCGACCCGGCCCGCCATCCCGGTCGCCGTCAGATGCTCGACCAGGGCCGCACGGGTCGGGTCGAGCTGTTCTGCGAGGACCGGAACCAGAGCGCTCATATCGTCGAGGGTAACCGGCCGCCGGGCGCCAGGGCGCGGATTTGGATCAATTTGATCGTTTGGCACTGCTTCACCGGCTTCAGGCGAGGGTCCACACCTCGCCAGGGTCCTCGTCGCCGAAGTCGACCACGGGCTGTCCACCGCCGCCGCGCCGCCAGCCGCCGCCCATCGTCAGCGCCGCCGCCATCGACTCCCCGACGATGAACTCGAACGCCTCCTCGATCTCCGCGTCCGTGATCTCGATCAACGCGTCAAGGCTTTGCGATTCCTTCCACTCCTGCTCTCGTCTGGCCTTGGCAGCCATCAGCGCCTTCTCCTGATCGCGTAGTGCGCGGGCGGTGTCGAAGTCCTGCGCGTCGATCGCGGACTCCTTGTCCCGGCGGATGACGGTGATCTGCTCGTCGAATTCACGCAGGTCCGGAGGCGGGACCAGCTGGCGAGTGCGCATCCGCGCGCCGGCCTCGTCGATCAGGTCGAGCGCCTTGCCGAGCAGCGGCCGGTTCGGTAGATAGCGGTCGGCCAGCGTCGCCGCGAGGACGAGCGTCGAATCGGAGATCAGCGCGCCATGGTGTGCCTCGTACCAGTCGCGCTGGCCTTTGAGGATCTCTACGGTGTGCGCCACGGACAACCCGGCGACCGGAATCTGCTGAAGCTGCTGGTTCAGCGCGAAGTCCTGCTCCAGCTGCTGGTACTTCTCCGGCGTGGTCGCTCCGATGACTTGCAGCGTGCCCGCGATCAACGCCGCCCTGAAGGCCGGCAGGACGGCCACCAGGTCGTGGATCTCCTCGATGAACAGGATGACGTCGCCACGGGTCGTGATCTCCCGAACGATCGCCTTCCACCTCTCGGAGGCATCGCCCCCGCCGCGAGCCTCGTCTTGCAGTGCACCGGGATCCAATGCATAAACGGTGCGGTCCCGAAGCATCGCCGGCACCTCGCCGACGACGATCGCCTGAGCCAGCCTCTCGACCACTGCGGACCTGCCGACGCCGGGCTCGCCGACGAGCACCGGGGTGTTCTTTGTGCGTCGGGAGATCACCTGCATGACGCGCTCCGTCTCCTTCTCGCGCCCGATGATCGGGTAGAGCCTGCCCTCACGGGCCGCTTGAGTCAGGTTGCGCCCGTATCGATCGAGCAACTCCGAGGCCGGAAGAATGCTCGGCGCGAGAACCGCAGTGACCCCGCCGGGCTGCGGTGGTTCGGATCGCTGTTGCAGCTGAATTATCTGCTGGCGTACCGCGTCAAGATCCGCGCCGCGCTTGGCGAGGACCTGGGCGGCCACGCCCTCACCCTCGCGGATGAGACCGAGCAGGATGTGCTCGGTGCCGATGTAGTTGAGGCCGAGCTGCGACGCCTCGCGCAGCGAAAGCTCGAGCACCTTTGTGGCGCGCGGGGTGAGCGCGAGGTGCCCTTCCGGGGTCAGCAGGCCGAGACCGACGATCTCCTCGATCTTCTCGCGCACCGCCTCAAGGGAGATGCCCAACGACTCGAGCGCCTTGGCGGCGAGCCCCTCACCCTCGCGGATCAGGCCGAGCAGGATGTGCTCGGTGCCGATGTAGTTGTGGTTGAGCATCCGGGCCTCTTCCTGGGCCAGGACGACAACCCGCCGCGCGCGGTCGGTGAACTTCTCAAACACCGGCGTCTCCCGCCAGGGCGGCCTGCACGGCAGCAGCGTCACGCCGTGCGCGCACCGTGTAGGCATCCTCCGCGCCAAGCGCGCTCTCGCGAGCCGCAGCGACCTCGGAGAGCACCGCTTCGGCCTCTTCCAGCTCACCGATCTGCGCGAGGTTGCGGGCCAGGACGTGTGCAGTGCGCAGCGTGTGCGGGTCCTGCGATCCCAACAGACGCCTACGGTCCGGCAGCAGCACTCGCAGTAGCCTGACAGCCTCGTCGCGGTAGCCTGCCTCGCCGAGGTTGAACGCGAGGAACTGCCTGCTACGCAAGGTGTCCGCATGATCGACTCCGAGGACGGCGGACTGGGTCTCGACCAGCTGTCGCAGACGTTTGACGCTCTCCGTGCCCTCGCCGACCGCGCCGAGCGCATGCGCCAGGTACTGCCTCGTGCGCAGGGTGTCCTCGTGATCCGCGTCGAGGATGCGCGTCTGCTCCTCTTCGAGGTCACGCAGCAGCGCAACGGCCGTCGTCCAGTCGGCTGCCTCGCAGGCTCGGACCGCGGTGGCAAACCGTTCCCGCAACAGCACCGCCGCCGTCTCCGCGAACGCCCGGTTGCGCGCGAGCGCGAGGCGGTCCGCGTGACCGGTGCCGCGCTTACGCGGCAACGGGAGGTTCTCGGCCTTCATCTTCGAGTGCAGCCAGCGGAAGAGGTCGTCGATCGTCAGGTATTCCGCGCCGCCCGGCATGCCTTCGCGCAGCACGCGCAGCAGCCTGCCCGTGAACGCGGTGTGCTCCTCTCCGGGCAGGATCAGCGCGACTTGATCCCTCGGCGCCGAGGCGAGGACGTAGGTGCCGTCCACCTCCACCTGGCCGATCAGCTCGGTCGCCGGATCCGCCAAGGTGTCCGTTGTGACCCGGCCAGAGAAGCAGCAGTCGAGCACGATCACCTTGGTCGTGGCGGGACTGTTCAGCACGGCGGCGCGCAGCTTGTCGTATTCCAGCGCGCTGAAATCAGGGTCTTCGTACTCTGTGTCGCGTAGGGCCAGGTAGAGCTCGTGTCGCCGACCGCCGACCAGGCCGTGCCCGGAGTAGTACACCAGCAGCAGGTCCTCGGCCTGGGCCGCGGCGGTCCGCAGATCGCGGCCGAGCGAGCGCAGGTCGCTCTGGTCCACCAGCAGCGTGCAGTGCTCGGCGGGCACGATGCCGTACACCGGGTCCGTGAGCGCCGTCGCCAGATCCTCAACGCTCTGCTTCACCGCGGGCAGATCGGGAAGCGCCTCATCAGAGTGCGCACTCGTCCCAAGCAGGAAGACGCGGGAGCGTTGCGGATCAGGCAGGCGCACCGCGGCCTCGGCCGCCTTACTCCCCGCCGCGCTGCGCGCCATCGAAGGTCGTCTCCACGAGGCCCTGCACGTCCTGGTCCTTCACGTGCTCGGCGTCAAGCTCGACGACCTTGTCGCCGTCCTGAATCCTGAGCTTCAGGTTCACCCGGCGCGGCTGGGAGAGCCAGACCTTCAGCGAGAGCGCGAGCACCGAGATCGCCCCGCCGGAGCCGAGCGCGACCTCCAGTGCGTCCTGCGGCGTGCCCAGCTGGCCGTCCCGGGGCGCCGCTCCCACGAATCTCACCCGCCCGGAGAACTCGGGTTCGCCGCGCAGCCAATCGCTCAGCGACTCCAGGTCGCTCGACGTCGATGCGCCACCCTCGAGCGTCAGCCTCACGTCCACGTTCCATCCCCTCCCACGAGGCGCGTAGCACGATGATAGGCGCTGCTCAGGGCTTTTATCAGGGAGATCGCTCAGTCCGTCGGCGGTGGTCAATCAGTGCGCAAGGCGACGACCGGGTCGAGGCGGCCGGCGCGGCGGGCCGGAACCACGCCGAAGATCACGCCGACGGCGACCGAGACCGCGAAAGCCACGGCCGGGGACCACCAGGCGATCGCCGTGGGCAGCGGGCTGAACGCGCCGACCGCGGCGGAGACCCCGACGCCGATCAGGATGCCGATGGTGCCGCCGACCGCGGTGAGCAGCACCGCCTCGATGAGGAATTGGAGGATCACGTCGCGCTGCCGGGCGCCGAGCGCCTTGCGCAGTCCGATCTCGCGTGTTCGTTCCCTGACTCCGACGAGCATGATGTTCGACACCCCGACCCCGCCGACCAGCAGCGAGATCCCGGCGATGGCGGCCAGCACCAGGGTGAGCAGGGAGAGGATCTTGCCGATGGTGCCGAGGATCTGGTCCTGGGTCACCGCGGAGAACTGCTCGCCGGGGTACTTTGCGGACAGCGCCGCGACCAGCTGGTCGGACAGCGGGCCGATCCGGTCCGGCGTCGGGGCCTTGACCGCCAGGTCCTGGATCGCGGAGACGCCGAACAGCCGCTGCGCCGCGGTGATCGGGATGTCCACCTGCGAGTCCTGACTTACTCCGAACGCCGAGCCGCGTCGTACCGCGACGCCGACGACTCGGAAGCGCACTCCCGCGATGGTCACCGGGCGACCGACCGGATCCTCGCCGGGGAAGAGGGCCGAGGCCACGTCAGCGCCGAGGACGACGACGCGGGCGCCGGTGTCCACGTCGGCCTTGGTCAGGTATGCGCCCTCTGCGATAGGCCGGTTGAACACCTCCGGCACGGTCTGGGTGAGGCCCTGCACGGTGGAGAAGTAGTTCAGCGACCCGGCGCGCACCTCCTCGCCGGAGGTGATGCTCGCGGTGACGTCGTCGGGCGAGCCGACGATGCGCGAGGCGAGATCGATGTCTGAGAACTGCAGCCGGGAGACCGAGGGTGCGGTCCCGAAGGCGAACTTTCCGGGCACTATCAGGATGATGTTCGAGCCGAGGCCCTCGACCTCGTTCTCCACCATGTTCTTCGCGCCGCCGCCGATGGCCACGAGCACCACCACGGCTGCGACGCCGATGATCACGCCGATCATGGTCAGCAGCGAGCGCAGCCGGTTGGCGGCCAGCGATTCGCCCGCGACGCGCAGCGATTCCAGCGGATTCACGGCTGTGCCACCTTCACACCTGTCCCGTCGCCCGGCCGCGCTCCAGCGAGACGTCCTCGGTGATCGCGACGCCGTCCACGAGAGTGTCATCGAGCCCTGGTTCACCCGGCGCGACCGCGGGGTAAGGACGCTCCACGGTGGCGGCGGTCGCCGTGTCCTCGACGATCACGCCGTCGCGGATCCGGATCAGCCTGCGGGCCCGCTTCGCGATCTCAGCCTCATGAGTCACCAGCACCACCGCGACGCCGCGCTCCCGGTTCAGCCGCTCCAGGATCGCCATGACCTCTTCGCCGTTGGCGGTGTCCAGATTGCCGGTCGGTTCGTCGGCCAGCAGCACCCGCGGCTCGCCGACCAGTGCCCGCGCGATCGCCACGCGCTGCTGTTCGCCGCCGGAGAGCTGGGTCGGCCGGTGTCCGAGCCGGTGGTCGAGGTGCACCGCCGCCAGCGCCGCCTTCGCCCGCCGCCGCCGCTCGCCGCGTCCGACGCCCCGGTAGATCAGCGGCAGCGCCACGTTGTCTAGGGCTGAGGTACGCGCGAGGAGCTGGAAGGCCTGGAAGACGAAGCCGATCTCCTCGTTGCGCACCTGGGCCAGGTCCGCGTCGCCGAGCTTGGCTATGTCGCGGCCGCCGATCAGCAGCGTGCCCGAGGTCGGCCGGTCCAGGCAGCCGAGCAGGTGCATGAGCGTGGACTTGCCGGAGCCGGAAGGACCGGTGATCGCCACATATTCGCCCTCGTCGATGCGCAGGGAGACGCCGCGCAGCGCGGCCACCTCGACGCCGTCGAGCTTGTAGACCCGGCGCACATCGCGCGCCTCGATCGCGGCGCCGGACAGGTCCGCGGCGCCCGCCTCGTCAGCCAACGTGGTCACCGTCGGCGACCTTGTCGGCCCCCGCGATCACGATCCGGTCGCCCTCGCTGAGCCCGCCGAGGACCTGGACCGTCTTGTCGCCCTGCGCACCGAGCCGGATCGCCTGCTTGTGCGCGACGCCGCCTTCGACGATCCACACGCTGGTCACGTTGCCGTCCGTGACCAGCGCGGCGGAGGGCACCGAGAGCGCGTGCTGGATGGTCAGTACGTCGAGGTCCGCGATGGCGCTCATGCCCGGCAGCGGCGTCGGGGCGGTCGATCCGTCCGAGAGCTTCCCGGTGCCGAGACTGATCCGCACGGTGTAGGTGACGCCGCCCTGGGTCGAGGTCGTGGAGTTCGGATCGACGGCCGTGACCGTGCCCTGGTAGTCCGCGCCGGGCACCGCGTTGAGCTGGATGTGCGCGCTGACCCCGGCCTTCACGGTGAGCACATCGGTCTCGTCGACCTGCGCGGTGACCGACAGGCTTGACGCGTCGGTGATCGTGAACAGCGCCCCGCCCGACGAAACCGGGCTGCCCGCGCTGATCACCGAGCCGCCGGAGGCCGATCCGCCCGAACCCGAACCGCCGCCCGCCGCCGAGCCGAGCGCCGCGGCCCCTGATCCGGAGCCGCCGGAACCGGAGGCCACGCCGGACAGCAGTTGGCTGAGTGAACCGAGCCCGGCGCTGCCCGCGCTCGCCTGGCCGGTGCCGAGCGTCACGACGCCGGAGATCGGTGCGGTGATGGTCAGCGCGTCCACGGTCCGCTGGGCGACGTCCACGGCCGCCTGTGCCTGCGTCTGCTGCGCCTGGCCGAGCGCCGCGAGCACCTGCGAGGCCGAGGCGAGTCCCTGCTGGAACTCGGTGATCGTCTCGCCGACCGCGTTGATCGCGGCGTCATAAGAGCTCTGCGTCGCGGAGATCTGGTCCAACAGCGCCTTGCGCAGCGCCGGATCGGTGATCTGCTTCGCCGCCGTCCTGGCCTGGTTGAAAGCGCGGTCCGCGTTGCTGCGCGCGGTGTTCTCGGCGCGGGTGAAGCCGGCGCCGGTGGTCTGGACGCCTGAGCCGCCCGCGGCAGAGGCCTGATCCCGCGCCTTCTTCGCCTCGGCGAGCTGCTGCTGCGCGGCCGGGGAGGCGACGACGCCGAGCAGCTGACCGGCCGTCACCCGCTGACCGTCCTGCACGGCGAGCGAGGCGACCGACCCGTCCGCCGGGGCGCTGAGGTTGACCTGCGCCTTGGGCACGATGTTTGCGGGCGCCTGAACCACTTGGGCGACCGTGCCGTACCCGACCGCGGCCACCTTGACCTGCGAATCAGTGTTCGAGGTGCAGCCGGCGAGCGTGGCGGCCGCCGTGGCCAGCGTCAGGAGGAGCCCGGCCCCGGCCCATAGTCTGCTCACGCGATACATCGTAAGCAGCCAGTCGCTCGGACGATGGAACCGGGGTGTTCGGGGGAGACTGGGAGAGAGATTGGGGGAAGATCGGGGACTTCATCGCCGTCCCACCGGAGCGTCCAGCGCGTCCGGTGGGACGGTGGTGGCCTCAGACTAGGCCGCGAGTCGATCACGCGGAAGCGTCGTGCTCTAACCGTGATCAGCCGGTAATGACCCGAAAAGGGTTGACGTGCCCCGCACCGCGGCCGCACTCAGCCCTGGGCGAGCTCCCGAGAGCGGTCCCGCGCCGCCTCCAGCGCCGCCAGCAGCGCCGCGCGCACGCTGTGCCGCTCGAGCTCCCGGATCGCCGAGATGGTCGTCCCGGCCGGCGAGGTCACCGCCTCGCGCAGCTTCACCGGGTGCTCTCCCGAGTCGCGCAGCATGACCGCCGCGCCTATCGCCGACTGCACGATCAGCTCGTGCGCAGTGGCCCGCGGAAGGCCGAGCAGGATGCCGGCGTCGATCATCGCCTCGACCAAGTAGTAGAAGTAGGCCGGTCCGGAGCCGGAGAGCGCGGTAACCGCGTCCTGCTGCGATTCGGGCACCCGGACCGTCTTGCCGACTGGCCGGAAGATCTCCTCGGTGCGGCGCAGGTGCTCGTCGGTGGCGTGCGAACCCGGTGAGATCGCCGACATCGCCTCGTCGACGAGCACCGGTGTGTTCGTCATGACCCGCACCACCGGCAGCCCGGGCACGCCGATCCGCTCGGCGACGAACGAGGTCGTGATGCCCGCCGCGCCGGAGATCACCAGCCGGTCGGAGGGCACGTGCGGCGCGAGTTCCGCCAGCAAGGTGGCCATGTCCTGCGGCTTCACCGTGAGGATGAGCGTGTCCGCGCCCTTGGCCGCCTCGGCGTTGGAGACCGCGGCCACGCCGTAGCGCTCGGCCAGCTCGGCGGCCCGGTCGGCGCGCCGCGCGGTGACCAGCACGTCGGCGGCGGGCTTTCCGGCCCGCAGCACGCCGGAGACCAGCGCCTCGCCCATCTTGCCCGCGCCGAGCACGGCGATCCGCTGGTGCCCGCCGCCCCGCTCCTCGGTCTGCGCCATCTGACTCACCACGCGCCCTTCGCTCGTCGGGTCACTTGTTCACCGGCTGGTCGGCGACTTGCGCCGCGCTGTCCTCGTCCGCCGCCCGGATCTGCGGAACCTCGGGCGCCGCCGACACCGCCGCGGCCCCGGCCAGGTGCCGGCGGGCGAACAGCAGCGCCTCGTGCAGGTCCACGTCCCGGCCGTCCTGGTCCAGCGCGCGGCGGGTGTTGACCTCGAGCACGATGTTGCCGTCGAAGTTGTTGCGGCCGAGCAGCCCGAGGATCTGCGCGCACGGCTGGTTCCCGCGCCCCGGCACCAGGTGCTCGTCGGCGTTCGAGCCGCTGCCGTCGGCCAGGTGCAGGTGCGCGAGCCGGCTGCCCATCCGCTCCAGCATCGCCAGCGTGTCAGTGCGCGATGTCGCGGTGTGCGAGAGGTCCAGGGTGAAGTGCGGGTACTCCTGCTCGGTCGGATCCCAGCCCGGGGCGTACGCCTCGACGCCGCGCTCGCGCACGATCCGGTTGCGTGGGGTGCGCCAGGGATACATGTTCTCGACGGCGAACCGCACGTCCGTCTCGTCCTGCATCCGCTTGATCCCGGCGACGAATTCGGCCGCGTACTTGGTCTGCCACACGAACGGCGGGTGCACCACCACGGTCTTCGCACCGAGCGCGTCCGCGGCCTCGCGCGCCTTCACCAGTTTCGCCCACGGCTCGGCGCCCCACACGCGCTGCAGGTTCAGCCAGAACAGGCAGGGCGCGTGGATGGCCAGGATCGGCAGGTCGAGCCCGTCGCGCAGCCGCCGCAACGAATCGATCGACTGGCTCACCGGATCGTTGGTGACCATCACCTCGACGCCGTCGTAACCGAGGCGCGCGGCGGTGGCGAAGCCGGTGGCGGTGTTCTCCGGGTAGACCGAGATGGTCGAGAGGGCGACCTTGGGCACGGTCACCCTCGCCGCCTCGCCGCTGCTGCCGACTGCCCATGTCACGTGACCGAGACTACCTGGGCCCGGGTCCTGTTTTGGAACTCGCGCGACCGATCTAGAGCCACTCGTCCGGCAGGCCGTCGAGCCGCCGCAGGATCACGCCTTCTCGCAGCGCCCACGGGCAGATGTCCACGTGGTCCGTCTCGAACAGGTCCATCGCGGCGTCGGCGACGATCGCGCCGGCCAGCAGCTGCCGGGCGCGACCCTCGGACACGCCCGGCAGTTCGGAGCGTTCCGCGGCGGTCATCCGGGCCAGCTTCGGCAGCCAATCCAGCAGGTCCGAGCGCGTAAGGCTGCGCGGCACGTAGACGCCCTCCGCGCTCGGCGCCGCGCCGGCGACCCGGGCCAGCTGCCGGAACGTCTTCGAGGTCGCCACGACGCGGTCGGGCCGGCCGTAGCGCACTAGGTCGCCGACGACCCGGGCGATCCCGCCGCGCACGTGTTTGCGCAGCTTCCGCACCGATTCCTCGTCGGGCGGATCGCCGGGCAGCCAGTCCTTGGTCAGCCGCGCCGCGCCGAACGGAGCCGAGCGGGCCACCTCGGGCATCTCGTCGAAGCCGGAGGCCATTTCCAGCGAGCCGCCGCCGATGTCGAGCACCAGCAGCCGCCCGGAGGACCAGCCGAACCAGCGGCGCACCGCGAGGAAGGTGAGCTGCGCCTCGGCCTGTCCGTCGAGCACCGCCAGGTCGAGGCCGGTGCGCTCGCGGATCTCGCGCAGTATCTGGTCGCCGTTGGCCGCCTCCCGGATCGCCGAGGTGGCGAACCCGATGAACTCCTCCACGCCCTTGTCCTCGGCGATGCCGACGCACTCGGCGACGAAGGACTCCAGCCG
>NZ_DASRGV010000082.1:0-29242 GCF_035650855.1 Actinocrinis sp. | reverse complement strand
TCCGCGGCCGGGAGGTCGGGCGCCGGGACCGGGCCCCCGTCATGATGGATACATGTCCCATCCGGCGGCGCGGCACATGCGAACCGCGGCCGAGAACGTCCTTGCCTATGTGCGCAGCGCCCCGGGGACCTACGCCTGGCTTGTCATCCTGCTGATCAACACGATCATCATGGACCAGTTCAGCCCCCGGTTCCGCTACCACTTCGTGCTGCACCACTCCACCAATCTGCGCGAGCTCTCGCACGATCCGGTGCGCGTGCTGATCAGCAGCGCGCTGTGGCTCGACGGCGGGCACTGGTGGCCCTACCTGATCCTCTACAGCCTCTTCCACGCCCCCGTGGAACGCTGGCTCGGCTCCTCGCGCTGGCTGCTGGTCGTGATCGTCTCGCACGTCGGCGCCACGTACCTGAGCCAGAGCGTGGTCTACTACAACATCAGCCACGGCAACGCCCCGGCATCGGACGCCTACGTCGCGGACATCGGCGTCAGCTACGCACTGGCCGGCGTGGAAGGTGTGCTGACCTATCTCATCACCGCGCCGTGGCGCTACTTCTACGCGGCGGCGCTGCTCCTCTACTACGGCGCTTCCCTGCTGGGTGATCGGGACTTCACCGACCTCGGGCACTTCACCGCGCTGCTGCTCGGCCTCGCCTGCTACCCGCTGACCCGCGGCCGGGCCGGCTCCTGGGACCCGGTGCTCAGCCTGCGTTCGGCGTGGACGCGGGTTCGCTCAGAGTGAAGCCGCCGCCGTCTTCCCCGGCCGCGCCGCGGGCCTGCGCGCGCACCGCCGCGAAGTGCTCCGCGGTGCGCCGCTCCCCGAAGCCGAACGCGAACGCTGCGATCGCGCCCGCCGCGACCAGCGGCACCACCAGCCCGGCCCGGTGCGGCACGCCCGCGCCCCACAGCCCGGTCACCAGCGCCGAGCCGAACAGGAAGCCGACGTAGTTGAAGATGTTGAGCCGGGCCACCGCGACCCCGGTCTCGGCCGGGTCGAGCCGGCCGGCCGCGGAGAAGCACAGCGGGGCCATCACCGAGATGCCGAGCCCGACGACGCCGAAGCCGAGCAGCGCCACCAGCGGGCCCGGGGCCGCGACCGCGATCACGAAGCCGGCCGCCGCGATGGCCGCGCCGGCCCGCCCGACCGGCACCCCGCCGAAGCGCTCGGTGAGCCGGTCGCCCGCGAACCGGCCGGCCATGAACGGCACCGCGTAGGCGAAGTAGACGATGGTGATCTGCCAGCCGTGCCCGTGCAGGCCGTCCTGGACGTAGAGGCCGCCGGCGCTGGAGACGGTCGAGTCCGCGAAGTAGGCCAGGGCCATCACCGCGCACACGGCCAGCATCGGCCGCCACGCGATCGCGGGCGGCTTTCCGGTCTGCGCGTCCACGGCGATCGTCTCGTCCTTCACGCCGGCCAGCAGGAACTTGCCGACCGCCAGCAGCAGCACGGCCAGCGGCACGCTCGCCGCGGCGTAGAAGACCAGCAGCGAGGTGTGCGTGTTCGTGGCCAGGGTGGCCGAGACCGAGCCGATCGCCGCGCCGAAGGCCCACACGCCGTGGAAGGAGAGGATGATCGAGCGGCCGTAGCGCCGCTGCAGCGCGACCGCCTGCATGTTCGTCGTCGCGTCCACCGCGCCGATCGCGGCGCCGACCAGCAGCAGGAACGGCATCGCCGCGCCGAGCGTGTGCGCCGAGCCGACCCCGGTGATCGCGGCCAGGACCAGCAGCTGCGCGACGCGCAGCACGATCCGCGAGCCGAACCGGCCCACCAGCGCCCCGGCCACCAGCGAGCCGAGCGCCGCGACGACCAGGACCGCCGCCATGACCGCGGCGACCGTCGAGTCGCCGATGTGCAGCTGCTTCTCCAGCGTCGGGATCTCACTGGTGAGCGCGATCAGCGAGAAGCCCTGCGCGCCGAACGCCACGAACAGCGCGCCGCGCGACCGCCGCAGGGTCACGTCCATACCGCCCACACCGCTCACGATTCGCCGTCCTCCATGGAGGGGCAGCGTAAGAGCCGCGCCCGGCCCTTGGAAAGAGGCGCGGCAAAAAATGTGACCACAGGTTCGGGTTTTCTCGGCGCCACCCTTTCTCGGCGCCACTTTTTCTCGGCGCCACCGTATCCCGGCGCGGCCGAACCGATACCGAACGGTGATTCTGCGGCGGAACAGCCTCGGCCGCCTCCCCGTCCAAGAGGCGCTGACGCGGCGTCGGGCCGCGTCACGACGGGAGAGGGCGGGGCACGGATCGTGGGACTGATGCGAGGTGGGAAGCGGCGGGCCGGTTCGGCGGCGGCGCTGCTCGCGCTGGTGGTCGCCGGCCCGCTGGCGCTGACGGCGTGCAGCGGCGGTAACGGAGGGTCGAGCGTGTCCTCGTCGGCGCGCGAGCAGGGCGGTGCGGCGGCGGGGCAGGCGCAGGCGCCTGAGTCGCTGAAACAGGACTCGGCCGCCGGCACGTCGCCCGGCTCGTCGTCGGGGAGCGCAAGCACTGCCACGGGGACGGGCACGGCGGTGAAGTTGCCGAGCCGGGATCTGGTCATCACCGTCGGCTTGCAGGTCAAGACCTCTGATGCGGCGGCGGCCGCGGCGAAGGCGCAAAGCATCGTGCAGGCCGCCGGCGGCTACGTGGCCAACGAGGCGGTCGGCTCGGGGCAGCAGGTGGTGACGCCGCAGCCCGCGCAGTCCTCCGGCTCCGCTGACGGCGGCACGACGCCGGCGCCGGCCACGCTGCCGGACATCAACGACGCGTCCGACTCGACGCAGGCGGTGCTGGTCCTGCGCGTTCCGCCACAGAGCGTGGACTCGGTCCTCAACGCGCTCAGCGGCAAGGGCACCGTCACCTACCAGAGCCGGACCGCGACCGACGTGACCGGCCAGGTGGCCGACGTGGCCAGCCGGGTGGCCTCCGCGCAGGCCGCCATCGCGGAGTTGCGCGCCCTGATCGACAAGGCCGCCTCGATGAACGACCTGATCTCCCTGGAGCAGGCGCTCGCGCAGCGCGAATCCGACCTCGAATCCCTGGAGGCCCAGCAGAAGGCGCTCGCCGACCAGGTGCAGTTCGCGACGATCACCGTCGGCTACTTCACGCAGGGCAAGCCGGCCGCGCCGCCACCGGTCCGCACCGGCTTCATGCGGGGCCTGACGGTCGGCTGGCACGGCTTCCTCGCCGTGGTGCGCGGCCTGCTCGTCACGCTCGGGTGGCTCGTGCCGTACGCGGTGGTCGTCGTGGTGCTGTGGTGGCCGGTGCGCCGCCTGGTGCGCTGGAGCAGGGGCCGGCGCAGCGGCGGGGCACGGCCGGCCGGGACCGTGGCGCTCGCGCCGGCCGGCCCGCCGGCGGCCGAGGGTTCTGGTTCGTCCGCGGAGGACTGAACCGGCGGCGCGGTGCCCGGCCGGGCGGGACAGATCCCAGCCGGGCACCGCGCCGCAGGCGCGCTAACCCTCTACGTGCCGACCGTCAGTAGTCCAGGGTCAGGTACCACTGCTGGTTGGCGCCTCCGTTCGACGGCCATTGGATCACCGAGGCGTTCTGCGCCGTGGAGGCGCCGTTCACATCGGCCAGCATGCCGCTGTTGTGGTTGACCAGCGTGTACGCGCCGTTGCCGACTGGTGTGATCGACCACTGCTGGTTCGCGCCGCCGTTCGCCGCCCACTGATCCAGCTGCGTGCCCTGCGAAGTCGAGCCGTTCGGCACGTCCAGCACCAGGCCGCTGTTGACGTTCAACAGCGTCCAGTAGCTACCGGAGGCTCCCGGCCGCCACTGCTGGTTCAGCCCGCCGTTCGGCACCCACTGGATCACCTGGCCGCCGTTCGACATCGACGCGCCGGAGACGTCGGCGAGCAGGCCGCTGTTGCGGTTGACCAGCGTGTACGTCGCGTTCGGCTCCGGGACCGGGACCAGCTGCCACTGCTGGTTCGCCCCGCCGGTCGCAGGCCACTGATCCACCGCCGCGCCCGCCGCGGTCGAACCGCCGCTCACGTCGGCGACCAGGCCGCTGTTGCGGTTCGTCAGCGTGTAGTAGCCGTTTGCGGCGCCCACCACGGCCCAGGCCTGGTTGGCCCCGCCGTTATCAGACCACTGATCCAACTGCGCGCCCTGGGACGTGGAGCTGCCCGGCACGTCGAGCACCTGGCCGCTGGCGACGTTCACCAGCTTGTCGTAGCCGTTGTGCTCGCCGAGCAGCTGCCACTGCTGCGCCCCGGCCGCCGCCTGCGCGGACTGCACGATCAACGCGCCCTGCGAAGTCGAGCCGCCGCTGACCGCCAGCGCCAGCCCGCTGTTGCGATTCAGGATCTGATACGTCGCCGCGACCGGCGCCGCGCTGCCGACGGGAGCGATGGAGAGGTTGTCGAACTGGTCGGTCTGCCATCCGGCGATGCCGAGCCCGACCTGGCCGGTCGGATACGACGAGTCGGACGCCGAGCCCACCGTCGTGCCGTTGATCGCCGCGGTGAGCGTCGAGCCGTTGACCGTGAGCGCGAGGTGCTGCCAGGTTCCGGTGCCGGGGGCCGCCACGGATCCGCTGGCGAGGGTCGTCAGGGTCGCGTTGTACGAGTTCTTCACGATCGACCACCCGCCGGTGGACGAGAGCTGCAGGTAGTACGCCGTGATCCCGGCCACGGAGAAGGGGTGCTGGGTGTTGACCCGGGCCATCAGCTGCACCGAGCCGGCCTGCTCCATCAGGGCGTCGGCGCTCACGGTGTAGTTGGTCCAGCTCAGGTCGCCGAGCGTGGTGTACGGGGTGGCGGGATCGTCCCAGTTGACCGGGGCCTGCGCGGCCATCTGCCGCACGCACAGCCCGGAGCGGCCGGTGCACGGCTCGGCCTGGAACGAGCCGTCCTGGTCGGAGAGGTACGCCGGAGACTGGCCGGCCGCGGTCGAGTCGAAGGAGTCGGAGTAGGGGAGGGCCAGCGACGCCTTGGCCGGCGGCTGGGCGGCGCCCTTGCCCTGACCGCTGGTGGTCGTGACCGTGTAGATGTAGCCGGGCTGCAGGGTGAGCGTGTACGAGCCCGAAGACGGCGTCACGTCGCCGGCGTGCACGAGGTACGTCGAGGGATCGTGCGAGGCGAGGTTGGTCGTCCACACGTGCACGGTCCCGGTCGAGAGCCCGCCGGAGACGTTGAACGTGACGGTCTGCGCGGCGCCGGCCGTCGTGGTCTCCAGGATCGTCGAGTAGTCGCTGCCGTTGGTCGACTTGAGCGTCACGTAGGCGCCGTTCGCCTCGCTGCCGCCGAGGTAGCCGCTGCCCGAGTCGAGGAACTGCCAGCCGGGCGCGGTGAACTGGGTCACCTGCGCGGTAGCCCAGGTCTCGGTGCCGACGTCGTACCAGCCGGACCACGGCGAGTTGGCCACCATCAGGCCGGTGGTGTCGTAGCCGAGGTTCGGGTAGATCCCGGCGGCCAGCGGCCAGTTGATGTACGCGGTCATCTTCGCGTCGGTGTAGCCGCGCACGATCGAGCGGATCAGCGCCGGCGCGCCGGAGTCCTCGTCCTGCGAGCCGTTCTCGCTGGCCCACAGCTGCTTGCCGCTGGAGAGCGCGGCGCTCGTCGTCGAGCACGTATCGGCTGAACCGCCGTCGCCGCCGCAGGGATAGTGCGCGCCGAGGATGTTCACCGCGGCCGCGAAGGTCGAGTTCGAGTCGACGTCCGTGGCGATCGACCAGTCCGAGTCCGCGCCGACGATCCGCACGGCCGAGTAGCCGCTGGAGTTGAGGGTGCTGCGAAGCTGCTCGTACCAGGAGATGTTGTAGCCGCGCTCGTTCCAGCC
This sequence comes from Actinocrinis sp., assembly GCF_035650855.1. Taxonomy (GTDB): domain Bacteria; phylum Actinomycetota; class Actinomycetes; order Streptomycetales; family Catenulisporaceae; genus Actinocrinis. Next base: position 23,482 of record NZ_DASRGV010000082.1, on the reverse strand, counting down.
GCCGAGGTAGTCGACGCTCAAACCGTTCTGCTTGGCGCAGCCGAGCCAGGAGACCAGGTAGTCGACCGTGTTCGTGGTCCAGAAGGTGCTGCCGACCCAGCCGGGCGCGCCCCAGGCCAGGCCGTAGAGCTTGATGTTCGGGTTGCGCGCCTTGGCCTGCCGCATCAGCCACCACTCGTAGCCGGTGGTGCAGTCGACCGAGCCGGCGGTGTGCTCGATGCTCGACTCGGAGCCGTCCGTCGAGTTGGTGTCGCCGCCGATCTCCACCTTGAGGATCTGCAGGTCGGCGCCGTAGCCGGGCTTGAAGAGGTAGTCCAGGATCTGGCTGCGCTCGGGCTCGGGGTAGTCGACCAGCAGCCGGGAGTTGCCGCCGCCGCCGCTGATCGCGCCGATGCCGTCGAAGGTGCGCCCGCCGGACCCGCCGTTGACGGAGACCGTGGTGGCGGCCGCGTGCGCGGGGGCCGGGGCGGCGACGAGCGCCGCGCCGGCGATGCTCAGGGAGCTGATCGCGGCCAGCGCCGCGCGCCAGGTGCGAGGTCGCGCCGTCCGTGACCTCGTTGTCCGGATTCGCATGGGTAATGTCCTCATCTAGGGCTGCGAAACGAACACAAAATGTCACATTAACTCAACATTCTGCTCCGATAACGGACACCCGGGTGAGGCTTCTGTCAAGAGGCGCATTTACGACAGGGCGGATCGCGGCGCGTGGCTCAGTGATCCAGACCGGGCAGCAGGGTCAGCGCCAGGTGCAGTTGCAGCCGGTCCTGGCCCGAGTCGAGGCTCAGGCCGCTGATCCGCTCGATCCGCTCCAGCCGGTGGTAGAGGGTCTGCCGGTGGATGCCGAGCGCCTGCGCGGTGCGTTGCGCGCTGCCCGCCGAGTCCAGGTAGGACTTGGCCGTACGCACGAGCTCGGGGCCGCCTTCCGCCAGGAGCGCCGCCACCCCGGAGGTGAGCACCGCCTCCCGCAACGCCGCGTCCGTGCCCGCGCCGAGCAGCCGGTGCACACCCAGTTCCGGCCACTCCAGCACCAGCGGCGCCGCCGCGTTCCGGCTCGCCGCGACGCGCGCCGCGATCCGGGCCTGCAGCCAGCTCTCGCGCGCCTGTACGAGGCCTGCGACCGCGCCGCCGATGCCTGCCGCCGGCGTCGGGACCGATGCTCCGGCAATCGACGCGGTGAGCGCGGCGAAGGCCGAGCGGGTGATGCCGCGCGCGGCGGCCAGGTCGCCGGGCGCGGAGAGCGGAACGATGAACGTCGACGCGTGCTCGCCGGAGCCGACCAGGATCGTGCGCGGCAGCCGCCAGGCGTTCACGAACACCGGGTCGCCCTTGCCCGCCGAGCGCACCGCGACCGCGGCCACCGGCGTACCCGGCGGCATCGACCAGGATTCGGCGATCTCCTCGGCCGCCCGCGCCCGCGTCTCAGGGTACGTCGACAGCAGGTCGCCGACCTTCCAGCCCAGGTCCTCGCGCAGCCGCGAGCGCCGCGCCATCTCGCCCCCGGCCCGCGCGGCCGCCGCGACGAGCTCCGGCAGCGGCATCGGGTGACCGTTGCCCGCCCCGGCCTCCGGGTCCTCCAGCAGCCACAGATATCCGTAGGTGACGGACTGCCAGCGCACCGGGATGCACAGCCGGCCGAGCAGCCCGCGCGCCGGATCGGGCGGGATGCTGACCGGACCCGGCGCGTGTGCGATGCCGAACGACTCGAAGTACCTGCGCACCTCCGCCGTCGCGCGCCGGTGCATGATCGAGTCCTGGCGTACCGTGTCGCCCGGCCGCTGATGCGCGCTCACCGCGACCAGGTTGAACTCGCGGTCCTCCAGCGTCACCGGGGCGCCCGAGATCAGTGCCGCGCCGTCGACGAGGTCCTGCAGGTCCGGCCCGATCACGGGTCACCTCCATCTCGTCAGTGCTGAGCGGTTGTCCGATGTGCTCGGTATTGCCTCATACAAGTGTATGAGAAATTCATGCCTTCGCCTCGACATGGGTATCTCGTCGGGCCGACCCGGCTTTCGTACCGTGGGCCTGTAGTCCGCAGCCGACCCGTCCTGATCCCCATCCGCAGGAGGCAAGCAGTGCCCGTGCTCTCGTCCTTCTTGCTCAAGGCCTCGCGCAGCCCCCGGGTGCGCAGCGCGATCGTCGGCATCCCAGTGACCCGGCGCGTCGTGGACCGCTTCGTGGCGGGGGAGAGCATCGAGTCGGCGATCCGCGCCGTGCGCGCCCTGCGGGCCGACGGCCTGACCGTGACGCTCGACCACCTCGGCGAGGACACCCGCGACGCCGCCCAGGCCACCGCGATCCGGGACGCCTACATCGAGCTGCTGACCGTCCTGCACCGCAACGGCCTGGCCGACTGCGCCGAGGTCTCGGTCAAGCTCTCCGCGCTCGGCCAGGCGCTGCCCGACGTCGGCGAGAAACTGGCCCTGGAGAACGCGCGGGCGATCTGCGAGGCGGCCGCCGCGGCCGCCACGACGGTGACCCTCGACATGGAGGACCACACCACCATCGACTCGACGCTGCACATCCTGCGCGAGCTGCGCCAGGACTTCCCGTGGGTCGGCGCCGTGCTCCAGTCGATGCTGCTGCGCACCCCGCAGGACGCCCGCGACCTGGCCTATCCCGGCTCACGGGTCCGGCTGGTCAAGGGCGCATACGCGGAACCCCCGGAGGTCGCGCACGCGCGCAAGGCAGAGGTCGACGCCGCTTACCTCAAGTGCGCCGAGATTCTCATGGCCGGCGGCGGTTATCCGATGATCGCCAGTCATGACTCGCGCATGATCGCGGGGGCCAAGTGGGCCTCGCGCGACGCGCGCCGCGAGCCCGGCGAATACGAGTTCCAGATGCTCTACGGCATCCGCGCCGACCTGCAGCGCGAACTCGCGCGCCAGGGCGAGCGGGTGCGCGTGTACGTGCCTTTTGGTACGGATTGGTACGGGTACTTCATGCGCCGGCTCGCCGAGCGCCCCGCGAACGTCGCCTTCTTCCTGCGCGCCCTGCTCGGCCGCTGAGCCGCAGCCCGGGCAGACCACTTACCCCAAGAGCGATTCACCCGAGGAGCCCCATGGACGCCGTCACCCAGGTCCCCGCCCCCGTGAACGAGCCGGTGCTCGGCTACGCCCCGGGCAGCCCGGAGCGCGAGAAGCTGGTGCGCGCCCTGGGCGACCTCGCGGGCCACCCGGTCGACCTGACCATGACCATCGGCGGCGTGCAGCGGATGGGCGGCGGCGGCAAGCTCGACGTGGTCCAGCCGCACGAGCACCGCTCCGTGCTCGGCACCCTCGCCGAGGCCACCGAGGACGACGCGCGCGCCGCGATCGACGCCGCCGCAGCGGCCGCCCGCGACTGGCGCGCCCTGTCCTTCGACGACCGCGCCGCGATCTTCCTCAAGGCCGCCGACCTGCTCTGCGGCCCCTGGCGGGCCACCCTCAACGCCGCGACGATGCTCGGACAGTCCAAGACCGCACAGCAGGCCGAGATCGACGCCGCCTGCGAACTGGCCGACTTCTGGCGCTTCAACGTGCACTTCGCCCGGCAGATCCTGGCCGAGCAGCCGATCTCCGGCCCCGGGGTGTGGAACCGTACCGACCACCGGCCGCTGGAGGGCTTCGTCTACGCGATCACCCCGTTCAACTTCACCGCGATCGCCGCCAACCTGCCCACCGCCCCCGCGCTCATGGGCAACACGGTGCTCTGGAAGCCCTCGGTCACCCAGCAGTTCTCCGCGCACTTCCTGATGCGGCTGCTCGAGGCCGCCGGCCTGCCCCCCGGCGTGATCAACCTGGTGACCGGCAGCGGAATCCCGGTCTCCGAGGTCGCGCTGCGCCACCCCGACCTGGCCGCGATCCACTTCACCGGCTCCACCAAGACCTTCCAGCACCTGTGGCGCACCGTCGGGGAGAACATCGCCTCGTACCGCACCTACCCGCGCCTGGTCGGCGAGACCGGCGGCAAGGACTTCGTGCTGGTACACCCCTCCGCCGACCCCGCGACCGTCAAGACCGCGCTCACCCGCGGCGCCTTCGAATATCAGGGCCAGAAGTGCTCGGCCGCCTCGCGCGCCTACCTGCCGCGCGCGATGTGGAACCGGCTGCGTGACGACCTGGTCGCCGAGGTCGAGGCGCTGACCATGGGCCCGGTGACCGACCTGTCCAACTTCATGGGCGCGGTCATCGACCGGCGCGCCTTCGACAAGCACAAGGCCGCGCTCGACCGGGCGCGCGCCACCGAGGGCATCACGATCGAGGCCGGCGGCACGTACAGCGACGCGACCGGCTACTTCGTCCGCCCGACCGTGCTGACCGGCGCCGACCCCGCGGACGAGATCTTCACCACCGAGTACTTCGGCCCGATCCTGTCCGTCTTCGTCTACGACGAGCCCGACTTCGGCAAGGTCATGGAGCAGATCGACGGCTCCTCGGCGTACGCGCTGACCGGCTCGATCATGGCCACGGACCGCGCGGTGATCGCCGAGGCGGCCGAGCGGCTGCGCTTCGCCGCGGGCAACTTCTACGTCAACGACAAGCCGACCGGCGCCGTCGTGGGCCAGCAGCCGTTCGGCGGCGGCCGCGCCTCGGGCACCAACGACAAGGCCGGGTCGGCGCAGAACCTGCTGCGCTGGACCAGCACCCGCTCGATCAAGGAGACCTTCGTCCCGCCGACCGACTACACCTACCCGCACATGCGCTAGTCGCCGGGCTGGTCGGCACTTCCCGGGTCCGCGCCGTTCCCGCCCGGGTCCGGGAAGTGCGGGTCCTGAGTCATGTGCTCAAGCTCGACCAGGGTGAGGATCACGCTCCGCCGGACTCGCCGCCGGGGCGTACAGGCGCAACGCCGTGCCGTTGGCCTCGTGCGCGGCGCTCTGCCGGTGCAAGACGGCCACTCCCGCGCTCGCCAGATGGCTCACTCCGGTCAGGTCCACCCTCCAGAGCCCGCAGACGGTTCGGGAAAACCGCCAGCAGGTGCCGCGCACCGGCGACCTCGATGACCCGATACACGGCGCGGGAGGGCACCACCCGCAGCGGTGAGCCCCATCGCGGGCCGCCGTCGTTCGCCGCGAGCAGCACCCGCAGCCCGCTCGCGTCGAAGAACTCCACGTCCGCCAGGTCCGCGACCAGCGGCACACCCGGTTCCCTGCCTCGCTCGAGGGCCGCGGACAGCTGCGCGCAGGTCGACATGTCCACCTCGCCGCCGACGTCCACGACCTGGCAGCCGCCTTGCGAGGACACGGCGATCCGTAACCGCTGCACGGGCGTCACCTCCACGCCCCTCCCGGCCCCACCCAACGCGAAACGAAGCCCTGCTCAGGGCTTGACGCACCCACCGTACCGACGATGGGCGGCCGGCCACAGACCCCGGAGCGGACTTCCTGCGGATGGCCCAACCCGAAAGCCGGACGCGAAAGGCGGCGCGGCGCGGAAAACGCTCTTCAAGCGTTTCCGCACCGCGCCGCCCGGCCCGCGAACGTGCCGCTCCTATCGCCCGGTGCTGACTTAGGAGCGGAGCTGACGTAGGCGCCGGGTCGACTTAGGCGCCCTATTTCTGGGCGTTCTCGGCGGCCTGGGCCTCGATCTGCCGGCGCACGTCGTCCATGTCCAGCTCGCGCGCCTTGCCGATCAGCTCCTCGAGAGCCGGCTCGGGCAGCGCCCCGGCCTGCGAGTACACCACGATCCCGTCCCGCGCGATCATCAGCGTCGGGATCGCGGAGATGTTGAACGCCCCGGCCAGCTCGGGCTGCGCCTCGGTGTCGACCTTGCCGAAGGTGATGTCCGCGTGCCGCTCCGACGCGCGGTCGTAGATGGGCGCGAACATCCGGCACGGACCGCACCAGGACGCCCAGAAGTCGACCAAGGTGATGCCGTCGCCCGACACGGTCTGCTCGAAGTTCTCCGTGGTCAATTCGACCGTCGCCATCGCACTCTCCCTGTCCGGCGTTTGCCCTCATCAACATACCCGCGGCCCGTCGCATTCCCCGCGCATACCGCGCCGACTGGCTCGAAAGAACCCGGAGCAGGCAGCTGCCGCGCCATCGCTACCGCGCCGCGTCGAGGACGCGGGAGAGCGCCGCACCGTCCGCGGCCGCGGCGCTGATCAGCACCCCGGGACCGGACAGGCGCATGGCCGCGACGGCGACGCCCGGGTCGTCCTGCGCCGTGACGCCCGGGTAGTCAGCGTGCGGCGACGGCTCGCCGGCCCAGGCGGGATCGACGATCAGCATCACACCCACCGCGCGATGCCCGCCGCTGCCGGCCGGCCCGAGCGAGCCGGGGTGGCGCGGACCCATCGCGACCTCGCGGTCGAGCAGGACCCTCCCGGCCCGCACCACCCGCAGCCGCGTCGAGACCGAGCCGGGTTCCTCGCCGTCGCGGCCGAGGACCAGCTCGTCGCGCCACACGAGCCGGGCGTCGGCGGCCAGCTCGACCCTGGCGAAGGTGCGGTGCCGCGCGCCGCGCGCGGCGACCAGCGCCTGCGGCGACCAGTACAGCGCGCCGCCCTCACCGACCCGCGCCTGGATCTCCAGGCTCGACTCGCGCCCGTTCGGGCCGGGCAGCGCGATCGACGCGGAGACGCCGTGCACCTCCAGCCGCGCCCCGGGACCGAGGTCGACCGAGCAGCGCAGCGCGTCCCCGCCCAGCGGGCCGGCCGAGCCGCCGACCAGGCACACCTGGGCCGGGGCGGGCGCGCCGTCGCCGCCGCCGTGCCCGCTGAGCAGGTCCGGGCCGGAAAGGCCGGCGAAGCCGGGACCGAAGCCGGAGCCGCGTCCGGTCACGCGCCGCACCAGCAGCGGCGCCTCCCCGGCGAGCGTGGTCAGCCTGGTCGTGCCGTCGGGCTGGCGACGCGCGACGATGCGTGCAGATGCCCTCACGAGCCGGCCGCCTCACCGCCGGGACCGGTCGTCGAGCCGGCGGCCGCGCCAGCAGTCGCACCGGCAGCAGCCGCGGCCGTGAGCCTGCGCTCGGCCAGCAGCTTCCTGATCCAGTCGGCGATCGCCGGAGCGCCCGGGTGCTCGGCGAGCGAAACGAACACCGTCGGGGCCTCGCCCCTCCTCGCCGCGGCATCCCGGCGCAGCACGTCGAGGTCAGCGTGCACCGGCCCGGCGAGATCCGTCTTGTTGACCACCAGCAGGTCCGCGTTGGTGACGCCCGGGCCCGCCTTGTGCGCGGTACGGTCCCCGGCCGCGACGTCGAGCACGAACACCGCCCGGTCGGTCAGGCCCCTGCTGAACGTCGCGCCGAGATCGGTGCCGCCGCTCTCGATCAGCAGCAGGTCCGGAGCGAAGCGCGCCTCCAGCGCCGCGGCGGCGTCGGCGTTGGCCCGGATGTCGTCGCGGATGGCGGCCTGCGGGGCGCAGCCGGACCGCACCGCGGCGATCCGGTCCGGTTCCAGCGCGCCGTGTCTCAGCAGCAAGTCGGTGTCCGTCTGCATGTCGGGGTCGTTGAGAACCACGGCCAGGGAAAGCTCGGCGCGCAACGCGGAGCAGAGTCCTGCGATGAGGGTCGTCTTTCCGGAGCCGACCGGTCCGCCGACGCCGACGCGCAGCGTGCCGCGGTTCTGGTGCTCGCCCTGCGGAACCTCACGAGGCAAAGAGACGCACCTCCCAGGTCCGGCGGTGCTCCGCGGAGATGCTCAGCAGCGGCGCGCAGACCGCGGGCAGCTCCTCGACCGGGCCGCGCGCCGCCTTGGCCGCGGCGGCCGCCACCTGCTCCACCTGCCCGGCCAGGGAGGCCAGCACGGCGGTGACGGAGTCCGGGTCGAGCCCGAGCAGCCGCGTCGCCGCGTGCGCCGGACCGGTGATCGACCCGAGCGCCGCAGCCGAGGACGTGCCGCCGGGGTCGAGCCCTGCTACCGCCGCGGCCGCGCCGAACGCGATCGGCTGGTGCGGGCCGTCCGGGTGCAGCGCGGCGACCGCGTCGAGCAGCACGCTCGGCCATCCGGCCCGCACCGCGCGCAGCAGGTGCCGCCCGAGGGCGCGTGAGGTTTCGCGCTGCCGCGCCGAGGGCGTGCGCGCGTCGTACTCCTCGTCCAGCGCCGCGGCCTCGCGGGACTGGAATCCGTCCTCGCCGACCACGACCCCGCCGCTCAGCTCCAGCGCCGCCGCCGCGGCGAAGGCGGCACAGGTGAGGCCGACGCTGGTGAGGCGGCCGAGCAGGAAGGCGCGCAGGGACTCGGCGTCGTACACGCGGCCCGCCGCGACGGCCGCCTCCAGCCCGCCGGAATGCGCGTGCATCCCGCCGGGCAGGCGGCTGTCGGCCAGCAGCAGCAGAGGAATCAGGCTCATTGGAGGAAGACAGTATCGGTATCAGGCGTCACCGGTTGGACAGCGGCGACGGCGTGTGCCGGATGAATGACGCAGCGGCACGCGGGGGGACCGTTGCGCGAAGCCGCGGCGTCACGCGTTGAGGTCCGCTGGCGCGTCGAGGTCGCGCGGATCGGCGAGAGCGTCGCAGGGGACGAGGACGAGCTGCGCGGCGTTCGCGGCGAGGAAGGCTCGCGCGCCCACGTCGCCGACCGCGCCCCGCTCCGCCGCGGCCCAGTGCTCGCGGCCAAGCAGGACGGGATGGCCTCGCTGACCCGCATACGACGCGGCGGCCAGTCGCGCGCCACCGCGCCATGCGGCGAGCACCGCGTGTACCGCATCCGCGCCGACCATCGGCTGGTCGACGAGGAGGACGAGCGCCGCGTCGATCGGTACGGCCTGCGCATCATCGAACTCTGAGCCGAGCGCGGCCAGCCCGGCCCGCAGCGACGAGCCGACGCCTTCATTCCAGCCCTGATTGACCACGACCCGGGCCCCGCGAAGGTCGGCGCGCTGCCGCACCTGCTCGGCCGCCGCGCCCAGCACCGCGACGACCTGCCCGCAACCGCCCGCGCGCGCCGTGTCGATCGCGCGCTCGATCAGCAGCCGGCCCCGGAACTCCAGCAGCGCCTTCGGCCCGCCCATCCGCGTTCCGGCCCCGGCGGCCAGGATCAGCGCGGCGGCGCCGTCGCCGGGGCCTTCGCCCGCGGCCGTCATCGCGCCCGCAGCGCGAGATAGAAGTCCACCTGGTGGTCGAGCCTGGCCAGATCCCGGCCGGTCAGCTGGTTGATCTTCTCGATCCGGTACCGCAGCGTGTTGACGTGGATGTGCATCTCGTGCGCGCACCTGCTCCATGAGGCCGAACAGCCGAGGAACCGGTCCAGCGTCTCCTCCAGCTGCGAATGGTGCCTGGTGTCGTACGCGCGCAGCGGACCGAGCAGCCGGTCGCGGTACCCGCGCCGCAGCTCGTCCGGCACATGCGCGAGCAGCACCAGGTGCGAGGCCAGCTCGTCGTGCTCGGTCAGCTCCAGCCGGCCGGGGCGGCGCATGGCCAGCCGCAGCGCGAGCCGGGCTTCCTCGATCGCCCCGGCCAGGTCCGCGGCCTGGGTGAACCGGTCGCTGAGCCCGACCGCGACGCGGCTGCGGCCGAGACCGGGGGAGAGGGCGGTGAGCCGGGCGCGCAGGGTCGCCGCCGTCGCGGACGGAGCCCGGGCGGAGGCCGTGGTCGTCGCCGTTGCGGCCGCTGTCGGCGCGCCGGAGCCGGTCGGACCGGAGGGAGCGTCGCCGCGCGTGCCCGCCTCGCCCTCGGAAGCCGTCGGCGTCAGCAGAAGAGGATCCGCGCTGAGCGCCACCGCGTATGCCGCGCCGAGCCACGGATCGCCGCTCGCGCCGTCGTCCCGCGCCGAGCGCGCGTCGCGCCTGGCCTCCTCGTCCGGCTCGTTCGGCGGCGATCCGGCGCTCGGGCCGAAGACCGCGATCGGCACCGGAGTCTGCGCCTCCGCCGCCTCGACCAGCACCCGCGCGAGCCTGCCGACCTGCGGCCCGCCGACCCCTCCGGACACCGTCCCTCCGGATACCGCGCCCGCCCCGCCGTTCCCGCCGTTCGAGCCCGGCGCGCCGTTCGCGACCGTGACCGCTACCGCGATCGCCCGCAGTCCCGCGGCCGGATCGAGACCGGCGACCGTCAGCCGCGCCCCTATCTCCGCGGTCGGCCCGGCCGCGGCCGCCAGGGTGACCAGCTCCCGGCCGACCCGGCGCAGCGCCCGCTGCCCTTCCGCCAGCCGGGCCCGCTCCGCGCCGATCAACCGCGCGGCGCTCCGGGCCGCGTCCCGGCGCTGCCGCGGCCACGCCCGCCAATCGCCCTCGAACAACGCGTACCAGTCGGTGACCGGCGTGCCCGGCCGCCCGGGCACCGTGTACACCGAGTACGCCCGGCCGCGATACTCGACCAGCCGCTCCGGCTGGGCTGCCGTCCGCAGCGCCTCGCGCGCGATCGCCGCCCGCGCCGCCGCGCTCGGCTGCTGCCCGTCGTGCGCCGCGACCAGCTCGCCGGCCGCGGTGATCACGCCGCAGGCCATCCCGGTCTCCTGCGCGATCAGCCGCACGATCCCGGACATGCCCTGCTGCGCCTCGGCGGCCACCAGCCGGCGGTGCCTGGCCAGCAGCTCGCCCGCGTCCCCCGCCCGCTCGGCCGAGATCCGCCGGGAGATCCACTCGGTCAGGTCCGCGAACGCCAGCTTCGCGGGCACGTGCAGCAGCGGCACCCCGTAGCGGGTGCAGGAGGCCAGCAGCTCGCGCGGCAGCGGCGCGTCCGTCGTGTCCCCGGCCGCCAGGCCCGCGCAGCCCGCCTTCGCGATCGCGCCGACGAACAGCTCGCAGTGCTCGGTCGCGGACTTGCGCTGGTCGGCGAGCCACACCAGTCCGGAGACCACCAGCTCGCCGCCGCGCAGGTAGCGGCTCGGGTCCGGCAGGTCGGTCACCATCACCGAGCCGAGCTCGCGGTCGAGCCCGGGCGCGCCGGTGACCGGCGTCAGCCCCGGCGGCGACGCCTCGACCAGGTCCCGTAAGCGCATCCGAGCAGTTCCCCTCGTCCGCGGGCAGACCGCCTCTCACGGCTGGATGTCGCGGCCTTACCAGTCACCCTAGCCGCCTGGGCTTCTCGTAGGAACCTCCAACGCCAGCGTGCCGCCGCGGTTCGCCGCTTCGTGCCATCGGCCCATGGATGCCGAGGTCAGCGGGGGATTGACTGGGCTGCGAGAGGTGACCGGATCGGACAGCGGCCGCGGACGGCCGCTGCGGCGGCGGTGCGCGAGGGCGCGACTGCTCGCGGACGAGCGTGCTTGCAGCCGCAGGGCGTGAACGGATGTGGCCGGTGGGCGTGGTGGCGCGGGAGTCGGGTGCGGGCGCGAATGTGGGCGCGCCCGCGTCCGTGCGCACCGGGCTGGCCCGCTTCAACGCTTTGCCGGAGGGTGACGCCGGGAATGCGCTCGGCACCTGCTGCGCTGCGCGGCGCTGGATCGCCGCGATGACCGCCGCCCGGCCGTTCGCCGAGGACGCGGACCTGCATCGGGCCGCGCAGGCTCAGCTCGCCGCGCTCGACTGGTCCGCCATCCTCGAAGCGCTGGCGGCGCATCCCCGCATCGGCGAAAGGGCCGCCGGCGCCGGGCGTGAGGCGGCGTGGTCGCGGGCCGAGCAGGCCGGCGCCGCGCACGCCGACGCGCGGACCGCGGCGCGACTCGACGCGGCGAACGCCGCCTACGAGGCCAAGTTCGGCCATGTCTACCTGATCCGCGCGACCGGACGCACCGCGGCGCAGCTGCTCGCCGCCGCGCTCGGCCGCCTCGAACACGATGAACCGACCGAACAGGCGGTGGTGCGCGATGAACTGAGCCAGATCGTACGGCTGCGGCTCGACAAGCTGCTTCTCGGCCTCGCGGAGGGGACCTGGTCGTGATGGTGAGCCTGTCCACACACGTACTCGACGCAGCTCTCGGACAACCGGCCGCCGGCCTGTCCGTTCGCCTCGAGGCCGCCACCGAGCGCGGCTGGGCCACTCTCGCCGAGACCCGCACCGACCGAGAGGGTCGCGTGCGTGAGGCGTTCGCCGGCCTGGATCTCGGTGTCGCGGCGCCGGCGGCGGACGGCGGCGGCGCGGGCGGGACGTACCGGCTGGTCTTCGACACCGCGGGCTACTTCGCGGCGCGCGGCGTCAAAGAGTTCTTCTATCCGGAGGTGGCGGTCGGTTTCCGGATCACCGACGCGGCCGCGCACTACCACGTCCCGCTGCTGCTGAGCCCCTTCGCCTACTCCACCTACCGGGGAAGCTGACGTGCTGTATCAGAGGTCGAGTTCTGTCGTCCTCGGCCCGGCGCGCTACGGCAAGGCCGAGGTGCGCATCGTGCACGTCTCCAGAAACGGGGCCGAGCACGCGCTCAAGGACCTCGCCGTCAGCGTCGCGCTCAGCGGCGACCAGGCCGACACGCACCTGACCGGCGACAACGCCAAGGTGCTGACCACCGACGCGCAGAAGAACGCCGTCTACGCGCTCGCCAGGCAGCACGGCGTGGCCACCGCGGAAGAGTTCGCGCTGCTGCTCACCCGCCACTTCCTGAGCACCTGCCCGTACATCGGCCACGCGCGGATCGCCGTCGAGGAGTACGCGTGGGACCGCATCCCCGGCGCCGAAAGCCGGCACTCCTTCGTGCGCGGCGGCCGCGAGGTGCGCACGGTGCTCGTCCACGCCGACGCCGACGGCCGCAGCACCGTGGTCAGCGGCCTGAAGGACCTGGTCGTACTCAACACCGCGGGCTCCGAGTTCCACGGCTTCTACAAGGACGAATACACCACGCTCGCGGAAACCACCGATCGCGTCCTGGCCACGGCGGTGGACGCCCGGTGGCGTCACACCGATTCGGCTGAGTCGGCACCGGAGGCCGATTGGGACAAGTCCTACGCGCGTGCCCGCGCCGCCCTGATGACAGCGTTCGCAGACACGCACAGCCTCTCCCTGCAGCAGACCCTCTACGCGATGGGGGAGCGGCTGCTGTCGCAGGACGACCGGGTCGCGGAGGTCAGACTCGTCCTGCCCAACCGGCACCACTTCGCCGTGGACCTCGCGCCGTTCGGCCTGACCAACGAGAACGAGGTCTTCTACGCCGCCGACCGGCCGTACGGCCTGATCGAAGGCACCCTCTCCCGAGCCGGTGCGCCGCCGGACCCCGGTGCCTGGGAGTGACCGGCGACCAGAAGAGGACGGCGACCGGAAGAAGAAGGCGACGAGAAGAGGAAAGGCAGGAGCGGCGCGACCGATGGAGTTCTTCGCCCCCACCAGCTGGGCCGAGGCCCTGGAGACCAAGGCCGCGCGCCCGGACGCCGTGCCGATCGCGGGCGGCACCGACGTGATGGTCGAGCTGAACTTCGACCTGCGCCGGCCGAGCGCCCTGCTCGACCTCGGCCGGATCAGGGAGCTGAAGGAGTGGGACGTGGTCGGCGGCACGGTCCACCTCGGCGCCGCGGTGCCCTACGCGCGGATCATCTCCGACCTGGCCGACCGCCTGCCCGCCCTGGCGATGGCCGCGCGCACGGTCGGCTCGCCGCAGATCCGCAACCGCGCCACCGTGGGCGGGAACCTGGGCACCGCCTCTCCCGCCGGCGACGCGCATCCCGCGCTGCTGGCCACCGGGGCCGTGGTCGAGGCGGAGTCCTTCCGCGGCGTGCGGCACATCCCGATCGGCGGCTTCTTCACCGGGGTCAAGCGCTCGGCGCTGGCGTCGGACGAGCTGATCCGCGCCGTGCTCATCCCGACCGCGGCCGGGCCGCAGCAGTTCGCGAAGGTCGGCTCCCGCAACGCGATGGTGATCGCGGTGTGCTCCTTCGCGCTCGCCCTCGACCTGGACCGGCGCACGGTCGGCACCGGCATCGGCTCGGCCGGGCCGACACCGCTGGCCGCCCGCGCTGCGGAGCGCTTCCTGGCCGGGGCGCTGGACTGGACGAACCTCACTGTGCCGGTCTCGGCGGCGCGCCGGTTCGGCGAGCTGGTCGCCGACGCGGCCAGCCCGATCGACGACGTACGCGGCACGGCCGCCTACCGCCGCCACGCGCTTGCCGTGCTGGCGACCCGCGCGTTGCGCTGGATCCGCACTACCGGTGCCGCCGACCGAGACAGGGAACCCGTTCCGGCATGACAGAGCCCGCAATGAACGCCTCCATCGTGAACGCCTCCATCGTGAACCACGCCATCGACCTCACAATGACGATCAACGGCAGCGCGCGCAGGGCCAGGGCGGTGCCCGCCGGAATCAGCCTGCTTACCGCCCTGCGCGAGCACTTCGACCAGCCGGGCACGAAAAACGCGTGTGAGCAGGGCGAGTGCGGGTCCTGCACCGTGTATCTCGACGGTGAGACGGTCTGCTCCTGCCTCGTCGCGGCCGGGCAGGCTCAGGGGCGCGAAGTCCGTACCGTGGAGGGGCTCGCCGAGGATGGCGTGCCCGATGCGGTACAGCGAGCGTTCATCGAATGCGGTGCGGTGCAATGCGGCTTCTGCACCCCGGGCCTGATCGTCGCAGTACACGATCTCGTTCACGATGCGCGTCCAGCCGATCGGCTCGACGACGCGATGATCCGCGAAGCGCTGGCCGGCAACCTGTGTCGCTGCACCGGATACGAGAAGATCATCGAGGCGGTGCACCGGGCCGCTGCAGAGCTTCGTGCCGCGCACGAGCAGGTGAGCGCCAAATGATCGAGAACACCAGCCCGGCGCTCATCATCGAGGGCTGCGCCATCGCGACCGTCGACGCCGGCAACACCGAATACCGCACCGGGCACGTGATCGCGACCCATGGCGTGATCAGAGCCGTCGGCCCCGGACCCGCGCCGCGCGAGGCGAAGCTCGCTCCCTCGGGCGGCGGACCGGCGCCGCGCGTGGTCGACGGCTCCGGCTGTCTGCTCACCCCGGGCCTTGTCAACACCCATCATCACCTTTACCAGTGGATCTTCCGCGGCCTCGCCCAGGATTCGACCCTCTTCGACTGGCTCACGCACCTCTACCCGCGCTGGGCGCGCATCGATGAAGAGGCCGTATACGCCGCGGCCCAGGCGGGGCTCGGCTGGCTTGCGCTCACCGGGTGCACCACCAGCAGCGACCACCACTACCTCTACCCGCGCGGCCGCGGCGACCTGCTCGGCACGACGATCATCGCGGCGCGCGGAATCGGCCTGCGCTTCGACCCGACCCGCGGCTCGATGGACCGCGGCGCCTCCGCCGGCGGCCTGCCCCCCGACGAGGTGGTCGAGGACCTGGACACGATCCTGGAGGCCAGCCAGGACGCCATCGGCCGCTACCACGATCCGCGCCCGGGCTCGCTCACCCGCATCGCGCTCGCGCCCTGCTCGCCGTTCTCGGCCAGCAGCGAACTGATGATCCGCACCGCGGAACTGGCCCGCGGCACCGGAGTCCGGCTGCACACCCACCTCGCCGAAACCGCCGACGAGGAAGAGTTCTGCACCGCGCAGCACGGCTGCACCCCCGCCGAATACGCCGAATCCCTCGGCTGGCTCGGCCCCGACGTGTGGCTGGCCCACTGCGTGCACCTCTCCGACACCGCCGTCAAACGCCTCGCGGCCACCGGAACCGGCGTCTCGCACTGCCCGAGTTCCAACGCCCGGCTCGGATCCGGACACGCCCCCGTCAAGGCCCTGATCGACGCCGGAGCGCCGGTCGGGCTCGGCGTCGACGGACCCGCCTCGCAGGAGGCCGGAATGCTCGTCGAGGAGCTGCGCTCCGCGCTCTATGTCTCCCGGCTGCGCGCCGGGGCGCCGGATCCGGACAGCGCGCTCGACGCTCGGGCGGCGCTGCGTCTCGGCACCATCGGCGGCGCACGACTGCTCGGCCGCGCCCACGAGATCGGATCGCTCGAGGCCGGCAAATGCGCCGACCTCGCGCTGTGGCGCCTCGACGGGCTCCCGCACGCCGACATCGCCGACCCCGTCGCAGCCCTCGTATTCGGCTCCCCGCCCCCGCTCAAGCTGCTGACCGTGCACGGCCGGCCCATCGTCGAAGACGCGCAGCTGCTGACCGCCGACACCGCGCAGCTGGCTCGTGCGGCGCGGTATGCCAGCGACCGGATGAGGGCCGCAGGCTGAGCAAACAAGCCGGGGGAGCAGGCTGAGGAAAGGAGCGCAGGCCATGAACGGCAACGGTCGCCGGCAACGTCCCGGCGGCGTGGGCGACAGCCCTCTGAGACCCGACGCGGCCGCGAAGGCGCTCGGCACCTTCGAGTACGCCTCCGACCTGAGGGCCGAAGGCATGCTGTACGGCGCGACGCTCCGCAGCCCGCATCCCAGAGCCCTGATTAAGCGCGTCGACACCACGCCCGCCCTCGCCCTGCCGGGAGTGCGTGCGGTGCTCACCCACGAGGACGTGCCGGGCTGCAAGTTCTACGGCCTGATCGTGCAGGACTGCCCGGTGCTCGCCATCGACCAGGTGCGCTATCACGGCGAACCGGTCGCGATCGTCGCAGCCGACGACGCGGAAACGGCCCAACGCGCCGTGAACGCGATCCTCGTCGAGTACGAAGTCCTCCCGGCGGTCACCGATCTGCGCAGCGCACTCTTCGATCCGGCCAGCCCCCGTGTGCATCCCGGCGGGAATCTCGTGCGCCACCAGCCGATCCGGCGCGGTGATCCGGCCGATCCGGCCGTCCGCGCGCTCGCCGACGTGGAAGTCACCCGTGAGTACCAGGTCGGCATGCAGGACCAAGCGTTCCTCGGCCCCGAAGCAGGGCTCGCATATCCGACGGCCGACGGAGGCGTGGAGCTGCACGTCGCCACGCAGTGGCTACACGCCGACCTCGAACAGATCGCACCCTGCCTCGCCCTGCCGGAACCGAGAGTGCACATGGCGCTCGCTGGCGTCGGCGGAGCGTTCGGAGGCCGCGAAGACCTATCGGTGCAGATCCACGCCGCGATGCTCGCCCTGCGTACCGGAAAACCGGTCCGGATGGTGTACAACCGGCAGGAGTCATTCTTCGGGCACGTTCATCGTCATCCGGCGATCATGCGCTACACGCACGGAGCGCGACGCGACGGCACACTCGTCTACGTCATCGCCGAGATCCTGCTCGACGGCGGCGCCTACGCATCGACCACCGAAGCCGTCGTCGGCAATGCGTCCTCCCTCGGCGCCGGACCGTACGAAGTCGAACACGTCGCGATCGACGCCTACGGCGCCTACACGAACAATCCGCCGTGCGGCGCGATGCGCGGCTTCGGCGCGGTACAGGCGTGCTTCGCCTACGAATCACAGATGGACGCGTTGGCTGCGGCCCTGGGCATGCACCCGCTCGACTTTCGCGCGCGCAACGCAGTGAAACAGGGATCGACTATCGCCACCGGCCAAGTGATCGACTCCCCGGCGCCGCTGTCGGAGATGTTCGAGCAGCTGCGGACCATGCCTATGCCGCAGGCGCCGGACCGCAAGGCGCTGCTGCCGGGCGGCTACGGCAACACCACGCACGGCGAGGGTGTGCGGCGAGGCGTCGGCTACGGCGTCGGGATCAAGAACATCTGCTACTCAGAGGGCTTCGACGACTTCGCCACCGCGCGCGTGACCCTCACCCTCGAACGCGGCGAGCCGGTCGCTCGCGTGCACACCGCGGCGGCCGAAGTCGGCCAAGGGCTGGTCACGGTCCAGGGGCAGATCGCGCGCACCGAACTCGGCGTCGAGCAGGTGACGGTCGAGCGCGCGGACACACGCGTCGGCTCATCAGGGTCCTCATCCGCCTCCCGGCAGTCGTACATGACCGGGGGAGCGGTCAAGGCCGCATGCGAAGCGGTCCGCGACCGTGTCTTCGAAACTGCGCGCGAACACGGCATCGGCGTGCCGCAGGGCTCTGCGTTAATCGGCGGCAAGATCGTTTCAATGCTCGGAGAACCCGTCGCCGACCTTGCCGACGTCCTCGGCGACGGCACGATCGAGGAGACCCGCGAGTACCGGCACCGGCCGACCGGACCGCTCGACCGGCTGACCGGGCAGGGCAGCTCACACGTCCAGTTCGCCTTCGCCGTGCACCGCGCGGTCGTCGACGTGGACGTCGAGCTGGGCCTGATCCGCGTCGTGCAGCTCGACGTCGTGCAGGACGTCGGCCGGATACTCAACCGGCTGGCCCTCGAAGGGCAGATCCAGGGCGGCACGGCGCAAGGGCTCGGCCTGGCCGTGCTGGAGGAGATCGTCACGGCCGACGGGAAGGTGCGCAATCCGTCCTTCACCGACTATCTGATCCCCACGATCCTCGACATGCCGCCGCTCGGCATGCGGATCCTGGAGCACCCCGACCCGGCCTCGCCCTACGGCCTGCGCGGCGCCGGCGAACCGCCGACGCTTTCCTCGACGCCCGCGATCGCCGCGGCGGTGCGCGACGCGACCGGCCTCGCGCTGACCCGCGTGCCCATCCGGCCCGAGCACATCGCGCTGCACGAGCCGCACGAACAGGAGGCGAACGCGCATGCGTGACCTGGAGGAGACCCTGCGCTGCTGGCACACCCGCGGTGAGCCGTACGCCCTCGCGACCGTCACCGCCATCGCCGGAAGCGCACCGCGCGACCTCGGCCCGGCGTTCGCCGTGGACGCGGCGGGAACGGCGGCTGGCACCGTATCAGCAGGCTGCGTTGACTCCGACGTGTACGAACTTTGTCTCGCTGTACTGGACACGGGACGGCAGGCGCGCCGCCGCTTCGATCCCGACGGACAGGGCGAGCCGTTCGCGCCGCGGCTGCCGTGCGGCGGCTCGATCGAAGTCGCGGTCCGGAGAGTCGATCCGCGCACCGACCCGCTGCCGATCGCCGAGCCGGCCGCCGACGAGCGCCCACGCCTGTTGATCTTCGGCGCGGTGCAGTTCGCCGACGCCCTCGCGACGGCCGGGAAGTTCCTGGGCTACCACGTCACGGTGTGCGACGCGCGGCCGGTCTTCGCGACGCGCGAGCGCGTGCCGGATGCGGACGAGGTGGTCGTCGAATGGCCGCATCGCTATCTCGCGCAGACTTCGATCGACGCCCGGACCGCGATCTGCGTGCTCACGCACGACGCGAAGTTCGACGTGCCGGCGCTCGTCGAGGCGCTGCGGTCCGAGGCCGGTTACGTCGGGGCGCTCGGCTCGCGGCGCACCTGTGCGGACCGGGCCGAGCGGCTGCGTGAGGCAGGGGTCGAAGACGAGCTTCTTGCGCGCCTGCACGCGCCGATCGGGCTGGATCTCGGAGGCAGCAGCCCGCAGGAGGTCGCGCTCTCGATCTGCGCCGAGATCGTCGCCGCGACCCACGGCGGCTCGGGGCGGCCGCTGCGAGAACTCGACGGCCCGCTGCATCGCGGGCGCCGTGCCGGCGAAGGAGAGTCCCTCGAATTAACAGGCCCACAGGGATTGGGGATGGGGAGTGGCCAGGAGCGCGGGCGGGGCGGGCGCAGTCGCGCGGCGGGCGCGTCATGACCCCCGCGAGAGGCCGGGGCGCGCGTCGTAGTCCGGTGGGCGCGTCATGACCCTGATGTTCCTGAACGGCGGCGCGATGCGGAGCGGGCCACTGCATCATCTGCTGGCCGGGGCGCGGTTCGTCGGCGTGGTCCGGACGGCGCCCAGATACCGGTTCTACTCAGTCGGCGACCGGTTTCCGGCGCTCGCTGAGCTCCCGGAAATAACAGGCCCACAGGAGGTGGGTGCGGGCGTGGGTGCGGGCGCAGGCGTCCGTACGGATGCGGACGCGGGCGCGAGTACCGGTGCGGGCGGGGGTGTGTCTATAGCGGGTGAGCTGTACGAGGTGCCGTGGGAGGTGCTGCGCGAGTCGTTGCTTCCGGCCGAGCCCGCCGAGCTCGAGCTGGGGGTGATCGAGCTGGAAGACGGCTCCGGCTGCCTCTCGATGATCCGCCGTCGGACGTATCACGAGTCCCCAGGGCTTTACCGCGACATCTCAGACCACGCAGACTGGCGCTCCTACACTGCCATGCCGGCCCCGGCCGGCTCGACGGAGGAGTGAGCATGTCGCCGCGTCGGCGCTTCGACCTGGTTCTGCGATCCCAGCGCGTCGTGCTGCCGGACGGCGAACAACCCGCGGCCGTGTGCGTGTCCGGCGGAGTCGTCGCTGCGATCCTGCCTTATGGCGCCCCGGTCTCGGCCGCCCGAGAGGTCGACCTCGGCTCGCTCGCCGTGCTGCCGGGACTCGTCGACACGCACGTCCACGTCAACGAGCCGGGCCGGACCGAGTGGGAGGGTTTCGACAGCGCGACGCGTGCGGCGGCGCTCGGCGGCGTGACGACGCTGATCGACATGCCGCTCAACTCCATCCCGCCGACCACGACCCCTGACGCGCTGGCCGAGAAGCGGGCCGCCGCGAAGGAGCAGATCTCGATCGACGTCGGTTTCTGGGGCGGCGCGGTGCCCGGCAACCGGTCCGAGCTGGCCGCGCTGTACGACGCGGGCGCCTTCGGGTTCAAGTGCTTCCTGGCGGATTCGGGGGTGCCGGAGTTCCCCGCTCTGGACGCGGTCGAGTTCGAGGCCACGGCGCGGCGGGCCGCGGAGCTCGGCGCCCTGCTGATCGTGCACGCCGAGGACCAGCACGCGCTCGACCAGCGCCGTATCGATCAGCACCGTGGGAACGAGCGCGTCGGGGCGGCGAACTCCGAATCCGGTGGCGCGGCCGCCGCTCAGGCCGCGCCGGTGACCGAGTTCGCATCCTTCCTCGCCTCACGGCCCGACGCCGCCGAGTCAGCGGCCGTGACGCGGGTGCTGGCGGTCGCGCGGCGGACCGGGGCCCGCGTGCACATCCTGCATCTCTCCTCGGCCGAAAGCCTTCCGCTGATCGCGGAAGCGAAGGCCGGCGGCGTGCGGGTCACCGTCGAGACATGCCCGCACTACCTGTTCTTCGCCGCCGAGGACATCCCCAACGCGGCCACTGAGTACAAGTGCTGCCCGCCGATCCGTTCCGCGGCCAACCGAGAGCAGCTGTGGGCCGCGCTTGACAGTGGAGTGATCGACTTCGTCGTCTCCGATCACTCGCCCTGCGCTCCCGAGCTCAAGCAGCGCGCCAGCGGCGACTTCGCCACCGCCTGGGGCGGGATCGCCTCGGTGCAGCTCGGCCTGCCGGTGGTGTGGACCGAGGCCCGGCAGCGCGGCTGGACGCTGGGCCGGATCGCCGAGCTGATGGCGATGCGCCCCGCCGACTTCGTCGGCCTGCCGCACAAGGGGCGCATCGCCGTGGGCTGCGACGCCGACCTGGTGGTCTTCGACCCCGACGCGGAGTTCACCGTGGACGGTGCGACGCTCGCTCACCGTCATCCCGTCACGCCTTATCAGGGCTCGACGCTGACCGGCGTCGTCCAGGCGACGTACCTGCGTGGCCGGCTCGTCGACGACAAACCGTATGGCAAGCTGCTGCGACGGATCATGAGCGGGCCGCGCGCGGCGGCCTCGCCCGAACCCGTCGACGGCGTTGCCGCTGTGGCCACAGAAGGTGAGGCGGTTGGAGCATGAGCGAGGTGCGGGGTTCAAGTGCCGCCGGAGCAGGAACGACGTTCACGGCGCTGCCCGACCTCGCCTCGCGTGCGCTCGGCGGCTCGGTCGTATGGGCCAACGACGAGTTCTTCGCCGACAAGGAGAACCTGATCAACCCCGCCGAGCCCGTCTTCAGCCCCGCGACCTTCACCGCGAAAGGCCAGCAGTACGACGGCTGGGAGACCCGCAGGCGCAGGCCCGGGGCCCCCGGCGTCGCAGGGAACGATCACGACAGCGCGATCATCAGGCTCGGCGCTCCCGGCCTGATCCGCGGCGTCATCGTCGACACGGCGCACTTCCTCGGCAACTACCCGCCCCGCTGCTCGGTCGAGGCGACCTGGTGCGACGGATACCCCTCGCCCGAGCGCCTCTTGGAGGCGGCGCAGTGGACTGAGATCGTGCACTCGTACCCGCTCAGCGGCGGCCACGCGCACCACTTCGCGGTCAACGGCCAAGGGCGCCGCTTCAGTCATGTGCGACTGAACCTCCTGCCGGACGGCGGAGTGGCGAGGCTGCGCGTGCACGGTGAACCGTTGCCCGATCCGGCTTTTCTCGACGGCGTCACCGTGAACCTCGCCGCGCTGGTGGACGGCGCCTATGTCTCAGCGTGTAGCGACATGTACTTCGGCAATGCCAGCAACATGCTGATGCCCGGTCTTGCGCGCACGATGGGCGAGGGCTGGGAGAACGCGAGGCGCCGCGACGACGGCAACGACTGGGCCGAGATACAACTTGTGGGCGAGGGAAGCGTGCGCGTCCTGGAAATCGACACGACGCACTACAAAGGCAACGCACCATACGAGGCGATGGTGTCCGCGGCCAGAGTCGGCGAGGACCGGCAGCCCGTGGCGGAGGACTGGTCGGTGCTGCTGCCCAAGACCGGGCTTCAGCCGGACACCGCTCATCGATTCCTGATTCGGGACGCGGGGCCTGCGACACATCTGCGGCTCGACATCTACCCCGACGGCGGCGTCTCGCGACTGCGGGCGCTCGGAGCGCTGACACCGGCGGCGCTCGACCGGCTCAGGGGTCGCTGGGAGCAGTCCCGGTGATCTGAACGGCGCACCAGCGCCCGGCGCGCCGCGGTCCGCCGCCGTCACGCGCGTAGCCGCGCGGTCGGCCATGATCTACGATGCGGAACATGTCGTTCGCCGGGCGCCTGCGCGCCGTGCCGATCCTGGGTAGCTCAACCTTCGCAGCGGTCGGCAAGCGGGTCTTCCCGCGCGCCGACCTGGCCGTGCAACGAGCGACCGGCGGCCGCTTCTCGCTGTCCGGCACGGTCGGCATGCCGCTGATGCTGCTGACCACCACGGGCCGCCGCACCGGCGAACCGCGGGTGACCCCGGTGACCTACGCCGAGGACTCCGGCGACCTGCTCGTCATCGGCTCGAACTGGGGCCAGGAACACCACCCGGCCTGGGCGCTCAACCTGCGCGCCAATCCGGACGCCACCGCCGAGATCCACGGCCGCCGCATCGACGTCAGGGCGCGCGTGCTCGAAGGCGCTGAACGCGACGCCGCATTGGCGCTGCTACAGCGGGTATGGCCGCACTTCGCCACATACGCGAAGCGGGCCCGGCACCGGGAACTGCTCGTCTTCCGCCTGACCGAGAGGTGATCCGATGACCGACGAGAGCACCGCGCGGGACACCCCGGCAGTCGGCGGCGGCGCGGGCACCGGCGCGGCCCGCCGCCTCGACGGCACCACGGCCGTGGTCACCGGCGCCTCCAGCGGCATCGGCGACGCGACCGCCCGGGCGCTGGCGGCCCGCGGCGCGAGCGTGGTCGCGATCGCGCGCCGGGCCGACCGGCTCGACGCGCTGGTCAAGGAGATCGCGGCCGACGGCGGAACCGCGCTCGCGCTCCCGGTGGACGTCACCGACGGCGACCGGCTGCGCGAGGCCGTCGACACCGCCGCCGGCGCGTTCGGCCACGACCGCATCGACATCCTGGTCAACAACGCCGGGATCATGCTGCTCGGCCCGGCCGCCACCGCCTCGCTCGAGGACTGGCGGCGCATGGTCGACCTGAACCTCACCGCGCTGCTGACCGCGACCCACGCGGCCCTCCCGCACCTGCTGCGCGCCGCGGACAGCGGTCCGCGCCAGGTGGCCGACCTGGTCAACGTCAGCTCCATCGCCGGGCGGGTCGCGCGCCTGGG
>NZ_DASRGV010000081.1:0-8165 GCF_035650855.1 Actinocrinis sp. | reverse complement strand
AGGCGTCCGCCACCGGCCTGCCGGTCGTCGCGGGCGACTCCGGCGGCGCGCCGGACGCCGTCCTGGACGGCGAGACGGGCTTCGTCGTCCCCGGACGCTCCGTCGAGTCCGTCGCCGCCCGCGTCGTCCAACTCCTCCAGGACGAGCCGCTGCGCCGCCGGATGGGCGAGCACGGCCGCCGCTGGGTCGAGGACTCCTGGCGCTGGGACCTCCTCGCCCACCGCCTGGAGCAACTGCTCTGAAGACCAGGGGCAGTTGCACTATCAGGGGCGCGAGGAACTGCGCGAGAACCCCCTACTTCGCGTAAATCGCCTCTACCTCACCCGCGTAGTCCCGCAGGACGACATTCCGCTTCAGCTTCATCGACGGAGTCAAATGCCCGGAGTCCTCCGAGAACACCGTGTCGAGAATGCTGAACTTCTTCACCGCCTCCGCGTGGGACACCGCCTGGTTGCCGTCGTCCACCGCCGCCTGGACGTCGGCCAGCAACTCGGGGTCGTCCTTCAGCTGCGCGAGCGTCGCCTCCGCCGGCTTGCCGTGCAACTGCTTCCAGGTGACGAAGAACTCGGGGTCGATGGTGATGAGGCAGGCGATGAAGGGCTTGGCGTCGCCGACCACCATGACCTCGCCGATCAGCGGGTGGGCGCGGATCCGGTCCTCGATCACCGCCGGGGCGACGTTCTTGCCGCCCGCCGTGACCAGGATCTCCTTCTTGCGCCCGGTGATCGACAGGTAGCCCTCGTCGTCGAGCTTGCCCAGGTCGCCGGTGCG
This sequence comes from Actinocrinis sp., assembly GCF_035650855.1. Taxonomy (GTDB): domain Bacteria; phylum Actinomycetota; class Actinomycetes; order Streptomycetales; family Catenulisporaceae; genus Actinocrinis. The sequence continues at coordinate 7,394 of NZ_DASRGV010000081.1, read as the reverse complement.
GAAGTAGCCGTCCTCGGTGAAGACCTCCCGGGTGGCCGCCTCGTTGTTCCAGTAGCCGCGGAAGACCTGCCGGCCCTTGATCTCGATCTCGCCGTCCTCGGCGATCCGGATCGTGGTGCCCGGCAGCGGCGGGCCGACCGTTCCGGCCTTCGCATTCGGGTACGGGTTGACCGCCACCGCGGGCGCCGTCTCGGTCAGGCCGTAGCCCTCGCACACGAACAGCCCGACGCCGCGGAAGAAGTGCGTCAGCCGGGCGCCGAGCGGGGCGCCGCCGGAGATCGCGGCCTTGGTGCGGCCGCCGAGCGCAGCGCGCAGCTTGCCGTAGACCAGCCGGTCGAACAGCGCGTGCTTGAGGTTCAGGCCGACCGGGATCTTCCCGGCCTCCTGCGCCTCCGACCAGGCGATCGCGGTCTGCGCGGCGGCGTCGAAGATCTTGCCCTTGCCCTCGGAGTGCGCCTTGAGGCTGGCCGAGTTGTAGACCTTCTCGAACACCCGCGGCACCGAGAGGATGAAGGTCGGCTTGAACGAGCCCAGCTCCTCGACCACGTTCTTCACGTCCGAGCAGTGCCCGAGCTTGGCCCGGGCGTAAATCGCGCCCACGTGGATGATCCGCGCGAACACGTGCGCCATCGGGAGGAACAGCAGCGTCGAGGCCTCGGCGTTCTCGCCCTCGCCGCGGAAGACCTTCTCCAGGAAGTTCACCGCGTTGCACGCCTCGAACAGCATGTTGCCGTGCGTCAGGACGCAGCCCTTGGGCCGTCCCGTCGTGCCCGAGGTGTAGATGATCGTCGCCACCGACTCCGGGTTCAGCGTCGCGCGGCGTTCCGCCAGCACCGACGCGGGCACCTCGGTACCCGCGGCCGCGAGCAACGCAAGGGCGCCGGACGGCGCGTCGGTGGAGGACTCGATCTGCCAGACGTGCTTGAGGCCCTCGGCCTGGTCGCGCACCGACTCGATGACCGCGGTGTTGTCGGCGTTCTCGGCGAACGCGGCCACCGCGCCGGAGTCGGACAGGATCCACGCGACCTGCTCCGCCGAGGAGGTCTCGTAGATCGGCACCGGCACGCCGCCCGCCTCGAAGATCGCGAAGTCGAGCAGCGACCACTCGTACCGGGTGCGGGACATGATCGCGACGCGGTCGCCCGCGCCGACACCCAGCGCCACAAGGCCCCGGGCCACCGCGGTGATCTCGTCCAGGAACTCCTGCGCCGTCACATCCCGCCACACGCCGTCGACCTTGCGGCCGAGCACCGCCTGGCCGGGCGCCTCTTCGGCGTTGCGATGCACGAGATCGGTGAGATTGGCACCGGCGGGTACCTCGTACAACGGTTCAACACTGAACTCGCGCACGCGCGCTCCTCGAAAATACGACTGTCCGGTCTGCCGATCGTCGGGGGCAGTGAAACCGCGTCCCCGGGGTCGAGCCCTCGGCGCGCCGTCCTGTCCCCGTGGCTGCTGCCACGGCTTCAGCACCGAAGGTACATCTCATTACCGGTGAGTAGCTAGTGTTTCGGCCTAACCACAGGCGGATCGGCATTCCCTCCTTAGCGCCTCTTTGGCGCGGTACCCTGAACCGAGCGGAGCCGGGGGCATGGCCGGCCGGGGTAGAAAGGCAGGGCGATGGCGGACCGGACCAGAGCCTCCATCCAGATCGGCGCGCCGGCGGCCGACATCATGGCGGTCATCGCGGACCTGCCCGCCTACCCGGAGTGGACCGGCGAGGTCAAGCAGGCCGAGGTGCTCGAGCAGGACCCCGACTCCGGCCGCGCCGCGCGGGTGCGCCTGTCCATCGACGCCGGGGCGCTGCGGGACCGGCAGGTGCTCGACTACACCTTCGACGGCGACCGGGCCGTGCACTGGACCCTGGTCGAGGGGGACATGCTGCGCTCGCTGGAGGGCTCGTACGTGCTCACGCCCGCCGACGGCGGCGCCGCCACCAACGTCGAGTACACCCTCGCCGTGGACGCGAAGATCCCGCTGTTCGGCATGATGAAGACGAAGATCGAGAAGGTCATCATCGACCGCGCGCTGGCCGGGTTGAAGAAGCGCGTCGAAGCCACGGCCCGCTAGGCCGCGGCCCGACGAGACGACACGACGCGGATTTCTGACGCCCATGGACACCACACCCGCCCACCCCGGGGCGACCCCGGACGCTTCGGCCAGACCCGGACCGCTCGCGGAGCCGGCGTCCCCGGCGGAACCGCTGGCCCGCGCGACCCGGCTGGTGTTCTGTACCGGCAAGGGCGGCAGCGGCGTGACGACGGTCGCCGCCGCCACCGCCGCGCATGGAGCGCAGCGCGGCCTGCGCACGCTGATCCTCTCGCTCGGCGCGCTCGGCCCGGACAACGACGGGGACGATCTTCCGGCGATCCTCGACCATCAGGTCGGCACCGTGCCCACCCAGATCGACGATCTGCTCTACGCGCAGCGCTTCGCCGCGCAGCCCGCGTTCGAGGAGTGGTACGGCAAGGCGGCCGCGCGGTTCCGCACCGCGCTTGAAACTTTCGGTGTCTCGGTGCCCGACGCGGCGGAGCTCGCCGCCCCGCCCGGAGTGGCCGAACCGCTCGCCCTGCTCGAGATCACCACGGCGGTCAGCGGCGGCGCCTGGGACCTCGTCGTGGTCGACGGACCCCCGCTCGGCCCGGCCCTGCGGCTGCTCTCCCTGCCCTCGAACTCGCAGACCTGGCTGCGCCGGGCCAAGCCGGTGGAAGGCCAGGCCGCCCGCGCGCTGCGCCCGGTGCTGGCCACCCTCGCCGGCCTGCCGCTGCCGCAGACCGGCCTGGTCGACCTGGCCCAGGACGCCGCGACCAGGGCCGCGGCCGCGCACGCGATCCTGGCCGACCCGCTCTCCTCGGTCCGCCTCATCGCGACCCCCGACACCGTCGCGATCTCCCGGCTGCGCGCCGCCCGCACCGCGCTCTCGCTCTACGGCCTGCGCCTCGACGGCGTGGTGATCAACCGTCAGATCCTCGAAGCGCCCAGGGACAGCTGGTCGCGCGGCTGGGCGGCGGCGCAGCGGATCGCCACCGAGACGCTCACCGAGACCTTCGCCGGCGTGCCGATCCACGAGATCCCCTACCGGCCCTGCGAACCGCTCGGCTTGGAAGAGCTCGCCGTGGTCGCGGCCGCCGCCTACGGCGCGGGAGACGGGCTCGGCCCGGCCGCCGCGCCGCCCGCGCCGGCCCTGGCCGAGAGCGAGGGCGGATACACGCTGGTGGTGCCGCTGCCCGCGGCCGACCGGCGCGGCCTCGGCCTGGTGCGCCGCGGCGACGACCTGATCCTGACCGCGGGCGCCTATCGCAGGACCCTGCCGCTCGAGCCGGTGCTCCGCCGCTGCCGGGTGGCCGGCGCGGTGCTGCGCGACCAGGCCCTCAACATCCGTTTCGTCCCAGACCCCGAGCTGTGGCCCCAGTCGGCCGAGCCGGCCGCGACCCCGCCGTCGGCCCAGCCGCCGCAAGACCCGTCCCCCGCAGGAGGCCAGCCGTGACCGAGCAGAGCGACGCCGCCGAACGTCCCGAGGACGACGGCGAAGAGATCCCGGTGGTCGAGCTGACCCCGGCGCAGCGCCATCCCGCGCCGACCTCCGCCCAGGCCGACTGGACGCGGACTGAGCCGGTACGGGATGATCCGGGGACGCTCGGTGAGGAAGCGCGGCGGCTCTGGGACTCGGTCCGTGAGCAGTTCGTCGACCCTCTCGTGCGTAACTACCCGGAGGCGGCCGGGCATCTCACCACAGCGGGCACGGAGCTCGCGGCGGCGCTGCGCGCGCTCGTCCGCGGCGCCGAGCAGCGGTGGACCAACGGCGGCGAGGAGCGCCCGGATGACGGCCGCGACGGCCCGCAGGACAGATAGCCGGGACGTCCGGCGCGCCGGGCAGGGTGAAAGGGCTGAGTGAGGGGACCATGGGACTGACGATCGGCGTCGACATCGGCGGCACCAAGATCCTGGCCGGCGTGGTCGACGAGACCGGCGCGATCCTGGACCGGGTCAAGATCCCGACGCCGCGGGACTCGGCGCAGACCGCCGCGGCGATCGCGCAGGCCGCCCAGACCGTGCGCAAGGACTACCCGGTGGAGGCCGTCGGGCTCGGCGCGGCCGGGTTCATCAGCGCCGACCGGGCCACCGTGCTGGTCGCCCCGAACATGTCCTGGCACGACGAGCCGCTCAAGGCGCGCATAGAGGCATTGATCGACCTGCCCGTGGTGGTGGAGAACGACGCCAACGCGGCCGCCTGGGGCGAGGTCCGCTTCGGCGCCGGGGCCGCGCGCCCCAACGTCGTGCTGTACACCATCGGCACCGGCGTCGGCGGCGGCATCGTGCTCAACGGCGAGCTGTTCCGCGGCCACTTCGGCATCGGCGCCGAGTTCGGCCACTACCGCGTGGTCCCGGACGGACGCCCGTGCGGCTGCGGCCAGAAGGGCTGCCTCGAGCAGTACGCCTCTGGCAGCGCCCTGACCCGCTTCGTCAAGGACCGCGCGAAGGAGGACCCGGAGCGGGCCCAGATCGTGCTCGGCCTCGGCGACGGCACACCGGACGGCATCCAGGGCGCGCACATCACCGAGGCCGCCCGCAAGGGCGACGCGGTAGCGCTCGAGGCCTTCGCCGAGATCGGCCGCTGGCTCGGCCAGTCGATGGCCGACCTGGCCTCGATCCTCGACCCCGAGGTGTTCGTGGTGGCCGGCGGCGTGTCGGACGCGGGCGAGGTCCTGACCGCGCCGACCCGGGAGAGCTACCACAAGGCGCTGGCCGGCACCGGCGACCGTCCGTTCGCCGAAGTGGTTACCGCCACGCTGGGTCCGGACGCCGGCCTGATCGGCGCGGCCGACCTCGCCCGGCACCGCTGAGCGCACGCACGCTCGAAGCTGACGCCGCGTCAGGTCCGGGTTCGTTCAGCTGAGGTGGCGGACCGGGTCTGCCGGATCAGGCCCGGGCGCCCTGCGCTCGGGTCGATCCCAGCCGATCTGCTGAGGGAGCGTCAGAGCACCGCGCCGTACGTCGGATCGTCCGGGTCGTCGTCCCCGTCCTCCGGGCGATCCTTCAAACGGCTGACCAGATAGCCGAACCCGACCACGCCCGCGAGCACGCAAAGCAGCGCGGCCCACTGCGGCGTCTGCCAGTGCAGCAAGGTGGCCAGGGCGAGATAGGCCGGGCCGCCGAGGCCCGCGATCCAGGCCGCCTTGGTCGCCATGCCCAGTTCTGGCAGCGGCGGCGGGGGAGGGGGCACGTAGCCCTCTTCGACGGGCTCTGACGGCGTATCCCAGTCCCGCGGGCCGGGCGCCGTCCACGTCACCGCGGGAGGAGCCGACGGAGGCTGCTCCTGCCCCGGACGCGCCGCCGGGCGTACCACCCGGGAAGGCGTCGCAGGGGTCGTGCCGACGCCGTGACCCGCGCCCGCGCCGGTTCCCGTCCCGGTGCCGGCGCTCGAATGAGGGCCCTGCGTGCCGGCGCCGCTCTGCGCGCCGCCTCCGTAGCCGCCGTCTCCCGGGTTCGGCTGCGTTTCCGGGACAGGCAGATTCTCCGCGTCGGGCCACCGGCCGGGCTGGTCCGCCGTACTGGCGTGAAACGCCGCGACCAGTTCCGTCCAAACCGCGTCGTCCACCGCTCCCGGCCGGTCGCCCTCGCTCGGGCGGTCCATGTCGCCTGTGGTCATCGCGGAGCTCCCGCCTCGAGATTGCCTCGCCTCACGTGTGCGCCTCCACCGGGGCATCGTCCCACGCCGCCCGCGTTCACGTACAGCCAAACCGGCGACTCGAAGCGACCATCGCACGTCTCGCACCACGGCGGCCGCGACGCAGGTACACTCCGAGTCCCGCGGTCAGGCACGTTGCCGGGAGGTGCAGCGGTTCGATGTTGTACGGCCTGCTGAAATCGGCGCTGCTCGGCCCGCCGCTGCGGCTGAGCTTCCGGCCGCGCGCCCGCGGCGTGGAGCACTTCCCGGCCGAGGGGCCGGTGCTGCTGGTGGCCAACCACCAGTCCTTCTCCGACTCGCTGTTCATGCCGATCGCCGCGCCGCGCCCGGTGAAGTTCCTGGCGAAGGCGGAGTACTTCACCGGACGCGGCGTCAAAGGCCGCCTGTTCGCAGGCTTCTTCCGCGGAGTCGGCTCGATTCCGATCGACCGCTCCAACGCCGCCACGGCCGATCCCGCGCTGAGCACCGCGCTGCGGCTGCTCTCCGAGGGCGAGGTCGTCGGCATGTACCCCGAGGGCACCCGTTCGCCGGACGGCAGGCTGTACAAGGGCCGCACCGGCGTCGCGCGCATCGCGCTCTCGGCGCGCTGTCCCGTGGTGCCGTGCGCGATCTTCGGCACCGACCGGGTCCAGCCGACCGGCCGCCGGCTCCCCGTGCCCAGCCTTGACCCGCAAGGCCGCGTGCGCGTCGTCTTCGGCAAGCCGCTGGACTTCTCGCGCTACACCGGCCCGGACGGCGCCGCGTGGGAGGCGCTCGCGGGCACCGACGCGGAGCGCGCGGTACTGCGCGCCGTGACCGATGAGATCATGCTCACGATCGCGCGGATGACCGGGAACGAGTACGTCGATGTCTACGCCTCCACAGTCAAGAAGTGACCGCCGGGACCGGACGGCCGCCGCACGCGCGATGGGCGGCGTACCGGTCCCGTGAGTCAGCGTCTTGTTTAGAGCGGCCGCTCTAAGCAGCTCGGGCCGGGTCGGCCGCGCTCAGCGCGATCCGGTGCCCGGTGACGGTGACCTTGGTCTGCAGGTAGCGCAGGTTCGAGGCGGTGACGAAGACGCCGGTCGGCACCTTGTCCCGCACCGTGATCCCACGCCGCGTCAGCTGCCAGGCCTTGTCCGGGTTGTTCGAGAGCAGCCGGATCCGCGACGCGTCCAGCGCGTGCAGGATCTGCGCCGCCGCGGTGTAGTCGCGGCCGTCCGAGGGAAGGCCGAGCGCCTCGTTCGCCTCGTAGGTGTTCAAGCCCTGATCCTGAAGCGCGTAGGCGTCGAGCTTGTTGTACAGGCCGATGCCCCGGCCTTCCTGCCGTAGGTAGATCAGATAACCGCCGGCCTTCGAGATCTGCTCGGCGGCGTCACGCAGCTGCGGACCGCAGTCGCAGCGAGCCGAACCGAACACGTCCCCGGTGAGGCACTCGGAGTGCAGCCGCACCAGCGGCACCTCCGCCTCCGTATATCGGCCAAGACCGAGCGCCACGTGCTCCTGTCCGTCGACCAGCCCGTCGAAGGTGAAGACCTGCGCCTCGGTGCGGAACCCGTCGCCGAACTGCAACGGTATGCGCACGCTGGTGCGCACGGTCGCGGCCGCAAGCGGCGATTCGGCGGACCCCAACGTCGACTGCTGCTCGCTCATCCGTCTCTCCCGTGCCCGGAGGGTGCGCTGTCATCATCCAGCGCCGTCGTCGATCGCGCCCTGCGTTGATCGT
>NZ_DASRGV010000080.1:0-2206 GCF_035650855.1 Actinocrinis sp. | reverse complement strand
CGTCGACCTGCACGGCAACGGACCGGCCAGCCGCCGCCTGCTGGAAGAGCTGAGACCCGCTCAGATCGTGGGCTTCGCCGCCCGCCGCGCGGCGAATCGCGGCGTGTGCCGCCTCGGTCCGCGCTGGCTGCCGAGCGAGCACGAAGTCCACCGCTGGTGCCGGCTGCTGACGCGCAGCGGCATCCCGGCCGACCCAAGCGACCTGGATCTCCAGCCCCCGGACCCGGTAACGCGCCCGGCGGCGCCGAACCCGCATTCGTCGGCCGTCCGGGCAACCGCGGGCTCGAACAGCGCCGCCCGCGCGTGGCCCGCCAACTATGCCAGGCCCGTCATCATCCATCCCGGAGCGGCCTACGCAAGCCGCCGCTGGCCCCCCTCGCGCTTCGCGGCCGTAGCCGGGTACCTCAACAAGTCCGGCTGGCGCGTACTCATCACCGGCTCCGCAGCCGAGCGCGACCTAGCCGCGTACGTAGCGCGCGCCGCAGACCTTCCGCCACATGCCGCCGTCGCCGGCCAGACCACGCCGCTCAACCTCGCGTCGCTGGTGGCCGAGGCCGCGCTGGTCGTCTCCGGGGACACCGGCGTGGCGCACCTGGCGACGGCGTTCCGGCGTCCGTCAGTGGTCTTGTTCGGCCCGATCCCGCCCAACGAATGGGGGCCGCCGCCGGATCGCCCGTGGCACGTGGCCCTGCACGTCGCAGAGCCCGGCTACCACGGCGATCCGCACGGCAGCGAGCTCGATCCGGCCCTGGACGCGATCCGCGCCACGGACGTCATCGCCGTCGTCGACAAGCTCCTCGAGGCGACCGCGCATTCCGTCGGCTGACGGGCTTCACTGCGCTCCCGAGTCCTGGGCTCCCGACTCCTACGCCTCCGAGTCCTGGGCTTCCTGGTCAGTGGGCGGCTGCGGCTGCGGCTGTTCCGGCTGGCTGGCGCGCAATCCGGCCGCGATGAGGACAACGCCGACCGGCATGACGACCGGTAGCGCCCACTGCCCGAGAAGCTGCCGCGCGAGAAGGGCGACTACACCTACCGCGCCGGCCATGACGACAGCGCGTCTGGTAAGGCTGACGCCCCCGAACAACCATCGCCAAGCGCGCATGGTCTACCAAGCTACGGGTGGAGGACCACCTTGGTCCAGCCCTCGTCGCGCTGGTCGAAGTGGCGGTAGGCGTCCGGGGCGTCATCCAATCCGACGTGGTGCGAGACCAGGAACGACGGCTCGGCGCGGCCGGCGTGGATCAGGTCGCGCAGCTGCCGGTTGTACGCCTTGACGTTCGCCTGCCCGCTGCCCATGGTCAGGCCCTTCTGGAAGAACAGCCCCAGATCGAAGGCGACCTGGCCCTCCTTGCCCAGCTCGTCCGGCGAGTTCGGGTCGCTGGGCACGTAGACGCCCACCACGCCGATCGTCCCGGTGGCGCGCACCGAGCGGACCACGTTGTTGATGACCATGTCAGGGTGCTCGGTGCCGCCCGGGTCGTGCGCCTGCCAGCCGACGCAGTCGCAGCCCTTGTCCGCGCCGCGGCCCTGGGTCAGCTCCATGATCTGCTCGACCGGATCGCCGTCGTTCGCGTCGACCGGGAGGGCGCCGATCTTCTCCGCCAGCCGCAGCCGGTCCCGCTGATGATCGACCAGCATGATCTTCGCGGCGCCGCGGATCGCCGCCGAGTAGGCCGCCATCAGGCCGACCGGCCCGGCGCCGAAGACCGCGACGGCGTCGCCGGGGCTGACCCGTGCCAGCTCCGTCGCGTGGTACCCGGTCGGGAAGATGTCGGCGAGCATCACGTAGTCGTCCTGCCGCTCCTGCGCGTCTTCGGGCAGCCGCAGGCAGTTGAAGTCGCCGAAGGGCACGCGCAGCAGTTCGGCCTGGCCGCCGTTGTACGGGCCCATATCGGCGTATCCGTAGGCGCCGCCGGCCATGCCCGGGTTCACCGTGAGACAGAAGCCGGTCAGGCCGCGCTCGCAGTTGCGGCAGAAGCCGCAGGCGATGTTGAACGGCAGGCACACCCAGTCGCCGACCTTGATCCGGGCCACCGCGGAGCCGACCTCGATCACCTGGCCGAGGTTCTCGTGGCCGAGGACCTTGCCCTCCTCCACGCTGGTGCGGCCCTCGTACATATGCAGGTCCGAACCGCAGATGTTGGTCGCGGTGATGCGCACCAGGACGTCCGTGGGCGCCTCGATGCGCGCGTCGGGCACCTGCTCC
>NZ_DASRGV010000079.1:0-47919 GCF_035650855.1 Actinocrinis sp. | reverse complement strand
CGCCGGTTGGCGAAGGTGACCCAGGCGTTCTTCCAGCGCGTCGCCTTGGCCTGCGCGTAGTAGCCCATGAAGTCGGCGAACGACTCCTTGAGCCACAGATCGTCCCACCACCGCATCGTGACCAGGTCGCCGAACCACATGTGCGCCATCTCGTGCAGCAGTCCGCACGCGCGCGACTCGTGCGCGGCGTCGGTGACCTTCGACTGGAAGACGTACTCCTCGTTGACGGTCACGCAGCCGGGGTTCTCCATGGCGCCCAGGTTGTATTCGGGCACGAACGCATGGTCGTACTTGCCGAACGGGTACGGGTAGTCGAAGTGCTCGTGAAAGAAGTCGAGACCCTGCTTCGTGACCTCGTGGATCGCGTCCGCGTCGAAGTGCTCGGCGAGCGAGCCGCGGCACAGCGCGGCCAGCGGGATCTCCAGCGTTGAGCCGTCCGGCAGCGCGCGCGTGTACAGGTCCCGCACCACGTGGTACGGCCCCGCCACCACGACCGTGATGTACGTCGAGATCCGCTGTGTCGGCTCGAAGATCCACCGCGCCGCGCCGTCCACCACGCGCTTGCGCTCCCGGGCGGCCCCGTTGCTCGACATGTGCCAACCGGCCGGCGCCGTGATGTCGAACAGGAACGACGCCTTCAGATCCGGCTGCTCGAAGTTGGCGAACATCCGGCAGGAGTCCGCGGGCTCGAACTGCGTGTAGAGGTACACCTGTCCGTCCGCGGGATCGACGAAGCGGTGCAGTCCCTCACCACTGCGGCTATAGGCACAGGATGCGACGACGGTGACTTCGTTCTCTGCCTCAAGGCCGGTGAGCCACACGCGGGAGCCGCGGAACACCTCGGCCGGATCGAGCTTGCGCCCGTTCAGCGTCACCGACTCGATGTGTGGCGCGACCAGGTCAAGGAAAGTCGTGGCGGATGGCCCGGGCTCCGCGTGAGCGAAGCGGATCGTGCTCGCGGACCGGAAGGTGCTCGCCCCCTGCGCCTTCGCGCCGCTCAGATCCAGCTCGATCCGGTAGCTCTCGACCGTGATCAGCCGCGCCCGCTCCCTGGCCTCGTCCCGGGTCAGGTTCATCCCCGCCATGTGCCGCTCCGCTTCGCTCCGCGCCGTTGCGCAACCGGCCCATCATGTCAGGTGGCTGCCGGTGCCGATCAAACCGCCCCGACGACGCCTGTGCCCCGCCGGGCCGAGGCCGGGCGGGGCACACACGTCATCGTGCTCGAACGATGCGCCTACTTGCGGCGCGCGATCTTGTTGCCGAGCCAGACCAGCGGGTCGTACTTGCGGTCGACCACGCGCTCCTTCATCGGGATCAGCGCGTTGTCGGTGATCTTGATGTGCTCGGGGCAGACCTCGGTGCAGCACTTGGTGATGTTGCAGAAGCCCAGGCCGTGCTCCTCCTGCGCCTCCTTGCGCCGCTCACGGGTGTCGAGCGGGTGCATGTCGAGCTCCGCCATGCGCATCAGGTAGCGCGGGCCGGCGAACGACTGCTTGTTCTCCTCGTGGTCGCGGACCACGTGGCAGGTGTTCTGGCACAGGTAGCACTCGATGCACTTGCGGAACTCCTGCGAGCGCTCGACGTCCACCTGGGCCATCCGGTAGTCGCCCGGCTTGAGGTCCTTCGGCGGCTCGAAGGCCGGGATCTGGCGCGCCTTCTCGTAGTTGAAGGACACGTCGGTGACCAGGTCGCGGATGACCGGGAAGGTGCGCAGCGGGGTGACCGTGACCGTCTCGTCCTCGTCGAACACGGACATGCGGGTCATGCACAGCAGCCGCGGCATGCCGTTGATCTCCGCGGAACACGAGCCGCACTTGCCGGCCTTGCAGTTCCAGCGCACCGCCAGGTCCGGGGCCTGGGTGGCCTGGAGCCTGTGGATCACGTCGAGCACCACCTCGCCGTCGTTGACCTCGACGGTGAAGTCGTGCAGACCGCCGTCCTGGTCGTCGCCGCGCCAGACCTTGAACTTCGCCTTGTACGTCATGATGCGTCCGCCCCAGTCCCCTTCTCCGTCTCCGTCCCGGTCGCGGCCGCGGGCGCGTCCGACGGGGCGGGCAGGTCGGCCAGCTCTTCCTCGGTCAGGTACTTCTTCAGCTCGGAGCGCTCGAACAGGGCGAGCAGATCCGGGCGCATCTTCGGCAGCGGCTGCCGCTTGATCTGCGCGTGGCCGTCCGGGCCCACCGAGCAGACCAGGTTGATCTTGCGCCACTCGGCCGACATCTCCGGGTAGTCCTCGCGGGTGTGCCCGCCGCGCGACTCCTGGCGCTCGAGCGCCGCCTTGGCCACGCACTCGGAGACCAGCAGCATGTTGCGAAGGTCCAGCGAGAGGTGCCAGCCGGGGTTGAAGATCCGGCCGCCGGCCGCGGCCACCTTCTCCCGGCGCGGGGCCAGCTCGGCCAGCTTCTCGACCGCCGCCTGCATCTCGTGCTCCCGGCGGATGATGCCGACCAGGTCGTTCATCGTCTGCTGGAGCTCGGCGTGCACGGTGTACGGGTTCTCGCCGGAGGACTGCTCCAGCGGAGCGAGTGCCTCGGCCTCGGCGGCCGTGACGTCCGCGTCCGAGACGGCGGGCCGAGCGGCCAGCGAGTCGACGTACTCGGCCGCGTAGAGGCCCGCGCGCCGGCCGAAGACCAGCAGGTCGGACAGCGAGTTACCGCCCAACCGGTTCGAGCCGTGCATGCCGCCGGACACCTCGCCGGCCGCGTACAGGCCGGGCACGATCGAGGCCTGCGTGTCCGGGTCGACCTCGACGCCGCCCATGACGTAGTGGCAGGTCGGCCCGATCTCCATCGGCTCCGCGGTGATGTCGACGTCCGCCAGCTCCTTGAACTGGTGGTACATCGAGGGCAGCCGCTTGAGGATGAACTCCTTGCTGCGGCGCGAGGCGTTGTCCAGGTACACGCCGCCGTGCGGGGTGCCGCGCCCGGCCTTGACCTCGGAGTTGATCGAGCGGGCCACCTCGTCGCGGGGCAGCAGCTCCGGCGGGCGCTGGTTGTTGTCCGGGTCGGTGTACCAGCGGTCCGCCTCCTCCTCGGTCTCCGCGTACTGCGGGCGGAAGACGTCGGGGACGTAGTCGAACATGAACCGCTTGCCCTCGGAGTTGCGCAGCACGCCGCCGTCGCCGCGCACCGACTCGGTGACCAGGATGCCCTTCACCGAGGGCGGCCAGACCATGCCGGTCGGGTGGAACTGGATGCACTCCATGTTGATCAGCGTCGCGCCGGCCAGCAGGGCCAGCGCGTGGCCGTCGCCGGTGTACTCCCAGGAGTTGGAGGTCACCTTGAACGACTTGCCGATGCCGCCGGTCGCCAGCACCACCGCGGGCGCCTTGAACAGGACGAAGCCGCCGTCCTCGCGCCGGTAGCCGAAGGCGCCGGCGATCCGGTCGCCGTCCTTGAGCAGCCGGGTGACGGTGTGCTCGGCGAAGACCTTGATGCTGCCCTCGGCGTCGCCGGTCTCGCGCGCGTCCTGCTGCTGAAGGCCGACCACGGCCTGCTGCAGGGTCCTGATCAGCTCGAGGCCGGTGCGGTCGCCGACGTGCGCGAGGCGCGGGTACTCGTGGCCGCCGAAGTTGCGCTGGGAGATCTTGCCGTCCTTGGTGCGGTCGAACAGCGCGCCCCACTGCTCGAGCTCCCACACCCGGTCCGGCGCCTCCTTGGCGTGCAGCTCGGCCATCCGGAAGTGGTTGAGGAACTTGCCGCCGCGCATGGTGTCGCGGAAGTGCACCATCCAGTTGTCGTTGGGGTTCACGTTCCCCATCGCCGCGGCCGCGCCGCCCTCGGCCATGACCGTGTGGGCCTTGCCGAACAGGGACTTGCAGATGATCGCGACCCGCTTGCCGTGCAGCCGCGCCTCGATCGCGGCGCGCAGCCCCGCCCCGCCCGCGCCGATCACGACGACGTCGTATTCGTAGGTGTCCATGGGAAATCGGCTCTCTTGCCTGTGATTAGAAGAAGCGCGGGTCGCTGAACGCGTTGGCGGAGACCAGCAGCACGTAGAGGTCCGCGAGCGCGACGCTGAACAGGGAGACCCAGGCGAGCTGCATGTGCCGGGCGTTGAGCTTGGAGACGAAGCCCCAGGCGCGGTACCGGATCGGGTGCTTGGAGAAGTGCTTCAGCCGTCCGCCCATGATGTGCCGGCAGGAGTGGCACGACGCGGTGTAGAGCCACAGCAGGGCGGCGTTGATGAGCAGCACGAGCGTGCCGACGCCCATGTGTCCCCACTGGCCCGCCTGGTTGCGGAACCCGAGGATCGCGTCCCAGGTCAGGATGATGTTGAAGAGCGCGGCCAGCACGAAGAAGTACCGGTGCGAGTTCTGGAAGATCAGCGGGAACCTGGTCTCACCCGAGTAGGAGCCGTGCGGCTCGGCGACCGCGCAGGCCGGCGGCGACTGCCAGAACGCGCGGTAGTAGGCCTTGCGGTAGTAGTAGCAGGTCAACCGGAACCCGAGCGGGACGATCAGGACCAGCAGCGCGGGCGACCAGGACCACCAGGACCCGATGAAGTGGACCTCCCCGGCGCCCGGCATCGGCACGCAGTTGTCCGAGATGCACGGCGAGTAGAACGGGGAGATGTAGGGCGAGGCGAAGTAGTGGTCGTTCTGGAAGGCCCGGAAGGTGGCGTACGCGATGAACGCGATGAAGACCACGAAGGTGATCAGCGGCGAGACCCAGTAACGGTCCGTCCGCAGCGTTGGCTTGTCGATCTTCGCCCGTCCGGGCGACAGGGTTCCGGTGCTCATTCTTGTGCAAGCTCCTGCTTCGGTGGAGTAAGCAGCACAACTCGTCTGCGGCGAACCGCACTCTAGTCCTTGCGAGGGCGGATCAACGTCGCGCTATCACACGCAGTGACGATGGTGACCAAATTCACACGGCCTACTGCCCAGGTCGGAGGGGTAGGCGGCGCTGCGTAGTCGTTCGGCGACGGGCCCTGGCTCGCCCCTCCCCGGCATCTCAACTGCTGAGCGCGGCAAACCCTACGGCAACGGGGTGCGGAAGTCAGCGGCCGTTGACACGTGTGGTCCGTGGGGTTGCCCGCTGGCCGGTACCATAGACGGGGGCGTTGTCTGCCCAGCACCTGAGCGCGACCGGGCAACGGGGCCCGTGCGCTGGCTGGCCGACCGATCAGCGCCTTCCCTCCCGACCTAGGAAAGACGCTACCGGCATGCCTACGCGTAACGACATCCGCAACGTGGCGATCGTGGCCCACGTCGACCACGGCAAGACCACGCTCGTGGACGCGATGCTGTGGCAGGCCGGGGCATTCCGGTCGAACCAGCACGTGGACGAGCGGGTGATGGACTCCAACGACCTGGAGCGCGAGAAGGGGATCACCATCCTCGCGAAGAACACCGCCGTGCACTACAAGTCCCCGGACGACGGGTCGGACACCGTCATCAACATCATCGACACCCCCGGGCACGCCGACTTCGGCGGCGAGGTGGAGCGCGGCCTGTCCATGGTGGACGGCGTGGTGCTGCTCGTGGACGCCTCCGAGGGTCCGCTGCCGCAGACCCGGTTCGTGCTGCGCAAGGCGCTGTCCGCGAAGCTGCCGGTGATCCTGGTCATCAACAAGACCGACCGGCCGGACGCGCGCATCTCCGAGGTCGTGGACGAGACCTACGAGCTCTTTCTGGACCTGGACGCCACCGAGGAGCAGATCGAGTTCCCGATCGTCTACGCCTGCGCCCGCGACGGCAAGGCCTCGCTCGAGCGCCCGGCGAACGGCTCGGCGCCGGACAGCCCCGACCTTCAGCCGCTCTTCCGCACCATCCTGGAGACCATCCCCGCGCCGACCTACGCCGAGGGCGCGCCGCTGCAGGCGCACGTGACCAACCTGGACGCCTCCAACTTCCTCGGCCGCATCGCGCTGTGCCGGGTGCACCAGGGCACCATCCGCAAGGGCCAGCAGGTGGCCTGGATCAAGCGGGACGGCTCGATGGAGCGGGTCAAGATCACCGAGCTGCTGATGACCGAGGCGCTGGAGCGCAAGCCCGCCGAGCAGGCCGGTCCCGGCGACATCATCGCCATCGCCGGCATCCCGGACATCATGATCGGCGAGACGCTCGCCGACGCCGACGACCCGCGCCCGCTGCCGCTGATCACCGTGGACGAGCCGGCCATCTCGATGACCATCGGCACCAACACCTCACCGCTGGTCGGCCGGGTCAAGGGCGCGAAGGTCACCGCGCGCATGGTCAAGGACCGGCTGGAGCGCGAGCTGGTCGGCAACGTCTCCATCAAGATGCTGCCGACCGACCGGCCCGACGCCTGGGAGGTGCAGGGCCGTGGCGAGCTGGCGCTGGCGATCCTGGTGGAGATGATGCGCCGGGAGCAGTACGAGCTGACCGTGGGCAAGCCGCAGGTGGTCACCCGGACGATCGACGGCAAGGTGCACGAGCCGGTGGAGCGGCTGACCATCGACGCGCCCGAGGAGTATCTGGGCACGATCACCCAGCTGCTCGCGGTCCGCAAGGGCCGGATGGAGACCATGACCAACCACGGCACCGGCTGGATCCGGATGGAGTTCCTGGTTCCGTCGCGCGGCCTGATCGGTTTCCGCACCGAGTTCCTGACCGAGACCCGCGGCACCGGCATCGCCAACCACACCTTCGAGGGCTACGAGCCCTGGTTCGGCGACCTGCGCACCCGCAGCTCCGGCTCGCTGGTCGCGGACCGGGCCGGCGTGGTGACCCCGTTCGCGATGACGAACCTGCAGGAGCGCGGCTCGCTGTTCGTAGAGCCGACCACCGAGGTGTACGAGGGCATGATCGTCGGGGAGAACTCGCGCTCCGACGACATGGACGTGAACATCACCAAGGAGAAGAAGCTCACGAACATGCGCTCGTCCACCGCGGACGAGACCGAGAAGATCGTGCCGCCGCGCAAGCTCTCGCTGGAGCAGTGCCTCGAGTTCTGCCGCGAGGACGAGTGCGTGGAGGTCACCCCGACCTCGGTGCGCATCCGCAAGGTGGTGCTCTCGGCGCAGGAGCGGGCGCGGACCGCGGCCCGGCGCTCGCGCGGCCAGGCGTAGTCCGCGGACAGCACAGTCTTTACGCAGGACCCATACAAACGGCGAACGGTCCGCTCCCTGACTCGGGGGCGGACCGTTCGCCGTTCGGTGAGCGAAGTCCGGCTACTGATTGGCACCCTTAGTACCCGAGACGAACGGCAGCACGTCGAGTGTGCCGTGCTGGCAGACCGTCACCGGACCGCCCTGGATCATCGCGCTCAGCTGCCGCTTCTCGTCGGGCGGGATGATTCCCAGATACACCGACTGGGCTTCGCAGGGGCCGGTCTGCGGCTCGTCCGCCGCCGGGACGTCGAAGTCGAACCGCACCGTGGTCGCCACCGAGGCGCCGTTCTTCACCACGATGGTGGTGGGCTTCACGGCGAAGTCGCGCACCACATTGGTAGCCAGGCCGGAGCTGTTGCGGTCCTCGAGCTGCAAGCCGGGGAAGCCGTAGACGGTGCAGGTATGACCGGAGTTGTTCATCAGCCGCACGTTCATCAGCTCGTGCCCTGCGCCCGCCGAACCGGTCACGATGCTCACGGTCGGCGACAGGTCCGTCGACACGCACATCGGCAGTCCGGACGGCGAGGCGGCCGGCGTGCTCGGGACGACGGTGGGGGTGGGCAGCTGCACCTGGCCCGCGCTCGCCGCCCCTTGGCTCGACGGCCCGGCGCTCTCGGTGGCGTTCGCCGAGGGGCCGGTGTCGCTGCTGCTCGAACTGCATCCGGCGACGATGCCGACCGAGAGCGCGGCGGCGGTCAGCACGCCGCCGATCGCCCATTCGTACTTGCGGTCCATGATCTCTCTCCCAGAGTCGACACCGCTCGTCGCGGTACCGATGCCGTGCTCCCCGTCCCGGGTGCGGACCACCGTCTGAGCGGCGGCCGCCGCCGGGACACCCCCGAATCCGGTGTCGGATTCATCCCATGTCACGACCGTGTCGTGCCGTGCATTCAACGCCCCGAGGTCGGCCGCCCCCGGCGCGGTCTTGCCGGCCGAGTCGCATCCGGCGGACTGGATCGTGGTCGTGGTCATCCGGGTGCCGACCAAGACGCCCCCCGCCGCGACGGCGATCGCGGTGAATCCGGCGGCCAGGCTGACCATCACGGCGCGGTTGCGCCGCCGCCGCGCCCGCAGCACGACCCGCTCGAAACCGTACGGTGGAGCATACAGGGGTGTTACCGGACCGATCAGCGAGCGTAGCCGCCGGTCGACCGTGGCGTCCTCGGCGTCCCAGGTCTGCGCGAGTGAGTCCTCGAAGCGATCCTCGCGGGAGAGCCGGTCGGCGCGCTCCGGATCCGGGCCGCCGGGGTGCCGGTCGCGCGGATCGAACTGCGAGTCTTCGGAAGAGGGGGTGCCGTTGGTCATCGGGTGCCGTCCAGCGCTTGGCGCAGTTGCGCGCGGGCCTGGAACAGGTCGCTCTTGACCGTGCCCGCAGGCCGATTCGTCAGCCGGGCGACGTCCACCAGCGGGAACCCGGCGTAGTAGTACAACAGGACCGTCACACGCAGCCGGTCCGGCAGCGCCTCCACCAGCGCGCGCAGATCCCGGCCGTGGTATTCGGCCTCACCCCCGGAGGCCGAATACGCCTGCTTCGTGTGCCGCAGCATCTCGCGTTCGCGCCTGGTCTTACGCCAGTGGTCGCGCACCAGGTTGGCGGCTATGACGTAGAGATAGCCGACCGGGTCGTCCACCTTGCGCAGCCGCCCGAGCAGCCGGGTGAACGCCTCCATCGCGATCTCGTGCGCGGTGTCGTCGTCGTCGAGCAGCTTGCGGCACCAGCCGGCCAGCCGTCCGTAGTGCGCGGCGAACAGCTCGGCCGCGACCGCGTCGTGGTCGAGTCTGCGCCGGCCCGACGGCGGGCCGGCCAGCTCAGGTTCGGCCAGGATCGGCCAGTTGTCGGCGGTGTCGCTCATCCCTGCCCCGACTGACGTGACGGTCATCGGCCGTCACCCGCGTTCCGAGGTGATCCCGATTCGACCATGACCGACCGTCCAGAAAGAGTACTGGTTCCGCAGACCTAGCTGTCGTCCCCAGAGACGACAGTGGCGCTGCACGGTTGTCACGATTTTGCTACAACGGGACTTTCGGTATGCGGGTGACGCCGGTGAGTCATGGGATGTGCGCGCGGTTCAGTCGCCGAGCGCGCGGCGCAGGAAGTCAACCTGTAGAAGCATCAAGTTCTCCGTCACCACGTCCTGCGGCGTCATGTGAGTGACCCCGGACAGCGGCAGCACCTCGTGCGCCCGGCCGGCGGCCAGCAGAGCGGAGGAAAGCCGCAAGGTGTGCGCGGCGACCACATTGTCGTCGGCCAACCCGTGAATGATCATCATCGGACGGTGCGGCTCAGCCCACTGCCATGCGCCCGGCCCGGCGTCAGGGAACAGCGAATTCGCGTTGTAGACCTCGGGCGCCTGGTCGGGATGCCCCAGATAACGCTCGGTGTATCCGGTGTCGTACAGCCGCCAGTCGGTGACCGGTGCGCCGACGATCGCCGCGTGAAACACGTCCGGCCGCTTGAGCACGGCCAGTGCCGACAGGTAGCCGCCGTACGACCAGCCGCGGATCGCGACCCGGCTGCCATCCAGGTCGGGGACCTGCTTCAGGAGCGCGTCGAGGGCGTCGACCTGGTCCTCGAGCGTCGCTCCGACGAAGTCGTCACGCACCGCGCGATCCCAAGCCGGCCCGCGCCCGGGAGTGCCGCGGCCGTCCACCACCAGCACGGCGAAGCCCTGATCGGCGAACCACTGGGACGAGAGGAACGCGTTGTGCGAAGCGACGGCCATCTGTCCGTGCGGACCGCCGTACGGGTCGAGCAGCACGGGCAGCTTCGTTCCCGGCGTGTGATCGGACGGCAGTAGGAGCACGCCGCGCAGTTCACGCTCGCCGAGGACGAGTTCGCGCGGCTTGGCGGTGAGGCGCGGCTGCTCGGCGACGGATCGCAGCTCACTGAGCTGCTTGGGCGCGGCGCCTTCGCCTCCGTCCTCGCTGCGATCGCCGATGCGCAGCACCGTGATACGTCGGTTCGGCTCGTGCAGCGTCGCGGAGGTGACGACGGCGAGCGAACCGCCGATCGCCGCTGCATTCACGCCGTCGGCCGAGCTGAGCTGAGTCAGGGAGCCGTCGGCCAGCGCGACGCGCACGATGTGAATCCGCGTCGGATCGTCGAAGGACACTGACAGATACGCGTGGCGCGCGTCGAATCCGAGCAGCGCGCGCACCTGAACGCCGTCCGGGGTCAGCACGCGGTCGCCGACCAGCAGGCGGTAGGCGTCACCGCGCGGCGCGATCCAGGTCAGTTCACCGGTGCGCGACCACGCGGGGGCGCCGGGGCCGGACTCGATCCAGACCGGGTCGAACTCCTCGATCAGCGTGCTGGTCGAGCCGTCCGGCTGCACGGCGAGGATCCGCGAGGTGCGCTGGTCCCGGGAAAGCACGACGAGCAGCGCGGGACCGTGCGCGGACCAGTGCACTGAGACCAGGTACTCGAAGACCGACGCCGCGGCCTGTGCGGACTCGGCGGACTGCGCCGACTCGGCGGACTGCTCGGACGGGGCGCCCTCCCAGACCACCGGGGTGCGCGAGCCGTCGAGGCCGAGCCGGACCAGGCCGACCAGCGCGTTCGCGGTGCCGGCCGCCGGATATCCGACCTCGCGGGCCGGCTGTCCCGGATTGGCCGGGTCGGCGATGTGCCAGCGGGTCACCGGCGAGTCGTCCACTCGCGCAGCCAGCAGCTGGGTGCCGTCCGGGGACCACCAGTAACCGCGGTGCCGGTCCAGCTCCTCGGCCGCGATGAAGTCCGCGGCGCCGTAGACCACATTCGGGCCGTCCGGCGCCGCGAGCGCCCGGTCCTCGGCGCCGTCGAACCCGATGACGCGCAGTGCCCCGCCGGAAAGATAGGCCACGTGGGTTCCGGTCGGGTCCGGCCGCGGGTCGATCACCGGTCCCTCGGCCGGCAGTTCGCGCACCGTGCCGGCCTCCAGGTCGGCCACGAAAAGCCGCCCGGACAGCGCGAAGGCCGCGACGCGCACCGCCCCGTCGGTCGCGAAGTCCACGATGCCCGCGGCGCCCTGGCGCGAGCGCTCCCGCCGGGCCCTCTCCTCGACCGTCAGCTCCTCGCCGGCGCTGCCGGCCAGCAGGTCCACCGGGTCGGCGATCAGCCGCTCGGCTCCGGTGTCCGGGTCGGCGGTCCACAGGCAGGTGGCGCGATCGGCGCCGGTCTTGGTGCGCAGGAACGCGATCCGGGTACCGTCCGGGGCGATCGCGAAGGCCCGTGGCACGCCCAGGGTGAAGCGCTGGGTACGGGCGAACTGCCGGGGAAAGGAGATCTCTTCGGCCATGCCCTGATGCTATGAGAGAGCCTGCTCCTGATGTACCGCGGCGTCCCAGAGCGAGGGGTACGCGTCGCGCACCGCGCGGTCCAGCACGGCGGTCACCTGGCGCGCGTGGGGGAGCGTGCGCCGTTGCGGATCCGGCGGGACGGCCCAGACCACCCACGAGGGTCCGACCGCCCCCGGCGTCGGCAGCGGACAGCAGCGGCCGCGCCCCCAAATGCGCAGATCGACCCCGGCCTCGCGCCATTTGCTCAGTCCGTACTCGGGTTCGCCGTCCGCGCCGAGATCGACCAGGAAGCGGATGCGCCCCTGGCCGTCGGTGATCGGCCCGACCGCCGCCGGGTTCTTGCCGAGCCGTTCCAGCGCCGCCACGCCGACCAGCGAAGGCACGTCCACGATCCCCAGCCGCCGGGCGCCGGGCACCGGCCGCCCGAGCACGGCGAGCACCGGCGAGCCCGGGCTCAGCCGCCAGACCGTGCGGACGAGATCGGGCACGGCGGAAGCGGCCCACTGCCAGGGGCCGGGCGCCAGCCACGCGCCGGAACAGTCGAGTGCTTCGCCCGGGGTTCGGCTGTGTGTCGCGTCACGGTCGAGGCCGGTTCCGGGGGTGACCGGCCAACCGAGGGCAGCCGCGTACCAGACTGCGGCTTCGTCGGCGGTGCGCGGCCGCTTCGATACGTCCAGAGAGGTCAGGATCGTATCCGTCATCTGTGGTGCGCTGTCCTTCCCCGGGGCTGTGCAGGACTCTGTTACTGAGTGAATACGATCCGTGCCGTCACTGCGAGACGCCGTAAGCGGACTTCTACCGGACTGCGCAACGTAGGCTTGAACGCATGAGGCGTCGAACGAGTCCGCTACCGCGTACTGGCCAGTCGATCCTGTTCGTACACGCGCATCCCGACGACGAGTCCATCAACAACGGCGCCACCATGGCGAAGTACGCCGCGGAGGGCGCCCACGTGGCGCTGGTGACCTGCACCCTCGGCGAACTGGGCGAGGTGCTGGTGCCGGAACTGGCGTATCTCGCCGCCGACCACGAGGACCGGCTCGGACCGCACCGGATCACCGAACTGGCCGCCGCGATGCGCGAACTCGGCGTCACCGACTACCGCTTTCTCGGCGGCCCCGGGCGTTTCCGGGACTCGGGGATGATGGGCACCGAGCCGAACAACGCGCCGAACTGCTTCTGGCAGGCGGATGTGGACGAGGCCGCCTCGATGCTGGTTCCCGTCATTCGCGAGGTGCGGCCGCAGGTATTGGTCACCTACAACGAGTTCGGCGGCTACGGGCACCCGGACCACATCCAGGCGCATCGGGTGGCGATGCGCGCGGCCGAACTCGCCGCCGACGCGGATTTCGGCACGGGGCCGGCACACGAGGTCGCCAAGATCTACTGGAACACCGTGCCGCGTTCCGTGGTCCAGGCGGGGCTCGACGCGTTGCGAGCCGAGGGTGACTCGACCGGCTTCACCGCGGTCGAATCGGTCGACGACCTGCCCTTCGTCGCGGAGGACGACACGGTCACCGCGGTCGTGCACGCCGAGGAGTACGCCGAGCGCAAGGCCGCCGCGATGCGCGCGCACGCCACGCAGATCACCGTGGACGGCCCCTTCTTCGCGCTGTCCAACAGCCTCGGACAGCAGGTGATGGGCGTCGAGCACTACCAGCTGGTCCACGGCGAGTCCGGTCCGGACAAGCCGGAGGCGGATCTGTTCGCCGGGTTGGACGTTTAAGTGCCAGCCGTGGCGCTCCTGCCGGGGCACCATGCCGCAGAATGGCTGCCGTGAGCCGACTGAAGCCGACCCGCCCGAGCACCCCCGCCGACGAGGGCGCCGCGGGAAAGAGCGCTGTGCAGCCGAAGGCCGCAGCGTCGGCCAAGAACGCAGCGCAGGCTAAGAGCACGGCGCAGGCTAAGAGCACGGCGTCGGCGAAGAACGCGCGCGCAGAGAGCGCCGCGCCGCCTGCCGACTCCGCGCCCTCGAGCGCGCTCGCCGCGGCGAGCGGGCAGCGTGCCTACGCCCCGGGCGCCGCTCCAGCCGAGAAGGTTTCACGCTGGCTGTTCCTGCTCGTCGCCGCGGCGGCCGGCCTCGTCGTCGGTGGTCTCGGTTCCTTCGGTCACCGGGCGAGCGCGACGTGGCTGGGCGTCAGCTGGCCCACCGGCCTGCTGCTGTGCTTCGGCGGCCTCATCGGCCTGATGCTCGCGCTCGGTGAACTCGCGCCCGGCGCTCCCGCGTCGTGGCGCCCGACCCGGCTGTCCGCGGTCAGCTGCGCCTCGGCAGGCTGGCTGCTCGCCCTCATCTGGCTCACTTACCTCGGCCCGCCCTTCACTTTCGCGCGCAAGGGCGACGTGATCCTTCCCAATGACTGGAAGTCGATCACGTATCTGCTCGGCGGCATGGCCCTGATCGTCACGGTGACGTACCGCGCCTGGCTCGCGTCGCTCAACGCGCGGCTCGCACAGCGGCCCGGCGGCTCAGGAGGCGTTCACCCTCGCGGGTGAATTCCGCGGACGCTGAGCCACGCGTTCAGTTACGCCGTATCCCTTTCACCGTGTTCGATGCGCCGAAGCGGCGTTGACGCGTGTTCCCACGGCATCACTCGCGACGGTGGAATATCAGCCATCGGGCCTCGGGCCGACGACGATCACAGTATGGTGATCGCCAAGGCACTGTCCGTGATCGGGCCGATTCGGCGGCGCGGACGTCGATCTGCGATCTGGAAGGCCGAACGGCGCTGTGAATACTCCAGAGTCCACGGATTACCCAGGGCGGGGCTCCGATCCGTACCGGCGCGACCCTTATGACCCGCAGTTCGCGTCCGGTCTGTACGAGACCGGCGGTTACGAGACCGGGGTTCCCGGCGCGACCGACCTGCTCGAGTTCCCGCCGCTTCCGGAGTACCTGAGCGACGGCCCCGACGGCGATCCGGGCCCCGGCGACCCGTACTCGATGCCTGATTCAGGCGCCCAGCCGCACCAGGAGCCGCCGCCCGCGGCCGACCCACAGCAGTCCGGCCTGCGCGTGTCCTCCAACGCCGAGGCGACCGCGCGCCTGCTGATCAAGCTGCCCTCCGTGCCGCCTCAGCCCTCGACGACGCTGCGTCCGCACGCCGCCTGGGAGGACCGCGCCGAGGACGCCCTGCCGGAAGGCGCCCCGGGCCCGCGCCGCAACGTCACGCCGGCCGCCCCGTTCGCGCAGGTCGCCGCCTCCCCGGCGCGGCCGAGTGCGCTGCCCTCGGAAATGGCGGCGCTGACCACGGCCACGCTCGTGGTGCCGCTGCCGCGCGACACCCGGCCGACCCCGGCGCTGCTCACCACGACGCTGCCGCCGTCCACGGCCGCGCAGCAGAACGCGGCGGAACTCGCCGACGCCTTCCACGACACCCTGGAGCAGGTCTTCGGGCTCGACCTCGAGAAGGTCTCCGCGGCCGACGTCGGCCTCGACCGCTCGGCCGATCCGTCCGCCATGGCGGACGACGACCTGCCCGGCACCTGGTTCCGTGACGAGCCGGCGGCGGGCGCGGTGGCGGTGCGCGAACCGGGCGGCGCCGGCGGCGCGGAGATCGTCGAGGGCGAATTCGCCGACGCGGGTCAGCCCCCTTACGAGTACGTGCCCGGCGCCGTTCCGGCCGCCACCTTCGGCGGGCCCTACGGCGTCCCGACCCAGCCGGCCGCCTTCCCCGGCTTCGGCGGCTACTACCCCGAGGGGCACGACCCCTCGCGGCACGCCCTCGCGCTGCGCTACCTCGGCGGCATCTTCCACAACTCCTCCGGCGAGTCCGCGTATCTGGACCCTGGCTCGCCGGCCGCCCGCGCCCTGCGCGGCTCCGCGGCCGCGGCCGGCCCGTTCGCCGCACCCTTCGCCGCCCCGGACGCGCCAACCCAGCAGCTCACCAAGATTCCGGCGCAGGCTGCCGCACCCGCCCTCGGCCCGGCAGCCGCCGCGCCCTCCGCGCCCGCGCAGTCGCGGCCGCGTCACGGCGGCGCCGCCGGAGACGATTCAGCAGCCGGCCGCGTCCCGAAGCCGCGCGCCGACAAGGCCCGCGCGGACCGGCGCAGCCAGGCCGAGAACGAAGCGGCCAAGGACGACGCCGAGCGGCGCGGCGGTAGCAGGCTCCTGACGATCGCCGCCGTCGTGGCGGCCGCCTTCGCCCTCCTCTACGGCGTCGCGCTGGCGGTGGCGAGCGGGGTCTTCGGCGGCAGCGTGCCGCGCGGCACCGTGGTCGCCGGAGTCCCGATCGGCGGACTGAGCCCGGCCGCGGCCGAGCAGGCGCTCAGCGACCGGCTCGGCGCCGCGGCCCGCGCGCCGATTCCGCTGCTGGTCGGCCAGACCCCGGTCAGCCTCGACCCCGGCACCTCGGGGCTCACCCTCGATGTCGCGGGCACCCTCCAGGCCGCGCAGCAGGACCGCACCAACCCGCTGGTCATCATTCCGGCGTTGTTCGGCGCCACGCACCAGATCGCACCGATCCCGAGCGTGGACGCGGCCGCGCTCAGCCGCGCGCTCGACAAGATCGCCGCCGCGTACAACAGCCCGATGGTCGAAGGCGCCATCACCTTCCGGGCGGGCGTCCCGGTCGTCACCGCGCCCAAGGAAGGCCGCGGATTCAGCACGGACGGCGCGATCACCGCGATCCGCAACGGATACCTGCGTGTCACCGGTCCTATCCAGATCCCGGTGCAGCCGTTGCGCCCGAAGGCCACGCCCGCGGCGCTGCAGGCAGCGCTGGAGACGATCGCCCGTCCGGCGGTGTCGGCACCGATCGCGCTGGTCACCGGGACCGTCACCACACAGCTGACCCCGGCTCAGATCGGCGACGCGCTCACCATCACGCCCGACCCGACCGGTCAGCTGACCGCCCATCTCGACGGCGCGCGGCTGCGCGGCTACCTCGGCCAGAACGTGCGCGCGCAGGAGCAGCCCGCGGTCAACGCCTCCTTCTCCATCGACGGCGACCAGCCGGTGCTGGTCCCGGCGCGGGACGGCCGCGGCTTCGCCCCCGACAGCCTCGCCGCCGCGGTCCTGCCCGCGCTGACCGCGTCCGCGCCGCGCACCGCCAACGTGCCGATCGGTCCGCTTCCGGCGACCTTCACCACCGCGCAGGCGCAGGCCCTCGACGTCACCGACGTGCTCGGCAGCAGCACCCTGCCGGTCCCCGACGCCCCGAACCGCTTCACCAACGTCCAGCGGGCCGCCTCGCTCGTCGCCGGCGACATCGTGCAACCCGGCGCCACCTGGTCCTTCCTCAGCGCCGTCGGCGCGCCGACCACCGCGAACGGCTTCGCGGTCACCGCGGCGGCGCAGCGCGCGGGCGTCGACCCCTCCGGCGGCGTCGACACGGTCGCCACGGCGGTCTTCGACGCGGCCTTCTCCGCCGGCATGGGCGACGCCGTGCACCACCCGCACGCCTCGTACGTCGACCGTTACCCGGTCGGCCTCGACGCGGCCGTGGTCGCGCCCGGCACCGACCTGCAGTGGAGCAACGTCAGCGGCCACCCGGTCTACGTCTACGCCTCTTACTCGAACAACTCGCTCACCGTCGCGCTGCTCGGCGAGAAGCCGTACGACGAGGTGAAGGTCGATGTGTCGCAGCGTACTGCGATCGTTCAGCCCAGCGCCGGGCACGGCTCCTGCACGGGGGCGCAGCCAGGCTTCCAGGTCGACGTCACGCGGACGCTGCTGCGCGGCGGCAGCCAGGTGGGCACCGAGCAGTTCCACGTCACCTACGTGCCGCAAAGCGGCCAGGGCTGCTCAACCGGCTCGTCCTCGGGCTCGGGGACCGGTGCGCAGACCAGTGGATCGGGCGGCGGCACGAAGTCCGGCGGCGGTTCCGGCGGCGGCAGCACCGGTTCATCGCCTACGTCCGCGCCGAGCCCCGCGCCGACCGGCATCCTCGGCGGCCTGCTGCACTGACCCGGCGTGCCGTGACGGTCGCCATCCGCTGCACCGACTCAACCTGCTGCGTGTGGTGCATCGATTCGGCATGACAGTTGTCATGTGAGGTTCACGACGCCGCACACTGACGCGGCGGCGCGGAATCCGATTCGATAGTCCTAGTTGCCAGGGCGCACGGAACAGGCCGGACGCCCAGGGGATCACGACGACGGGACTGAAGATGACTACGGGAGTACGCGGCGGGCCGGGGTCGGCCGCGGTGACGTTCGAGAACGTCTCAAAGCACTACGGGCAGGTCAGGGCGGTCAACGAGCTGAGCCTCGAGATCCCGCAGGGCCGCACGGTCGCTTTCCTCGGGCCCAACGGGGCGGGCAAGTCCACCTCCATCGACATGCTGCTCGGCCTGCGCCGGCCCACCGCCGGCACGGTCCGGGTGTTCGGCAAGGCGCCGCACGACGCGATCACCGCGGGGCACGTGGGGGCCATGCTGCAGTCCGGGGGACTGCTCAGCGACGTGACCGTGCGCGAACTGCTCACCCTGATGACGAAGCTGCACCCGCGGCCGCTGCCGGTCGACGAGGTGCTCAAGCGGGCGAACATCGCGGACATCGGCGAGCGCAAGGCGGACAAGCTCTCCGGCGGCCAGACCCAGCGGGTGCGGTTCGCCATCGCCATCGCCGGCGACAGCGACCTGATCGTGCTCGACGAGCCGACCACCGGCATGGACGTGGAGAACCGGCAGATCTTCTGGCAGGCGATGAAGGCCGAGGCCGAGCGCGGCAAGACGATCCTGTTCGCCACCCACTACCTGGAGGAGGCGGACCAGATCGCCGACCAGGTGATAGTGATCAACAAGGGGCGGCTGCTGGCCAACGGGACCGCCGCGGACATCAAGGCGCAGGCCGGCTTCCAGAAGATCTCCTTCCGGCTGCCCGGGGTCACCCGGGACCGGCTGCTGATGCTCCCGAACGTGGTCACGCTGGAGATCATCAACGACCGGGTGCAGATCCAGACCTCGGACTCGGACAAGACCTTCTACTCGATCCTGGACGCCGGCTACCGGCCCGAGGACATCGAGATCACCGCGCTCGGCCTCGAGCAGGCCTTCGTCGCGATCACCCAGCAGGACAACGGCGCGGACGCGCACTCGGAAGTAGTGGAGGACGCCCGATGACCGGCGTGATCGCCCTGACCCGGCTGGAGATCCTGCGCGCGCTGCGCAACCGCCGCGTCATGTTCTTCACCATCCTCTACCCGACCGTGCTGTTCCTGCTGACCGCGGGCACGGCCAACAGCAACAAGATGGTCGACGGCACGCACCTGAGCCTGCGTACCTACTTCCTGATCGCTTACGCCTCCTTCGGCGCCCTGGGCGCCGCGCTCACCACCAACGCGCAGAAGATCGCGACCGAGCGCAAGGAGGGCTGGATCCGCCAGCTGCGGCTGACCGCGCTGCCCGGCAACGGCTACGTGATCAGCAAGATCGCCTCGGCGACGCTCGTGACGGTGCCGGCGATCGCGATCGTGTTCATCGTAGGCGGCTCGATGGGCGTGCACCTGAGCGCGGCGAAGTGGGTCACCGCCTTCCTGGTGCTGTGGATCGGCGCGCTGGCCTTCACCGCCCTCGGCATCGCGATCGGCTACGGGGTGCCGCAGGACTCGGTGCAGATGGTCAACATCCTGGTCTACGTCGGCGGCTCCTTCCTCGGCGGGCAGTTCTTCCCGCTGAGCGGAACGCTGGAGAGCGTCGGCAAGGCGCTGCCTACGTACCAGGTGCGGCAGCTGGCCACCGACGTGATCACCGGAGACCACGTGCCGGGCAGCGGCATCGCGATCCTGCTCGCGTGGACGGTCGGCGCGGCGGTCCTCGCGGCCCGCATGTACCGCCGCGGCGTGGACGCCGGCTGAGCAGGGGCGGCCGGCGCACATGAGCGGCAAGGTCCGCGAGGACGACGCAGCCATCCGGCTCGGGTTACGCACCCGGACCGGATGGCTGTGGGCTGGGGTTTGGCTGATCTATCTGCTGATCCCGCTCGTCGACAACTTCAACAAGCGATACGCGCTCTGGCAGCAGATCCTCGGCATCACCGGGTTCTGGGTGTTCTGCTACATCTACACCCGGCTGACCATCTCGAGCCGCGCCGCCTGGGAGCAGGACCACCTGCGCTGGAACCGGGACCGCAGGGCGACGTCCTACCTCGGGATCCTGGTCGCCCTAGCCGTCGGTTTGCCGGTGCTGTGCACCCCGACCTGGATCGCGCTGTGGATCTACGTCTCCGCGGTCTGCGGCTCGATGCTCCCGCTAGGCGGGGAGCGGCGCTGGGCGCTGATCGGCGGCGCGGCGGCCACCGGCACCATGGTGCTCGAAGGGGTCCTGCTCAAGGTCGACACCGGGACCTGGGCCTGGATGGTGCTGCCCTCGTTCTTCTCCTGCTTCGCGGTGATGGGCGTGCGGCGGATGCGCGGCCTGATCGGCGAGCTGCACCAGGCCCGCGAGGAGGTCAAGCACCTGGCGGTCAACGAGGAGCGGCTGCGCCTCGCCCGCGACCTGCACGACCTGGCCGGGCACTCGATGGCGACCATCACGCTCAAGGCCGAGCTGGCCAGGCGGCTGATCCCGCTGGACGCTGCCGCCGCGGAGAAGCAGGTCGCGGACATCGAGCAGGTCTCGCGGCAGGCGCTGGCCGACATCCGGGATGCGGTCTCCGGCTATCGGCGCGCCACGCTCGCCGTCGAGGCGGTCTCCGCGCGCACCGCGTTGGAGGCCGCGCAGATCTCCTTTGAGGTCGACCCCGCGCTGCTGCGCCGCTCCGGCACGCTCGGACCGGAAGCCGAGGCGGCGCTCGCCTGGTGCCTGCGCGAAGCGGTGACCAACGTGGTCCGGCACTCCGGCGCCACTTGGTGCCGGGCGCGGCTGATCGAGGCGCGCGTTGACGGAGAGGCCACGGTGACGCTCGAAGTGGTCGACGACGGCTGTGCCAGGCCGTGCTCGGAGCAGGCCCCTGACGCGGTGGACGCCTCCGGTGCGATTGACGCTTCTGCGGCGCTCACCGAGCCCGCCGAACAGGCCGAGCGCTGGGGCAACGGGCTGACCGGCCTGCGCGAGCGGCTGGCCCCGTTCTCGGCCACGCTGAGCGCCGGGCCGACACGTCCGCACGGATTCCGCGTCGCCGCCACCCTCCCGGTACGGTGACCGTCGGCTAAGGTTGGGCCGTGAATTCGGGGAGCGCGAATCCCGGGAGCGACCAGGGCAAACGTATCAGGGTCCTGCTCGCCGAGGATCAGGCGATGATCCGCGAGGCGCTCGCGACGCTGCTGGGCCTTGAGCCGGACATGTGCGTCGTCGGGCAGGTCGGCCGCGGCGACGAGGTGGTCGCCGCGGTGGACGCGCTCGGCGGCGTGGACGTGGCGCTGCTCGACATCGAGATGCCCGGCCTTGACGGCCTGAGCGCCGCGGCGCTGCTGCGCAAGCGGCACCCCGAGACCAAGGTCGTGGTGCTCACCACCTTCGGCAGGCCCGGCTTCCTGCGCCGCGCCATGGAGGCCGGCGCGGCCGCCTTCATGGTCAAGGACGCCCCGGCGGCCCGCCTGGCCGAGGCGGTGCGCCGGGTGCTGGCCGGCGAGCGGGTGATCGATCCGGATCTCGCCGCCGCCGCGCTCGCCGACGGAATCAACCCGCTGACGAGCCGGGAGCGGGACGTGCTCGCCGCCTCGGCCGACGGTTCCGTGAACGCGGAGATCGCCGACAAGCTGAGCCTGTCCGAAGGCACCGTGCGCAACTACCTGTCCGCGTGCATTCAGAAGACCGGCGCGCGCAACCGCGCCGAAGCCGTGCGCATCGCGCAGGAGAAGGGCTGGCTCTAGAGATCCGCGGACATTCGCGCGGTAGTCCAGCTGAGCGGGACGACTGACGACCCCGTCCGGTAGGTGACGGGGCGGATGGGCCGCCACCTCTGTCCCGTTCAACAGGACGGCAGCCAGGTGGTTGTCGCGCGCTCCGCCACCTCGCTTTGCTCGGCGGTTCCGTGCGCTGAAGAGCGCCCTCCCGCCCACCCTGCTCTGCGTCCTCGCTGGCGCTCGGGCGCTACGCGAACTGAACGCGCTGATCAGAGGCGGCCCGCGCTCGGCGCGCGAACGTCGAGGATGCCTTGAGTGCACGGCGTTTTCGCCTTGGAATGAAGAACCGCCCGCAAACGCGCCGGGCACTGTATCCGTCGGTTCACTGATGGCCTGCGCCGCGAGTATCGGCCGACGCGGATCCTTGTGCGCGATCTCGATCCCCATCGGGGAGAGGCTATTGCGCCGACGCGCCGATGCCGGGTCGTGACCGAAGCCGCCGAGCGTCAGCGAGGCGGCGCGCCCAGCGCAGCGAAGCGTCCAGCGCGCAGCGCGTGCGCGGCAGCGCGTTCAGTTCGCGTAGCGCCCGAGCGCCAGCGAGGACGCAGAGCAGGGTGGGCGGGAGGGCGCTCTTCAGCGCGAAGCGCGTTAGCCGTAGGCGCAATCACAACCCGGAGCGCCCGGACTGGCTGTCCAGCTGAGCGAGACACCAGCACTACGCCAGCGGCACCGCATCCGAATCACCGCATCCGAATCGAACTGGCGGCCCCGGTCCGATCAAACTGACGGCCCCGGCCCGACGCCTCGCGCTTGCGTCGGGCCGGGGCCGGCCGCTTCGGGCTGCCGCTAGGCGGCGTACGGTTCGGCGGACAGCAGCTTGACCGCCATGGTCCTGCCGTTGGGCAGCTCGTACTCGGTGCTCTCGCCGATCTTGCGACCGTTGATGGCCGAGCCGAGCGGCGACTGCGGCGAGTAGACCTCGATCGCGGCCCCGGCGTCCTCGCGCGAGCCGAGCAGGAACTCCAGCGTGTCGTCGTCGTCCCCATCGAAGGCCACCTTGACCACCATGCCGGGCGCGGCCACGCCGGAGACCGAGGGCGCCGTACCGACCTGCGCATTCTCCAGCAGCTGGCGCAGCTGGAGAATGCGGGCCTCCTGCTTGCCCTGCTCCTCCTTGGCGGCGTGGTAACCGCCGTTCTCCCGCAGGTCGCCCTCCTCGCGGGCAGCCTCGATCTTCTTCGCGATCTCGGTACGGCCCGGACCCTGGAGGTACTCCAGCTCGGCCTTCAGCCGGTCGTACGCCTCCTGAGTGAGCCAGGTGGCGTTGTCGCTGGTCTGGGTCACGGATGCTCCTCGTAGCGTCAAACGGATAGTCGGGTAGCCGTCGGATCGGATACCCGCGAAACTATGAGGCTACCAAGCGCCGCCGACAATACGCAGCGAACTGTTATTCAACCGACCGTCTCAGCCCGTCAGTTTGCAGGTCTGCACCGTCACCGTGTTCGCCGTGGTGGTGGTCTGCAGCGTGTAGGTCTGCACGTTCTTCGCGCGCCCGGACAGGATCGGGACCGAGGCCGTGCCGACCACCGCGCCGTGACCGTCCACCGCGACCAGGGTGCAGGTGGCGGACTTGTCCGCGGGCTTGTCCACCTCGAAGGTCACGATGACCGACGTGGCTGTGGTGGCGTTGAAGCTGGTCACGGTGCCTTGGATGTCGGGATGCGACAATTGCCAGGCGATATAGCCGCCCACGCCGCCGAGTACGGCGAGGCCGACGACGCCAAGACCGACCTTCCTCGGCCCGGACATGCCGCCCTTCTCGCCGTAGCGGCCTTCCGGCGGCGTCATCGCGGTCCGTGAGCTGTCCAGGCGCGCGGATCCGGGGGCGCCGGGCCGGCCGCCTTGGGTCGTGCCGCCGCCGGAGGCGGCCGCGGCGCGGGCGAACGGGGTCTGTGGGTTTGCGGGCTGAGTCGCGGGCCGGTCACCGGTGTTGCCGGTGGCGGAGGACTGCGGGTCGGGCAGCCGGAAGCGCTGTTGCGGGCGCAACGGCTCCGAGCCCGGCTGTGGCCGGGGCGGCTCGGGCGTTGAACTGATGGTGTCCGTCATTGTTCCCTCGGGGTGCCGGGAATCGGGAATTATGCGCGACCGGGCGGTGCTGTGTTACCGACGGGTGTCGAACGCCATATGTTGCGGCGCCAAACACACTCGTCCGCCACTATAGAGGCTGCCGTGGTTATTACCACGGCTATCGACAGGAACCGTTCAGACGAGGGGACCCGGCCCGTGGATCAGCGGCTCCGGCTGATGGCAGTACACGCACATCCTGACGATGAGTCGTCGAAGGGCGCGGCGACCATGGCACGTTACGTCGCGGAAGGCGTAAATGTGCTGGTGGTGACATGTACCGGCGGAGAGCGCGGGGACGTTCTCAACCCGCGCTTGAAGGATGATCCGAACATTGCTGCGAATATCCGCGCCGTGCGTCGCGCGGAGATGGAGGCGGCGCGCAGCATTCTGGGCGTTGACCAGGCCTGGCTCGGTTTCGTCGACTCCGGGCTGCCGGAGGGCGACCCGCTGCCGCCGTTGCCGGAAGGTTGCTTCGCCCTGCAGGACGTCACGACCGCGGCGGAACCGCTGGTGAAGCTGATGCGGGAATTCCGCCCGCACGTGGTGACCACGTACGACGAGGACGGCGGCTACCCGCACCCGGACCACATCCAGTGCCACCGCGTATCCGTCGAGGCCTTCGACGCCGCGGGGGATCCGGACCGGTACCCGGAAGCCGGCGAACCCTGGCAGCCGCTCAAGCTCTACTACAACCAGTCCTTTTCCAAGGCGCGGGTGCTGGCCCTGCACGACGCGATGATCGAGCGCGGCCTTCAGTCCCCTTACGAAGGCTGGATCGACCGCTGGGGCGACCGGCCGGAACGCCACATCACCACCCGCGTGCCGTGCGGCGACTATTTCGAGATCCGCGACAAGGCGCTGCTCGCGCACGCGACTCAGATCGACCCGGACGGCCCGTGGTTCGGCGTCCCGATGGACGTGCAGCGCGCGGCATGGCCGACCGAGGACTACGAATTGGCTCGATCGCTGGTGGACACGACGCTGCCCGAGAACGACCTGTTCGCGGGCGTGCACGAGACCGTCGGCGTGTAATCGAAGAAGACGCATACAGGCCGCGCCGTTCCAAGAACGGCGCGGCCTGCGTTTTGTCCGCCGGGTAGTACGCGCTAGTTGCCGAGATTGGGGATCAGCAGCACGTCCTTGAGCCCGCTGTCAGGGTGCTGCGCTTTCCACTGCTCGAGTTTGTCCGCCAGGGTGCTGTTGCCGACGATGACGCGCAGCGGCGTCGAGGACTGCGCGAGGACGCCCTCGAGCGCGGTCACGCTCTTGTCCTGATCCGCGGTCCATCCGGCGTCCGCCGTCGCGCCGAGGTTCGGTGCCTCGTTCAGCTGGTAGATCTGCGGCGAGATCGACCCGTCGTCGTGGTTGAGCGTCGCCATCACGAGCGAGAGGTTGATGTTCTCCAGGGTGTGGTCCTGCCAGACGGTCAGCGTGGGCACCCCGTCGCCGAGCAGGCCGCGCGACAGCAGGGTGTCCATCGCGTTGCGGTCAGCCGGGAAGATGTGCTCGCCGCTGCCCCAGACCCGGGCCCAGGTGGTATGCCTGCCCGGCTTCATCTTCAGGTAGCTGAATTTCAGCGGGCCGTAGTAGAAGCTGTCGGTCGCCACGAACCCGGCCAGGATCGCCACGCAGCCGATCGCCGCGCCGATCACGCCGCGGCTCGGCAGCTTCGGTCGGCGCAGCAGATGGCCGGCGGTACCGACGCCGACCAGCGCGATGATCACCCAGGCCTGTACGGCCTTCTGGAAGTAGTACGACGTGGTGTGGATCGTCGCGGTCTGATACGCCCAGAACGCGAGCACCGCCGCTCCGCAGAACGCGGTACTCACCAAGGCGGCCAGCGCGGTAGGCCGGCGCCTGGCGGCGTGCACCGCGAACCCGACCACCGAGAGCAGCCCGATGATCGCGAGGCTGCGCTGCGTCATCGGCACCGTGAAGCCGATGGCCAGCGCGGCCTGGGAGGACTGCAAACCGCTCTGCTTCGCGGAGAGCACCTCGGAAAGCGAGACCGGGATCGCCACGATCGCCGCGCCCACGGCCAGCTTCCAGTGCGGCAGCCACCGCTTGCGGTACAACACCGCCGACACCACGATGATCAGCGCGGCGAACGGCGCGAACAGCTCATAAGTCAGGCAGATCGCGATAGTGAGCGCCGCCATCAGGACGACGTGCAGCCTGCCGCTCGACGGCGGCCGCAGCGCGCACGCCGTGATCAGCGCCAGCAGCCCCATCCCGAAGATCTGCGGGTCCCAGCCGCACCAGATCGAGGTGGTCATCACGCCGGTGGACAGGAACGAGGCGATCGCCGCGACCAGGAACGTGCGCCGCCACCCCGCCAGTGCCGGACCGGCCACCCAGCGCGCGCCCCAGGCCACGCACAGCACGAAGAAGCCGTAACCCAGGCAGGTGTACACCTCGTACCGCATCAGTTCGGCGGTCGGGCTGCCCGGATCGGTGTGCGAGGTGACGAAGATGTCCAGCAGCGCGTAGGTGAAGTGCTGGCCCGGCGGATAAACGGCGAGCATGCCGGGGTCCACGACGCCGCGCGCCTTGCCCTGCATCAGGTAGGTGTAGCCGCCGAGCCGGTGGATCGAGTCGAACAGGCTGAAGTGCCGGGTCCGGTCGCCGGTCAGCGTGGCGAAGGCGAGGCGGTGCCCGGCGTTCTGGAACCACAGCGGCCCGTACGCCACGGCCGAGGCGACGCCGAACGCGGCCAGCAGCGGCAGGTCGCTGCCCAGCACCCGGCGCGGCCAGCGCGGGCGGCGCCGCAGCGTGACGGCGATCGCCAGCAGCACGGTGAGCGCGGTGCCGCCGACCGCGACCGGATTGAGTCCGAAGGGCCAGAACGAGAACGGGATGCCGGCCGCCATGGCGGTGCCCGCCAGCAGGCCGAGGGTGACCATCAGCCGGTCCAGGACGGTGCCGCCCATGCGGACGAGGCCGCCGGTGAGGTACACGATGACGATGATCAGCAGGGCGTCGATGTGCAGCAGGTGCGTGATCACCGGCAGCGCCCAGGCACCGGCGAGCAGCCCGCCGACCAGGCGGGGGTCGCGGGCGGAGAAGCGCTTGGCGGCGCTGGGTGCCTCGTCCGGGG
Source organism: Actinocrinis sp. (assembly GCF_035650855.1). Classification (GTDB taxonomy): domain Bacteria; phylum Actinomycetota; class Actinomycetes; order Streptomycetales; family Catenulisporaceae; genus Actinocrinis. Next base: position 21,619 of record NZ_DASRGV010000079.1, on the reverse strand, counting down.
CCGTGCGCTGCTTAGGCAGTTGGCCTGGCAGCGAGCGGGCCCAGCGGACCAGCACTTGTGATCCCATGTCGGTGGCACCTCGTGTCGGCATCAGACGCCCACCCCCTTTGGTCGGCTGCGACAGTTTAGGCGTGTTCTCCCGTCTGATTCATCCAGACTCCGTCCCGATCCGCTTCGGAAACCCCCCGGCGGGGCATGCGCAACCGCCGGGAGGTCCATCGTCGCCCTACTGTGCGGCGGCCGCGCTCGAAACCCGGCCCGCCCTCATGACACAATCCGGCGTCAGAGAGGAGGAGCGATGAATCTGACGATCCTGACCGGGGCGACGGCGCTGCTGTTCCTCGGCTTCATCTTCGAACTCGTCCGGCGGCGCCGGCTGCGCGAGAAGTACGCGGTGCTCTGGATCTTCGTCGGCGTCATCGTGCTCGGCCTCGGACTGTTCCCGACCGCGCTCAACCACGTCGCGATCGCGTTCGGCGTGGCCAACGGCGTGAGCCTGGTGCTGTTCTTCGGCGTGATGTTCCTGCTGCTGGTGTGCCTGCACCTGAGCTGGGAGGCCAGCCGCCTCGAGGACGAGACGCGGGTGCTGGCCGAGGAGATCGCGCTGCTACGGCTGCGCATGGACGAACAGAGCGAGCGGACCGAGGAGCGTTCGGCGTCGTGACCGATACCTTGCACGCCGAGGAACTCGGCACCGTGGCCGAGGCCGCGGTGGAAGGGGGCGCGGTGGAAGCGGGCCCGCGCCGGACCCAGCGGGTGCTGATCATCGTCCCGGCCTGGAACGAGGCCGAGTCGATCGGCAGCGTCATCGCGGAGATCGAGGGCGCGCTGCCGTTCGTGGACGTGCTGGTCGTGGACGACGGCTCCACGGACGGCACCGCGGCGGTCGCGCAGCAGGCGGGCGCGGTGGCCGTCCGGCTGCCGTACAACCTCGGCGTCGGCGGGGCGATGCGCCTCGGCTACCGGTACGCCCGCGACCACGGCTACGACGTGGCGATCCAGGTCGACGCGGACGGCCAGCACGATCCGGCCTACGTCCCGAAGCTCATCGACGCGCTGTCGGCATCGTCGCTCGTCATCGGCGCCCGTTTCGCCGGCGAGGGCGACTACCGGGTGCGCGGTCCGCGCCGGTGGGCGATGACCATGCTGTCCTGGGTGCTCTCCCGGTTGGCCCGTACGAAGCTGACCGACACCACCTCGGGATTCCGGGCGTGCAACCGCGAACTGATCGCTCTGTTCGCGGACTGGTACCCCGTCGAGTACCTGGGTGACACGGTCGAGACGCTGGTACGCGCGCTGCGGCTCGGTTATCGGGTCAGCCAGATCCCGGTGGCGATGCGCCAGCGGCAAATGGGCACGCCAAGCCAGTCCCCGCTCAAGGCGATGCTGTACCTGGGCCGGGCCTTTCTGACGCTCTTCCTGGCGCTCGTCAGGCGGTAACGCGGCCCTCGGCGGATAACGCGGCCTCGCCCCGGTTAGGCGCTCAGGCGCTTGCTCGGGGAGGCCGCGTAACGCAGCAACTGCCGCGCCGAGTCCATACGGCGCTGCTTGAGCGCCGCGGGCACCAGGCTGAGTGCGTGCAGCCGGGCCGAGCGGTGCCGGCGCGAGACCGCCGCGGCCTCGGTCCAGCCGATCGAGTCCAGGTGCTCAGCCGTCTCCAGGAAGAAGGCACGCGCCTCGGCGAACCGGCTGCCGTCGATCGCCTGCTTCGCCGATTCGCTGGACAGGTGCCGCCGGTACTGGAAGCACACGTGGTCGCCGGCGATCAGCTCCTCGCCCCGCTCCACCAGCTTGATGATCATGTCGAGGTCCTGGATCACCTCCAGGTCCTCGCGGAAGCCCACCGCGGCGACCGCGTCCGTGCGCCAGCAGATCGAGGGGAAGTACAGCCAGTTGCCGCGCAGCAGGTTCACCGCGAGCTCCTGGCCGTGCAGGCGGTGCGGACCCGGCCCCTTCGGCTTGTAGATCCGCCGTTTGGCCGAATCCACAAGACCGCCGCCGATCACCCGGCCCGCCTCGTCGATGACCTCCACGCCCGGCTGCACGATCCCGGCCCCAGGGGCCAGGGCCTCCAGCCGCCGGACGGTGCTCACGTAGTCGGGCAGCATCAGGTCGTCGCTGCCCATCATGACCATCCGGTCCCGCTTGGCCAGCTCCACGCACTTGCGGAAGTTGCCGGTCACCCCGAGGTTCACCGGGTTGCGCTGATAGCTGACCCGCGGATCGCCGAGCGCGGCGAACCACTCCGGGACCCCGGCCGCCTCGCCGTCGTCGACCACGGTCAGATGCCAGTCCGGGTCGTCCTGCGCCAGGATGCTGCGCACCGCTGCTTGCATCATCGCGACATCGCCGTAGTACGGCATCATGATGTCGATGCTCGGCATCTGAGGGTCCTTATTCCCGTGTGGTTGGGGTGGGCGCCGGCGCGGTCAGAAGCTCGTGCCGAGCAGGAACTCGGCGAGCGTCAGGTGCCAGTCCGGCATCGGCGGCAGCCCGGCGGCGGCCCACTTCTCGTGGCCGAGCACGCTGTAGGCCGGGCGCGGGGCGGGGCGCGGGAACCTGTCGCTGGTGGTCGGGCGCACCCGCTCCGGGTCGAGGCCGGACAGCTCGAAGGCCGCGCGGGCCAGGCCGAACCAGGTGGTCTCGCCGGAACAGGTGCCGTGGTACGCGCCCGCCGGGGCCTGCCCGGCCAGCGCCGCGCCGCCGAGCGCGATCAGCTGCGTGGCCAGGGCGCGCGCCCAGGTCGGCTGGCCGCGCTGGTCGTCCACCACGTCCAGGAACTCGCGCTGCTTGGCCGCGTTCAGGATGGTGGCGACGAAGTTCTTGCCGTACTCGCCGTAGAGCCAGGCCGTGCGCACCACGAAGCCGGTGCTCGGCAGGGTCCGCAGGACCGCCTGCTCGCCGACCAGCTTGCTGCGGCCGTAGGCGTTGACCGGGCTGCTCGCCGCGTCCTCCGGGATCGGCGCGGCCGCGTCGCCGGGGAACACGTAGTCGGTGGACAGGTGCAGCAGGATCGAGCCGGAATCGGCGCACGCGGAGGCCAGGTTCTGCACCGCGGTCCCGTTCACCGCGGTCGCGTCGGCCTCGCGGGCCTCGGCGCCGTCCACGTCGGTCCACGCGGCCGCGTTGACGACGACGTCCACGCCGTCGACCGCGCGCTTGATCGCGTCCGGGTCGGTGATGTCCAGCTCGGCCCGGCCCAGCGCGACGACCTCGTGCACCGCCTCGCCGGAGCCGTCGTCCTTGAGCCCGGCGCTCTCGAGCCCGGCGTCGACCCGCGGCGTCTCCCCGCGCTCCGGTTCGCCCAGCGGGTGCGCCGGGCCGATCAGCAGTTGTGCGACTTCCCGGCCGAGCATCCCGGCCGCACCGGTGACGAGCCAGCGTGCCACTACAGCGCCGCCTTGGCCTTGAGCGGCTCCCACCAGGCGCGGTTCTCGCGGTACCACTGCACGGTGCGGGCCAGGCCCTCGTCGAAGGAGACCTGGGGCTCATAGCCGAGCTCGGTGCTGATCTTGGTGATGTCCAGCGAGTAGCGCCGGTCGTGGCCCTTGCGGTCGGCCACGTTGTCCACGCTGCCCCAGTCCGCGCCGCAGGCCTCCAGCAGCCGCGCCGTCAGCTCCTTGTTGGTCACCTCGGTGCCGCCGCCGATGTTGTACACCTCGCCGGAGCGGCCCTTGGTCAGCGCCAGGTGGATGCCGCGCACGTGGTCGGAGACGTGCAGCCAGTCGCGCACGTTGCCGCCGTCGCCGTAGAGCGGGACCCGCTTGCCGTCCAGCAGATTGGTGACGAACAGCGGGATCATCTTCTCGGGGAAGTGGTAGTGCCCGTAGTTGTTGGAGCAGCGGGTCACCACGACGTCCTGGCCGTGCGTGCGGTGCGCGGCGAGCACGAGCAGGTCGGAGCCGGCCTTCGAGGCGGAGTAAGGCGAGTTCGGCGCGAGCGGCCACGTCTCCGTCCAGGAGCCCTCGTCGATCGAGCCGTATACCTCGTCGGTCGAGACGTGCGCGAAACGCGCGATGTGGTGCCTGCGCGCGGCGTCCAGCAGCGTCTGCGTGCCCTGCACGTTGGTGACGACGAACTCGGTGGCGCCCGTGATGGAGCGGTCCACGTGCGACTCGGCGGCGAAATGCACGATCGCGTCGTGGCCGGGCAGCACCTCGTCCAGCAGCGCGGCGTCGTTGATGTCGCCCTGCACGAAGCGGTAACCCGGGTGGTCGGCCACCGGCGCGAGGTTCGCCAGGTTGCCGGAGTAGGTCAGCTTGTCGTACACGGTCACCGAGTGGTCCGCGCTGCCGTCGAGTTCCCCGCCGAGCAGCCCGCGCACGTACTCCGAGCCGATGAAACCGGCTCCGCCGGTAACCAGGATTTTCATGGTGGGCATCCTATCCCGTGCCCGCGCTGTGTCCCCGAGTTCCACAATCGGGCTGTGACCTGCGAAGATTAGCGCCGCGTCAAAGGAGACGATACGCTCGGCCGACGCGCGAAGCGTCGCGAACAAGGAGTGCCGCCTGGTGTCCGCCCAGCAAGAGCCGACCGGCCAGAGCCCGACCGAGTCGGCTCGAAACACCCAGTCCCCGGCCGTCACGGCGATCCTGACCGCCTATCACCCCGATGAACGGCTGGCCGCGGTCGTCGAATCCGCGCTCGCGGACTGCACCCGCGTCGTCATCGCGGACAACACGCCCGCCGGGTCCCCCAGTCTCGCCTCGAAGCTGGACGATCCGCGCATCGAGGTGATCGCGATCGGCAGCAACCTCGGGCTCGGCGGCGCGCTGAACCTGGCCGTGAAGCAGCTGCCGGCGGACGCCGAGGCGGTGCTGCTGCTCGACCAGGACTCGGTGCTGCCGGAAGGGCTCATCCCCGGCCTGGCCGCGCACCTGCGCGACGATCCGACGATCGGGATCGCGGCGCCGACGCCCTGGGACGCCAAGCACGAGAAGTTCTACAACGTCGGCGCGGGCCTGCACGACGCGACCGCGGACCGCGAGGCCGTCATCACCTCCGGGATGCTGGTGCGCCGCGAGCTGATCGACCGCATCCCGTTCCGCGAGGACCTGTTCAACGACTTCGTGGACATCGCCTTCTGCGTCGACGTGCGCCGCACCGGCGCGCGCATCGTGCAGAACTACCGGATCAAGCTGCCGCACTCGATGGGGGACCGGCGCGAGCACAAGCTCGGCCCGCTGACCGTGCGCGTGATCCACTACCCGGCCTGGCGGCACTACTGGATCGCCCGCAACGGCATGCGGTTCGCGATGGACAACGTGCGCAAGCACCCGCTCGGCTTCCTGCCGATGGCCGTCTTCCTCGGCCGCAAGTTCGTCTCCACCACGCTGTTCGAGCCGGACCGCCGCCACCACCTGCCGGCGCTGACGCGCGGTGTGCGTGACGGCGTGCTGAACCGGGCCGCCGCCCGCTACCTGCCCGAGGGCGCCAATCCGCCCGGGCTGCGTCTGAAGAAGTGATCAGGGATTGAAGAAGTGATCAGGCATCAGGGCCAGCTATGCCATCGAACGCTGTGACAATGCGCATCGCGGCCGTCGCGACCGCGTACCACCCGGACGACCGGCTCACCGCCGTCGTCGAGTCGGCCCTGGAGAGCTGCTCGACCGTCATCGTCGTGGACAACACGCCGGGCGCCGAGCCGACCGTCGCCGACAAGCTGACCGGGCTCGGCGGTGACGGCGTCGAGGGCCGCGGCCGCGTCAAGGTACTGCGACCCGGCGCAAACCTCGGCCTCGCGGCGGCGCTGAACCTCGGCATCGCCGAACTGCCCGAGGACGCCGAGGCCGTTCTGCTGCTCGACCAGGACTCGGCCCTGCCCGGCGAGGTGGTGGCCGCGCTCGCCGGCTACCTCGGCGATCCGACGATCGGCATCGCCGCGCCGACGCCCTGGGACGCCGCGCACGACTCCTCCTACGACAACCTCGCCGCGCTGCGCGCCGAGGTCGCCGACCGCACCGACGTGATCACCTCCGGGATGCTGATCCGCCGCGACGCGCTGGAGCGGGTCGGCCGGTTCCGTGAGGACTTCTTCGTCGACTTCGTGGACATCGACTTCTGCCTGCGGCTGCGCCGCACCGGCCTGCGCATCGTGCAGGACCAGCGGCTCAAGCTGCCGCACTCGCTCGGCGACCGGCGCCCGCACCGGCTCGGCCCGGTGCGGGTGCAGGTCGTGCACTATCCCGCCTGGCGGCTCTACTGGATCGCCCGCGGCGCCGCCACCCTGCTGCGCGAGAACCTGCGCCGCGACCCGCTCTGGTCGCTCAAGGCGGTGCTCTTCCTCGCCTCCTGGACCTGGCGCACCGCCGCCTTCGAGGACGGCCGCGCCAAACACTCGGCCGCGCTGCTGCGCGGCGTGCGCGACGGCCTGCTCGGCCGGATCAGCCTTCGTCACCTGCCTGAGGGAGCCACCTACCGTGCCGCCCGGTGAAACCCGAGACACCGAACCGATCGGCCCGATCACCGCGATCGTCACCGCCTACCACCCGGACGAGCGCCTCGCGCAGGTCGTCGAGTCCGCGCTGACCGGCTGCGCCCTGGTGATCGTGGCGGACAACACCCCGGCCGAGAGCGCGTCGAGCGCGGAGAAGCTGGACCACCCGAACGTCAGGGTTCTGCGTTCCGGGCACAACCTCGGCCTGGCCGCCGCCCTCAACCTCGGGCTGCGCGAGGTGCCCGCGCAGTCCGGCGCGGTGCTCTTCCTCGACCAGGACTCGGTGCTGCCGCCGGACCTGGTTCCCGGCCTCGCCAAGCACCTCGAGGATCCCACCATCGGCGTGGTCGGCCCCGCGCCGATCGACGCGGAGAAGGGCGGACAGTACGAGACCCTGTCCGTCCTGCACGGCGACGTCTCGGACCGCTACAGCGTGATCACCTCCGGGATGCTGGTGCGCCGGTCGTGCATCCAAGCGGTGTCCGGATTCCGTGAGGACTTCTTCGTCGACTGCGTGGACATCGACTTCTGCCTACGGCTGCGCCGGGCCGGGGTGCGCATCGTGCGGGACAAGAACCTCGTCCTGCCGCACTCGATCGGCGACGGCCGCGACCACCGGCTGCTCTTCGTCCCGGTCCGGGTGCTGCACTACGCGGCCTGGCGGCACTACTGGGTCGCCCGCAACGGCATGGTGCTCACCCGCGAGCACGGCCGTGCCTTTCCCGGCTTCGCGCTCATCAACGCCCTGTTCATGGCCCGCTGGCTGGCCGCGACGGCGGTATTCGAGCCCGAACGCCGCACTCACGTACGCGCCATTCTGCGCGGCCTGCGCGACGGTCTCACCGGCCGCACCGACCTGTCGTACCTGCCTCGCGGCGCGCAGTACCACGGCGCCGGCGGCCACGCGGCAGACCAGTCCGCAGCGAACCACCGGGCTGGCGCGGACTGATGTCCGGCGTGCTCGACGACACCGGCAAACCGCGGCCGGCTGCCGAGGTCGAGCCGGAGCTCGCCGGGCGACCGGAGGCGTCCGTGCGCCGAGTCGTCGCGGCGCGGCGCTGGGCCCGGTCGCACGCGGTCGCGCTCGCGGGTCTGCCGTTGCTGGCGGCGACGTTGTTCGCGCTGTACCTGCACCAGGCGATGACCCAGCCGCTCAACGCGGACGGGTCGAGTAACGCGCTGCAAGCGTGGGACATGCTCCACGGCAATCTGCTGCTGAGCCGCTGGAGCCTGACAGACGTCTCCTTCTACCTGACCGAGCTGCCCGAGTACCTGCTCGTCGAGGCACTGCACGGCCTGGACGGCGACGTCGTGGCGATCAGCGCGGCGATCACCTACACGCTCCTGGTCCTGCTGGCCTGCGTGCTCGCCCGCGGCCGCGCCGTCGGCGTGGAGGCTTTCGTCAGGGTGCTGATCGTGATCGTGGTCATGATCGCACCCACGGCCGGACCGGGCACGATCGTCGTGCTCTCCTCGCCGGACCATCTCGGCACCGCGGTTCCGCTGGTGCTCCTCTACCTGGTCTACGAACGCCTCCCGCAGCGCTGGTACCGGCTCCCGCTGCTCTTCCTCCTGCTCGCCTGGGCCGGAATCAGCGACAGCACGGCGCTGCTCGTCGGCGGCGGCGGGATCGCGCTGCTCTGCGCGCTGAGGCTGTGGCGGGGCGCGGGCGAGCGCAGGCCGCAGATCGCCGAGTTCTGCGCGGTGCTGCTCGCCGTGATCACCGGGGTCGAGGTGCCCCGGCTGATCCATCAGCTCGGCGGCTATCTGATGCGCCCGCCCAGCCTGGCCTTCACCGGCGCGGACCAGATGGCCACCTCTCTGTGGGAGGCGATCGGCTTCTATCTGCGGCTGTTCGCGGCCGACTTCTTCGGCATGCCGCTGATCGGTGCCAACCCGGCGGGCGGCAACCTCACGCCCGCCGAAACCCTCATCACGCTGCTGCACTTGTCCGGGGCCGCCCTGGTCACCGTCGCACTGGTCAAGTCCGCGCGGCGGCTGACGCGCGACGGGGACCCGATCGTCAGGCTGCTGACGATCGGGCTGCTGCTGAACCTGGTGGCCTTCGTGTTCAGCACCGAGATCGAGGGCGGTGCCCGCGAGATCGCGGTGGTGCTGCCGCTCGGTGCCGCGTTAGCCGGTCGAGTGCTCGGATCGCGGATCGCTGCGGACCGCCGGCTCATCGCCACCCTCGGCGCGCTGGCCGTGGTGTTCTCCGGAGTGCTGATGTACCACGCGAGCCGACCGAGTGCGCCGGCGGATGCCTCCGGCGCGGAGATCTGGCTTAAGGCACACGGCTACACCTACGGGCTCGGCGGATATTGGAACGCGAACAACATCACGGTCGCGTCCGGCGGCGCGGTACAGGTGCGACCGCTCAACACAGAGCCGCAAGGCATCGTGCAATACGTCTGGGATTCCAACTCGACGTGGTACGACCCTGAGAAGCACTACGCCGACTTCATCGTCTTCGGCCTCGGCGCGGGCAGTTCGGTCTACGCGCGGCCGCAGCAGGCGATCGCGCAGTTCGGGCGCCCGCTGCGGACCGTGCAGCTGCCCGGCGAAGAGATCATGATCTGGAACAAGAACCTGCTCGCCGAGCTGCCCCGGGGCTGAGCCGAGGCCGTCCGGATCGCCGAACCCGGCGTCGCTCGGGCGTCGCCGGGCCCGCGTCCGACCGCCGCGGTCCTTCGGGTACGGTGGGTCTGCGCTCAGCAACCCGACCGATAGGCTGTCCATTCATGCGCGGAATCATCCTGGCAGGCGGCACCGGCTCGCGGCTGTGGCCGATCACCAAGGCCATCTCCAAGCAGCTCATGCCGGTCTTCGACAAGCCGATGATCTACTATCCGCTGTCCACGCTGGTCATGTCCGGGATCGACGAGATCCTGATCATCACCACGCCGGAGGACCAGGCGGCGTTCCAGCGGCTGCTCGGCGACGGCTCGCAGTTCGGCCTGCGCCTGGAGTACGCGGTCCAGGAGCGGCCGGAGGGGCTGGCGCAGGCGTTCATCCTCGGCGAGCGGTTCATCGGCGACGAGTCGGTCGCGCTGGTGCTCGGCGACAACATCTTCCACGGCGTCGGGCTCGGGCGGCAGCTGCGCAACCACACCGACCTCAAGGGCGGGCTGGTCTTCGCCTACCCCGTCGCCGACCCGAGCGCCTACGGCGTCGTCGAGTTCGACGAGACCGGCCGCGCGGTCTCCATCGAGGAGAAGCCGGCCAAGCCGAAGTCCCGGTACGCGGTGCCCGGCCTCTACTTCTACGACAACCGCGTGGTCGAGATCGCCAAGGCGCTCAAGCCGAGCGCGCGCGGCGAGCTGGAGATCACCGGGGTGAACGCGGCCTACCTGGAGGCCGGGGAGCTGACCGTCTCAGTGCTCGACCGCGGCACCGCGTGGCTGGACACCGGGACCTTCTCCTCGATGGTCCAGGCGGCCGAGTACGTGCGGGTGATCGAGGAACGCCAGGGCCTGAAGATAGGGTGCGTCGAGGAGGCCGCGTGGCGGGCCGGGTTCCTCGACTCGGCGCGGCTGCGCGAGCTGGCCGAGCCGCTGCTCAAGAGCGGGTACGGTGCGTATCTGCTGGGCCTGCTGGATACTGAGAGCAGTCCGGGAGGCATGTGATGAGCACCGTTCTCGCCGCCGTCGGCGCGGTTCACCCGCTGGCCGCGGCCACCGTCAACGACAACACCCCGTGGGTCGGGCCCGGCATGATGGGCTTCCTCATCGTGGTGGTCATCGGCCTGGTCACCTGGTTCCTCGGCAAGTCGATGACCAAGCAGCTGCGCAAGCTGGACGCCGGACGGGCCGAGCAGCAGGAGGCCGAGGGCCAGGAGGAGGCCGAGGCCGCCGCACCGGCTCCGGCGCACGATCCGAAGCTGAACGGCGCGCACTGAGCTGCAAGCCGGATCTCGCTGTTCGCCCTGGGCGTAATAGGCGCGCCGCCTAAGCGGCTGATCGGTGAGAATGTGCGGGTGGACCAGACCCCCATACCCGGCCTGCGGGTGTCCGTGCTGCGCGGCGTCGAAGCGCGGCGCGACGGTACCCCGCTGGAGGTTCCCGGGCGCAGGTTGCGGTCCCTGCTCGCGCTGCTCGCGCTGAGCCCAGGCGTCCCGCGGCGCGCCGAATACCTCGCCGATCAGCTCTGGGACGGCGAACCGCCGAGCGCCAACGCACTGCAGGCGCTCATCTCACGGCTGCGCCGGGTGCTCGGCGCCGACGCCGTGATATCCCGGCCGAACGGCTACCTGCTGGCGCTCGGTCCCGAGCAGGTGGACCTCTCCCGCTTCGACCGGCTGATCGCCGAGGGGACCGCGATCGCGGCTCGCGAGGCGCTGAGCCTGGCCGGTCCCGAGCCGCTGGCCGAGTTCGCGGACGTGCCCGACCTGGCCGACGAGGCGCGCCGGATCGAGGCCGAGTGCTGGAAGGTGCGCGCGCTCGCCGGCTCCGCCCCCGCGCCGGGATCCGAGCACGACGGGTTCCCGAACGAATCCGCGCCGGCCACCCCAGCGGCGGCTGTCGCGCCGCGGCTCGCGCCCGGCGGCGTCCGGCTCATCGGCCGCGATCGCCTGATCGCTGAGATCAGCGCGCGACTGGACACCACCCGCCTGCTCACCTTGGTCGGCGCCGGGGGAGCGGGGAAGACCTCCGTCGCCAAAGCCGTCGCCTACGCGCGAGACGGCGCGGTCGTCGCCGAGCTGGCCCCGGTCGGCTCGGAGGCGGTCGCCGCGGAGGTGCTGACCGCGGTGGGCGGCCGCGACCTGGTGGTGACCGAGCGCGCCCGCCGCGCCGTCGACCACGGCGACTACCGCACCCGCATCGCGGCCACCCTTGCCGATCGCAGGCTGCTGCTGGTTCTGGACAACTGCGAGCACGTGGTCGACGCCGCGGCCGACCTGGCCGCGCTCATCCTGGACCGCTGCCCGCAGGTCACCATCCTGACCACCAGCCGCGAGCCGCTGGCCGTGCCCGGCGAGGTGCGCCTGCCCATCGACCCGCTGCCGGTGCCGCCGGTCGAGGCCGAGCAGTCCAGGCTCGGCGAGTACGCGGCGATGCAGCTGCTGCTCGAACGCGGCCGCGCGGTGCGGCCCGACCTGGCCACCGACGGCCCCGACGGCGAGGCGCTCGCGGAGATCTGCCGGCGGCTCGACGGCAGCCCGCTCGCCCTGGAGCTGGCCGCGGCCCGCTTCAACCTGCTGACCCCGCGTCAGGTCGCCGACCGGCTCGACGACAGGTTCCGGCTGCTGACCAACGGCGCCCGCACCGCCCTGCCGCGCCAGCAGACGCTGCGCGCGGTGGTGGACTGGAGCTGGGACCTGCTCGACGCCGCTGAGCGCGAGGTGCTGGCGACCTGCTCGGTGTTCGTGGGCGGCGCGAGCCTTGAGGACTTGGACGCCGTGGTCGGCACGGACGTGCTCGACGTGCTCGGCCGGCTGGTCGCCAAGTCGCTGGTGGTGGCCGACCGGCTCGACGACGGCACGATGCGGTACCGGCTGCTGGAGACGATCCGCGAATACGCCCGCGACCGGCTGACTGAGATCGGCTGCGAGCAGACCGCCCGCGACCGGCACGCCGCCTACTACGCGAACCTGATCGCCACCGCCGAGCCCAACCTGCGCGGCCCCGAGCAGCTGCATTGGATCGCGCGGCTCGACGCCGAGGACGACAACCTGCGCGCGGCGTTGAACTGGACGCTTGAGCGCCGCGACGTCGCTAAGGCGCTGCGCCTGTCCACCAATCTGAGCTGGTATTGGATGCTGCGTGGCCGCCGCGACACGCAGCCGCTCTATACCGCGGTCGCGGAACTGGCCGAGAGCGCGGGGGAGACCTCCTCCGCGCAATACGCCCTGGTCCTCGCGTTACGCGCCATCACCGGCCTTGACACGGGGGTCGAAGTCGAGGAGACCAGGGCGCTGCTGGAGCGCTCGCGGGCGATCTTCCGCGAGGTCGGCGGCTACCACACGATCGGCATCCTGGTCGAGCTGCTGCTGGCCATGTTCGGCGCGGAGGGGATCTCGCAGACGCTGGACGAGGTGCAGTCGGCGGCCGAGGCGGCGGGCAAGGACTGGGACGTCGGCCTGATCCTCATGTTCCGCTCGCGCATGCTCGCCGACGACGACACCGCCGCGGCCGAGCAGTGCACTCGCCAGGCGTTGGAGCTGTTCCGCCGCACCGGCGACCGCTGGGGCATCGCGGAGACCGGGCAGGCGCTCGGCTACGTACAGAGCATGCGCGGCGAGCACCGCGCGGCGCTGGAGACCTACGCCGAGGCGGCCGAGGTGGCCGAGGAACTCGGCGCCACCGGCGACCTGGGGATGCTCGGCCTGCAAATGGCCTGGGAGCACGAGTTCCTCGGCGAGCCGGAGCAGGCGGACCTGATCATCGCGCAGACCGAGCAACGCCTGGTCGACCGCGCCGCCTCCGTGGAGATCCGCACCTACCTGATGCTCAGCCGGGCCGAATTCGCCCGGCGCCGCGGCGACCTCGACGCCGCGGCGCGGCACCTGGCGGCCGGACGATCGACCGCCGAGCGCGGCTACCTCGGCCCGTTCCGCGCCCAGTACGAGATCAGCTCGGGCCTGCTCGCCGCGGACCGCGGCCGGCCGCGCGAGGCCGCCGGGCACCTGCGGGCCGGCCTGATCGCGGCGACCAAGCTGTTCTACGACCGCCCCGACGTGGCCGCCTGCGTCGAGGGCCTGGCGGCCGCGGCGCAGGCCGCGCAGCAGCCGCGCCTCTCCGCCGTGCTGCTCGGCGCGGCCACGGCGATCCGGCCTGCGGTGCTGCCGCCGGCCCGGCACATCGACGTGGCGCGGGCCGTGCGCGCGGCGCGCGGCGCGCTCGGCTCCGCGGAGTACGAGCGCGCCTTCGCCGAGGGCCGGGCGCTTTCCCCCGAAGCGGCCCTGGCCCTGGCCCGGGAGCAGGCCGACCTGATGGCGGCCTGACCCGGCGTCAGGCACGGCGCTCAGCTGCGCCGCTTGTAGGCCCGCACTGCGAGGGGCGCGAACACCGCGGTCAGCCCCGCGGACCACACCAGCGTGACCCACACCGCGTGGAACGCCGGCTCACCGATCATCAGCGCCCTGGCCGAGTCGGCGGCCGTCGTCAGCGGGTTGATCTTCACGAAGGCCTGCAGCCAGCCGGGCATGGTGGTGGTCGGCGCGAAGATGGACGAGGCGAACATCATCGGGAACAGCACCAGCTGGCCGACGCCCTGCACCGCCTGCGGGGTCTTCGCGGTCGAGCCGATGTACACCGCCACCCACGAGATCGCCAGGCCGAGCGTCATCAGCACCCCGATCCCGGCCAGGAAGGCGAGCGGCGAGGTGTGCACGCGGAAGCCCAGCGCCACCGCCGAGGCCGTGGTGATCACGGCCGCGATCAGCAGCCGCAGCAGCGCCGCCACGATGTGCCCGTTCAGCACGGCCGAGCGGGCGATCGGCAGCGAGCGGAATCGGTCGATCACGCCCTTGGAGAAATCGTTGCTCAGCTTGATCCCGGTGTACATGGTGCCGAAGGTCAGCATCTGCGCCAGGATGCCCGGCACCAGGTACTCCAGGTAGTTCCCGTCGACGCTGTTCTTCATCGCCCCGCCGAACACGTACGTGAACAGCACCGTCATGATCAGGGGGAAGATCGTGACGTCCATGAGCTCTTCCGGATCCGCCTTGATCGACAGCAGGTTCCGGCGGATCATCGTTCCGCTGTGCCGCAGCCACTCGGCGACCGACACCCGGCCGGAGACCCCCCTGTCGGTTCCCGGTCGCGCGAGCGCCCCGTCCGCCGCGCCTGCCTCCACCGCGCTCATCAGTGCTCTTCCTTTCGGGTGCTGCCTGCGCCGTCGCCGCCGGCGCTCGCGCCGGTCAGCGTGATGAACACCTCGTCAAGCGAGGCCGTGAAGGTGCTGACGTCCGCCAGCGCGATCTCCTTGGCGGCGATCTCGCGCAGCATCAGGTTCAGCTGCTCGTCCTCGGCGAGCGGACCGCTCACCTGGCCGATGCCCTCCTCCTGCGCGGTGCCCAGAATCTCCGCCATCAGGGCTTGGAGGATCGGCAGATCCGTCGGGTCCGCGGGACGCACCCGCAGCCGCCGCCCGGCCACCTGGTGCTTGAGCTCTTCGGGTGATCCGGAGGCGATGATCCGACCGCGGTCCATCACCGCGATCTGCCGGGCCAGCGCCTCGGCCTCCTCCATGTACTGCGTGGTCAGCAGCACGGTGGTCCCGTTCCAGGCCAGCTCGCGCACGATGTCCCACAGGTCGTTGCGCCGCTGCGGGTCGAGCCCGGTGGTCGGCTCGTCGAGGAAGAGCACCTGCGGGGTGCCGACCAGCGAGGCGGCCAGGTCCAGCCGGCGGCGCATGCCGCCGGAGTAGTGCTTGGCCATCTTCTTCGCCGAGTCGGCGAGCCCGAAGGTCTCCAGCAGCTGGTCGGCGCGAGCGCGCGCCGCCTTGGCCGGCATGTCCAGCAGCCGCCCGATCATGTAAAGGTTCTCCCGGCCGCTGAGCGCCTCGTCGACCGAGGCGTACTGGCCGGTCAGGCCGATCACCCGGCGCACGGCGTGCGCCTGCCGCACCACGTCGAAGCCGCCGACCGAGGCCGTGCCGCCGTCCGGGGCCAGCAGCGTGGCCAGCATCCGCACGATGGTGGTCTTCCCGGCGCCGTTCGGCCCGAGCAACCCGAACACGGTCCCGGTCGCCACGTCGAGGTCCACCGCGTCGACGGCCACCTGGTCCCCGAACCTCTTGACCAGGCCCCGCGTGGACACCGCGGCGTCGACCGTCGTCGCCGCAACCCTTGTCTGTGTCATGGACTCAAGGTCGCACGCGGCGCTGACACCGCCCTGACACGAGCTGACAGTGGCGGGCTCAACTCTTGTCAGCGCCGGTCAGCGGTCCTCGGTCAGGCGTCGCAGCAGTTCCAGCGCGTCCTGCGCCTCGACGGGCCGGAAGAACTGCCGGACGCCGCGCTCACCCCTCGTCCGCGACCACCGACTTGACCGGCGTGCCGATCTCGACCGTGCGGCTGACCGTGCACAGCCGGTCATGCGACAGCTTCACCGCGCGCGGCAGGATCGCGCGGGCCGCGTCACCCTCCCCTCCCTCGGGGAAGGAGACCCGGAAGGTCACTTCCAGGTCTGTCATCCGGCTGCCCTGGTCGTCCTTGATCTTGTGGCCGGCCACGCTGACCGAGAACCCGGTCGGCTCGGCGTGGCGGCTGGTCGCGACGTCGGCGTCGATCGCGGTGCAGCCGCCGATCGCCGCCAGCAGCAGCTCGACCGGCGAGAAGACCTCGTCGCCGGAGCCGAGGTCGATCGTCACGCCGCGCGCATTGGTCGCGGTGTACTGCCCGGCCGCGACCCGGTCGACGCGCACGCTGCGCAGCGTGTCCGAGCTGGGGGAGTCGTCATTTGTGCTCATGCTGCCGACCATAAGCGCTGGCGCCGTCTTATGTACCGCGACAGAACGCGGGCGGTCGATGGCTCGACCGCCCGCGCCTGCGTTCACGTAGCGATTACCGCAGCATCAGGAGTGTTGAAAACGCAGCATCAGTACGTGAACGAATAGGCAGCCAGGGATGAGACGCCGCACGACGACACGTACAGCGAGTACGTACCGTGCGCGAGGCCCGAGGGCACTGCGAACTCAGTGGTCTGCGCTTCGCCCGGCTTGCTGGGTACCTCGGAGCTCCAGTTGTAGGTGCGGGCGTAGTACACGTGCCCGGCGCTGTCCTTGAGGTAGACGATCGGGTAGTTCTCCGGGGCCTGGAAGTCGTCCTCGCCGGTGGCCACCATGCCGGACAGCTGGGTGCCGGCCAGGTGGTAGGAGCCGTCGGCGTTGGCCGTGACGCCGGTGACGGAGGGCCGCCAGGAGTCCTGGGGTCCGCCGACCGGGGTCCAGATCCAGTTGCGGCCGCCCGCGGCTCCCATGACCTGGCCGTTGGGCAGGTCGAGGAAGTTGACGACCTGGCCGGAGGAGTCGGGGGGTTCGGGGATGGTGGAGATGGTGTTGGTGGTCGGGTCGTACTCGTCGATCAGCGGTCCGGAGGCGGAGCCGCACTGGTTGGTGAGCCAGCTGCACTTGACCGAGTCGAAGATGACCTTGCCGTTGGGTTCGACGCTGGTGTACACGTCGTCGGTGTACGTGCCCTGAGGCGTAGGCGGTCCGGTCACCCAGCTGCCGGCGCTGCTGGTGGTGGAGCCGGGGGTGTAGATCGCGGTGGTGTTGCTGCCGGCCACGAAGATCTTGCCGCTGTACATCTCGGTGACCATGGAGGAGTCCACGTTGCCGTTGGCGTAGCCGGAGGGCGGGGTGGCCAGGGTGTGCCAGGTGTTGTTGGTCGGGTCGAAGCGGTAGGCGCCGTAGTTGCCCACGGAGACCACCGAGCCGTCCGACAGCGGCACCCAGCCGTCTTCGCCGGAGGTGGTGGGACGGGACCCGGCCGCGGTCCAGCTGTTGGTCGTGGGGCTGAAGATCTGGGTCTTCGGGTTCTGCTGGTCGCTGGAGACGATGCTGCCGTCACGCAGGCTGGCGCTTCCGGTGTCCTGCAGGTTGCCGTAGAGACCCGACTGGCCCAGGCTCCAGGTGTTGGTCACCGGGTTGTAGAGCTGCACGCCGTTGTGGTCGTTGGAGGAGCTGCCGGAGGGCCAGAAGTACACGTATTCGCCGCCGGCCTGGTAGAAGCGGCCGTCGGGCAGGATGTGCTCCTGCGCCGCGCCGAGGCCATAGGGGCTGGTGGCCAGCGAGACCCAGTGGCCGTTGGCGTAGCTGCCGAACGCGTCGGGCACCAGCTTGACCCACTGGTGCAGGTCCGCGCCGTTGGACAGGATGCTGCCGTCGCTCATCAGCCACATGAAGGTGGCCGGGCCGCCGCTGAACTGGTTCACTGGGGCGGCCACCCACGTGCCCGCGCCGGGGTTCGAGGAGGGCGAGGACGACGGGGTCGGGCTGGCGCTGGCGCTCGGCGTCGGGCTCTTGCTCGGGCTGGAACTCGGCGTCGGGGTGGGCGAGACCGAGGTGGGGCTCGGCGTGCCAGAGGCCGAACTCACCGAGCCGTTGCACATGGTGCCGTTCAGGCTGAGCTGCGCGGGAGCCGCGTTCGTGCCCGAATACGAGCCGTTGAAGCCGAAGGAGAGGGCCGCGTTCGTCCCGACCGAGCCGTTGTAGGAGACGTTCGCGACGGAGACGTTCGAACCGCTCTGGGTGTAAGTGCCGTTCCACAGCTGGGTGATCTGCTGGTTGCCGGGGAAGCTCCAGCCGACGGTCCACGAGCTGATCGGCGCCCCGAGGTTGGTCACCGAGACGCTGGCGCCGAAACCGGTGCTCCACTGGCTGGTGATCGAATACGTGGCCTGACAGCCGGACGCGGCGCTGGCCCCGCCCGCCGTCACGGCGACGACCGCGCTCGAGCCGAGGGCGGCGACGCCGCAGGCGACGGCGGCGCGACGCAGGCCGGGGCGGGACCCGGGCGTTCGCCCGCGTCCTGTTAACGCTAACAAGGTCGTTCGCTCCTCACTGATGGACATGGTCAGGTCCAGATCGAAACTGTGCCGCCGGAAACCTCCCGGCGCGCTGGTGTTCCGGGGTGCCCTCGCGCCGGCCCATGCCGCGCGCCCAAAACCATCAGCTCGCTGAGACACTGGGTCTCAGCGATGTGCCCGGGACCGTAGGCGCCGGGCCGCGCTCGTGTCAACCAGGCGCGGGTGAGCCCGCCCTGATCGAGACATGGATGCAGGTCATCAGGGGATAGTCCGCGCCGCCGTTGAGACTTTCAGCCCGTCGCAAAAGATCGAGCCGGTCGCCGCGGGGTCGCGGTGACCGGCTCTGTTCACGCCAGCGCGGCGGCGAAGGGCGGGTCGGCGCCGACCCGTTCGCAGGTGAGTGCCGAGATCAGCACTGCTTCATCGACCGTCTCCGCCAGCAGTTCGGCAGAGCACTGGCTCAATCGCTCCGGCGTTTGCAGCCCCCGCCGCACCAGGCCGCCGAGCAGCCCGGAGGTGAAGGCGTCGCCGGCCCCGATCGTGTCCACCAGGCGGATCTTGCGGCCCGGCCGATGTACCGGCGCGGCGTCCGGACGCAGCAGATGCGCTCCGTCCGGGCCGTCTGTGATCACGACGGCCAGCGCGCCGAGCTTCAGCCACCGATCACCGACCTCTGCGATACCCGTTCCCGGGTACAACCACTCGATGTCCTCACGGCTGGCCTTGACCACGTGCGCCACCGCCACGAAGTCCTCGACGAGCGGCCGCGCCTGTTCCGAGTTCCCGAGCAGCAGAGGGCGGATATTCGGGTCATAGCTGATCAGCGTGCTGCCGTGCTGCCGCGACCGGGCCACTGCGGCGCGGATGTGCCGATCGCCCGGCTGCGTCCAGGACGCGAGCGAGCCGACGTGCAGCACCGCGGTGTCCGCCGGAATCCGCGCCAGCTCCGCATCGGTCCACTGCCAGTCGGCGGTGCCGTCGAGGTAGAAGTCGTACCCGGCGTGGCCCTCCGCGTCCAGGGAGACCACCGCGAGCGTCGTCGGCTCGGCGGCCTGCGGCGCGCTGCTCAAATCGACGCCCTCCGCGGCGGCGTGCTCGCGCAGCTGCCTGCCGAAGGCGTTGTCCGCGAGCCGCGCCATCAGGGTAGTGCGATGACCGAGCCGCACCAGGCCGATCGCGACGTTGAACGGGCTGCCGCCCGGCCGCGCCTGATAGTCGCCGGGCCCGGCGCCCGGCACCAGGTCGATCAGGGCTTCCCCGATCACGGTCAGCCGCGGCCGGCCGGACGCCGGGCCGAGTCGATCGGTCGAGGGCGGCTCGGCCTGGAGATGCTCCGTCACGAGCTCATCCTGTCTCGACTCTGCCTGCCGCGCGCCGCCGGGGCCGCGATTTCCCCGGAGCCGCGCGTGATCAGGCGTGTCGGGACGATGTGCGTGCCGGTCGGTGAGGTATCGCCGTCCAGCCTGCGGAACAGGGTTTCCGCGGCGATCCGGCCGAGCGCCTCGATGTCCTGCGCCACGACGGTGATCCCCGGCCGCAGCATGTCCGCGAGCGGGAAGTCGTCGAATCCGACCATCGCCACTTCGTCCTGCAGGCCCAAGGCGCGCAGCGCCCGGCTCGCACCGATCGTGACCAGGTTCTGTCCGGTGAACACGGCAGTCGGTGGATCAGGCAGCTTCAGCATCCGCTCGGTGGCCTCGATCGCGGCCTGCTCCGAGCTCGCCTCGTGCCACTCGATCCGCTCGTCCGGCCGCACCCGCGCCAGCTCCAGCGCGTGTCGGTAGCCCTCGAACCGCTGCGCCGCGGTGGAGATGGACAGCCGGTCACCGAGGTACGCGATCCGCCGGTGTCCGCCGGCCAGCAGGTGATTCACCGCGTTGATAGCCCCGGTCCGGTTGTCCGAGAGCACCGCGTCGGCGTCCAGCAGCTTCGGTTCGCGGTCGACGAACACCAGGCAGGTCCCGGCCGCGCGTTCCTTGATCAGGTAGCTGTGGTCGTGCCCGGCCGGGACGATCAGCAGCCCGTCCACGCGGCGGTCGATGAACGCACCGGCCAGCTCGCGCTCCCGCGTCGCGTCCTCGTCGAGGCTGCCGAAGAGCGCCAGCACGTGGCGCCGCCGGGCGGTGTCCTCGACCGCCCGCATCAGCGCCGCGGAGAAGGGGTTCGCCGCGTCCTCGACCAGCATGCCGATGGTGGCGGTGCGCCCGTCGCTGCGGCGCAGATTGCTCGCCGTCAGGTTCGGCCGGTAGCCCAGCTTGTCGGCCGCCTCACGGACCCGGGCGGCGAGCGCGGGATCGACCGTGCTGACCCCGTTGACCACGCGGGAGACGGTCTTGATCGCCACCCCGGCCAGCGCCGCGACGTCCCGCATGGTGGGCCGTCCGGCCGGCCGCGATGGACCAGGTTCCGCGTGAGGCATCGTTGTCTCTCCCGAGGGTTGCGTTACCGACTCGTTGCCTATGGGTCTCTGCCTGTGGCTTGACGCATTGTCGCATACGAGAGAGTATCCCGGCGAGACAACGTTGTCCCGAGGTTCCCGCGGAATTTCTCGCCCCTCGCGAATTCCCGACCGGGCCGCACCGGGACACGTCAGACACGACCTCCGGCCACCACCCTCACCCCGCGTACGTCCCAGAGAGGCTTGAACCATGGACAGCTCGACGACGAGCACCCACGCGCCGCGCCTGAGCCGGCGCACCCGCGCGGCCGCCGCCGCTACCGCGTTGTGCGCTGTCGCCGCCCTGGCGGCCTGTAGCTCCTCCTCCGGCAGCACCTCGGCAGGCTCCGGCGGCTCGGGTTCCGGCTCGGGCTCCGCGGTGGGCGTCTCGCTGATCCTCAAGACGCTGACCAACCCGTACTTCGTCAGCATGGAGAACGACGCCAAGACCGCCGCGGCCAAGGACAACGTGAACCTCACCGTCGCGGCCGGCACCAAGGACGGCGACACCCAGAGCCAGATCACCGCGATCGACAACGCGATCGCCCGCGGCGACAAGGGCATCCTGATCACCACCAACGGCGACGCGGTCAACGCCGCGCTCAACCAGGCCAAGCAGGCCGGCCTGTTCGTCATCGCGCTGGACACCGCGCCGAACCCGCCGAGCACCGCCGACATCACCTACGCCACCGACAACACCGCCGCCGGAAAGCTCGACGGCCAGTACGCGGCCGCCGCCCTGGCCGGCAAGCCCGCCGTCATCGCCATGCTCGACCTGTTCAACAACCAGGTCGTCTCCGTCGACATCGACCGCGACCACGGCTTCCTGGAAGGCATGGGCATCAACCCGGGCAGCGCCACCGAGAACGGCCAGGAGGCCAAGACCGGCACATACACCGGCGGCGGCTCGTACACCATCGCCTGCCACCGGCCCACCCAGGGCGCCATCGACGGCGGCCGCACCGCGATGGAGAACTGCCTGTCCGCGAACCCGAACATCAACGTGGTCTACGCGATCAACGAGCCGGCCGCGGAAGGCGCGTACAACGCGCTCAAGGCCGCGGGCAAGCAGAGCCAGGTCGCGGTCTACGCGATCGACGGCAGCTGCTCCGGCCTCAAGCTGGTGGGCACCGGCGAATTCACCGCCGACGCGGTGCAGTACCCCGGCAAGATGGCCGCTCTCGGCGTGGACTCGATCGCGAAGCTGGCCCGCGGCGGCTCGAAGCCGAGCGTGACGCAGGGCAAGTCCTTCTTCGACACCGGCACCGCGCT
>NZ_DASRGV010000078.1:0-16228 GCF_035650855.1 Actinocrinis sp. | reverse complement strand
GTCCTGCGGAACTTGAAGTCGGCGCCGTAGGCCTCGTCGGCCGCGACCCAGGCAGCCGGCAGACCAGCATCAAGCAGCCTGGTCACCATCGCTCGGGCCAGGGCTGGCTTGGTCCTGAACTCCCGGTCGGCCGGTATCTTCGCCGCCGCGCACCGCTGGGCATCATCAGTCCAAGACTTCGGCAAGTACAACTCCCGGTCGATCAGCGCCCGGCCGCGGCGGGAGGCGTAGGCGGCGAACACGCCGATCTGGCAGTTGTCGACCTTGCCAGAGGTGCCGGTGTACTGCCTGGCGACCCCGGCCGAAGTCACGCCCTTCTTGATGAACCCGGTGTCATCGACGATCAGAACCCCGTCGGGCTCGCCCAGTCGCTCGGCCACGAAGTCGCGCACATCGTCGCGCACCGCGTCGGCGTCCCAGGTCGAGCCGGCCAGCAGCCGCTGCAGACCGTCCGGGGTCGCGTGGCCGGCGTACTCGGCCAGCTGCCATCCGTTCTTCCTGCTCACCGGCCCCAACAGCCCGCGAACGTAGTCGCGCATCCGTAATCGCGGCTCACGACGATGAAACCGCTCCCCGAGCCGCAGCAGCAGCGACTCCAGCTCCGATTGCCACACCCCGACCTGCTCGATGTCCTCGACTATCGCCATGACCTGCACAACGACGAATCAGGCCACTGAGTCACCCGGAGAACGGACCCAAATCCGCGCAGACGATCACGGGCCCGCACTACAATCACCACGGGCCCGCTGACCAGCACAAACACCGAACCGCTGCTGGAGTACTAGGAGAGCCACCGTGAACCGCAAGATCTCCTTGGCCACCGGCGCGATCGCCGCGTCAGTCCTCGCGTTGTCCGGATTGACCGTCGCGAATGCGCAGACCTCGACCAGTACCGCGGCGCGCGGTACCGCCGCGGTGCGGGTCGCCGGCGAGAGCGCCACCGCCCGGCACGAGAAGCAGCAGGTGCTGGCTCTGCTCGCCGCGTACGCCAGCGGCGACCAGGGCGCCTTCAACGTGATCAACCCGAAGAAGTTCATTCAGCACGATCCGGCCGTCGCCGACGGCCTTGCGGGCCTCAAGGCCTGGCTCGCCGCCGCCCCGGCCGGCTCGATCGTCGTACATCCCGTGCGCGTGCTGGTCGACGGCGCGTACGTGTTCGTGCATTCAGAGACCGACCTGCCCACCGGCAAGACCACCTCCTGGGACATCTTCCGCTTCGAGCAGGGCAAGATCGTCGAGCACTGGGACAGCCGCCAGCCCCTCGAGCCGGCCAACGGCGCGGGACACACCGAGCTCGACGGCCCCACCCAGGCCACCGACCTGGGCGCGACCGCGGCCACCAAGCGCCTGGCCTGGACCGCCATGACCGACTTCCTGATCGACGGCGACGTCTCGGTGTACGGCGAGCCGATGTGGAACGCCGATGGGTACATCCAGCACAGCGAGGGCACCACCTCCGACGGCATAGCCGGCAGCAAGCCGATCCTGACCCAGTGGATCGAGGACGGCACCCTGGTCTACAACAAGATCGAAAAGGTTCTCGGCGAGGGCGACTTCGCACTCGTCATCAGCCAGGGCAGCTTCGCCGCAACGCCGTACTCCTACTACGACTTCTTCCGGATGGCCGACGGCCAGATCATCGAGCACTGGGACATCCTGCAGCCGCTGACGCCCATCGCCGACGCGAAGAACACCAACACCCAGTTCGACTTCCCGCAGGATGAGCCCGCGGTCGACCGGTACTGAGATCGCACCCTTCCGGGCCTGCCCGCTAGAGCCGAATCGGTGTTCTACCAGGCGGGCCCGCGTCAATCGATCAGAAGGCCCTCCGCTCAACCTGGAAGGATCCACATCGTGAAGATCGCCATCATCGGTGCCGGGAACATGGCCCGGGGTATCGCCACCCGCGCGCTGGCCGGCGGCCACGCCGTGACGCTCACGGCGAAGGACCAGGCCAAGGCGGTCGAGCTGGCCGAGCAGCTCGAAGCGTCCGCGGTCGGCGCAGCAAGCGTGAACGCCGCCGAGAGCACGTCGGCGGTCGCGGACGCCGAGATCGTCGTGCTGGCCGTGCCGTACGCCGCCGCCAAGCAGATCGTCGCCGGCTACGGCACACAGCTCGACGGCAAGATCGTCATCGACATCAGCAACCCGGTCAACGCCTCGTTCGACGCCCTGACCGTCGAGCCCGGCACCTCGGCCGCGGAGGAGATCGCGAAGCTCGCGGCGCCCGGGACGCACATCGTCAAGGCATTCAACACGACGTTCGCCGGAACGCTGGTGCTCGGCCAGGTCGACGGAATCCCGCTGGACGTGTTCATCGCCGCAGACGACGACGGCGCGCGCAAGCAGGTCGCCGCGCTGGTCGCCTCCGGTGGCCTTAACCCAGTGGACGTCGGGGCGCTCAGCAACGCGCGAGGGCTGGAAGGCTTCCAGCTCCTGCACATGGCGCTTCAGCTGAGCGGGGGCGGGCATGGCTGGATGAGCACGATCAAGATCGTCGCGTAGGGGCGGGAAGACCGAGGATGAGCACCCCAGGGTCCGAGGTCGCTCCGCCGTAGCGCGCGGCGATCTGCGCGTCGGCCGTATACGCCGGGGCGTTCACGTGGACGCCGCTCACCAGTCGGCTCGAGACGGTCGGCGCGACGACGATGCCCACGACGGTGATCGCCAGCCAGGCCGCCATCGCCTTCCACCTGTGCCGGACCACCCACGCGCTGAGCCTTTCCACCACTTCCTCCTCAGGTCGGCTTGCTCGACCCGGAGGCTAGGAATCGGCGCCTTACCTCCCGCTTACGCGCAGGTCGGCGGCGCAACACGCTGCTCGGGCGTTGCCCTCAGGTCAGGGCGCGCAGCTCGTGCGAAGCCTGGGTGATGAGCGCCGCGAGATCCTGGGCCGAGGTGCCGGTCCACGCGCGGCTCGCCCGTTCGAAGACGGCGGCGCCCGCGCGGGCAGCCAGCCGTGCGGTGGGCTCGGGGATTGCCCGCTGTTCGAGTGCGGCGACGAGGGCTTCGGTCAGCGTGGCCGACTTGGTATGGGCCCTCTCCTGCAGCGCGGGAGAGGTCGCGATGATCTTTGCCCGCCGTTCGGCTACGGGGCGGCCCGCGACGAACAGCGGTATCGCCGCGGTGTAGGCGCGCAGGATCAGTGAGAGCGGTGAGAGCGCGTCCGGTGCCGACGCGATCGCGGCGATCATGACCTCTCGCAGCTCTACCTCACCGTCGAAGAGCACCTCGCGCTTGTCGGCGAAGTGCCGGAAGTAGGTCCGCTCGGTCACCCCGGCCCGGGCGGCGATCTCCGCGGTGGTCGTGGCGTCGTAGCCCCGCTCGGCATAGAGGTCCAGGGCCGCTTCACGCAGTCTCGCCCGCGCCTGGGCGCCGCTTCTCGGCATGGTCGCATCCTACTTGGCGTCAGTCGCTGACGCTTCCGTGATAGTGTCAGTGACTGTCGCTACGACTTGGAGGAGAGACCGTGCCCGCTGTTTCGTCTCGCGTCATCCGCTTCCACGAGATCGGGGAGCCCCTCGACGTGCTGCGCCAGGAGCGCATCGAGATCGCGGACCCGCCCGGCCGCAACGTGCGCGTACGGGTCCTGGCCGCTGGGCTCAACCCTGCGGACTGGGAGCTGTGCCGCGGATTCATGCCGGGAACCCTGCCGCGCGGGATCGGCTACGACGTGGCCGGCACCGTCGAGGCGGTCGGCCCGGACGTAGCTGTCCTCGACGAGCACACCGGTGCCGATCGCGAGCCTGATCGCGGGAGTGTCGGGGTCGGCGACGTCGTCTTCGGGACGGCCGACTTCCTCGGACAGCCGAGCGCCGGCGCGGCCGACGTCGCCATCCTGAACAACTGGTTCCCGCTGCCTGCCGGACTGGACCCGGTGCAGTCGGCCACCTTGCCGATGGTCGTGCAGACGGCCGCATGGACGCTCGAGCTGATGGACCTGCGCCCGGGCGCAACGCTCCTGGTCCACGGCGCCGGCGGGATGGTCGGTTACGCCGCCGTGCAGATCGCGCTGCGCCACGGTGCCCGCGTGATCGCCACCGCCGGTCCCACGTTCACCGCGGACCTCGAGGGCTTCGGCGCACGCGTGACCACCTACGGCGAGGGCATGCCCGCCCGCGTGCGCGCGCTCACCGGCGGCCACGACGTCGACCTCGTGCTCGACACGCCCCGCCCGAGCCCGGGCACGCTGCCTGACCTCATCGCCCTGGCCGGCGGTGACCCGCGCCGCGTGGTGACGATCAGCAACCATGAGGAGGCCCGCAGCCTCGGCGCCCGCGTCAACATCGACGAACTGCGGCCCGGCCTGACCCCGCCGGCCGTCCTGCTGCCGCGGTATGCGTTGCTCGCCGCCCAAGGAGCGTTCCGTCTGCCGATCGCGAAGTCGTACCCGCTTGAGCAGTGGCGCGAGGCCGTCCAGCTGAGCCTCTCGGGCAACCCGCACGGCAAGGTCGTGCTGCTGCCCGGCCTCGGCGAGGAATGAGCGAAGGCGCGCTCTGGCCTAGCATCCTGCTGTGACGAACGCGACGAACGCACCCAGCGACCCCGGCGATCTCGTGCTGTGGCAGGGATGGGAGCCGCGGCGCGCCGTCGACCTCGAGCAGGCCATCGCCCTGCTGACAGGCTCGGAGCACCGGGGCGAGCTGTTCGTCCTCGACGGCGTCGCGGCCCGTGGGTTCCGCCCGCCGCGGCTTCTGACGGTCACACCGGTCGTGTGCGCGACCGCGCCGGAGCACGAGACGCCGGACGAGCTGCGCCAGGTGTGGGCGGTGACCTACCGTCAGATCGCCGAGACCGCTCCGCGGCAATCCGCGCCCTATGCGATCTACCTGCTGGGCGTGAACCCGCCCGACGGGCTCTCACCGGAGGAGCTCGCCGAGTTCAACAGCTTCTATACCGATGTACACCTTCGCGAGGTCGCCGAGCGGCGCCATGCGCTGCGAGCCGTCAGATACGAGCGAGTCGAGGTGATCAAGCCGCCGTATCCGTCGGCGCCGTCCTATCTAGCCGCCTACGAACTCGACGAAGCCTCGGCGGCCGTGCGCAGGCACACCGGACCCGCGTACAGTCGCGGCCCCGCCGTCTGGCAGCAACACACCACGCCGTGGCGGCTGTGGTACATCCTGCGTTCGAGCGCTGCTTAGCGGGCGCCTGCTCAGCTGAGGGCAGACCCTGAGCGGTCGCAGATGCCGTCCTCTGCCAGGCAGGCTTCGACTCGATCGGCGTCGGGCCGCATGCCGAGCTGCCGGAAGATCTCCGAAGCGCGGGCGAGGCACTTCCTGCCGGCGCCGGGGTCGCCCTGGTGAAGGAGGCATCGGCCGATGCCTTCCTGGGCGCGGGCTTCGTCTTCGAGCTGGTGGACCTCGCGGCTCAACTGCAGCGCATCGCGGTACAGCGCGAGGGCGTGCTCGGATTCGCCGGTGGCGAGGAAGACTGCGGCGTAGTGGTTCAGCGCCCAGGCCTCGCCGCCGCGGAAGCCGAAGTCGCGGAAGCGATTCACCGCCTCCTGCAGGTCGCGTAGCGCTCCGCGGTGGTCGCCGATCGCCAGCCGCACCGCGCCCAGCTCGGTCAGATCGTTGGCTTGGCCATGGTGGCTGCCCAGGCCTCGATCCAGCTCCAGGGCTTCGCGCAGGGCCCGTATCGCGCCGGGGAAGTCGCCGGTCACGCGCCGCAGTGTCCCGAGCGAGGCGAGGGCGGAGGCCTGGCCGAATCGGTCGCCCAGGTCCCGGGACAGCGACAGCGCCGCCGCCAGGTCCTGCGCCGAGTGCGCGTAGTCGCCGGCCGCGTGTCGCAGCGACCCGAGCTGGACCAGGGTCTTGGCCTGGCCGTGGCGATCGCCGAGCTCCTGGAAGAGGCGCAGGGCGGCTTCCTGGTCGCGGATGGCGCCCGGGCGGTCCCCGGTCATCCTGCGTTTGCCGCCCAGGGCGTTGAGCGCGACGGCTTGGCCCCGCCGGTCGTCGAGGTCGCGGAACAGGCGTAGGGCGGCTTCCTGGTCTCGGATCGCGCCCGGGCGGTCGCCGTTGAGGGACCGTACGTTCCCCAGGTCGATCAGGGCATTGGCCTGGCCGCGCAGGTCGCCGAGCTCCTGGAAGAGGCCCACGGCCTGCTGCAGGTCTTGCGCCGCGACGGGGTTCTCGCCCACCGCGCCGCGTTCGGTCAGGGCGCCGGCCTGGGCGCGGCGGTCGCCGAGGCGGTCGGCGGCGGCCACGGCTGCGGTGTGGATGCTCACGGCTTGGCGCCAGGGCCCGTCGGAGCGCAAGATCGCGGCCAGGCCGGCGCTAAGGGCCACGACCCGTGCGTCATCGGAGCCGGTGGTGGCGTGGTGAAGGCAGGCCAGCAGGTTCGCGCGCTCGGCGCGCAGCCACGCCGCGGCCGCTTTGGGGTCGGGCAGCACGGGGGAGTAGGGCACATTCGGGCTTGCGCGCGTGCCTGTGCGTGCGGGTTCGGCGCGGGTGTGCCGGGTGATCAGCGCCTCAGCGCGCAGCGCGGTGTGCTGGTAGTAGTTCTCCAGCCGCTTCAGCGCTGTATCGTGCTGGTCGGCGGGATCTTGCTGGGCCAGGGCGCGGGCGTGCAGGCGGATCAGGTCGTGCAGTTGGTAGCGGCCCTGGACCGGTTCGGTGAGCAGGTTGTGATCGACCAGGTCCTGCAGCAGGTGCGTAGCGGCGGCGGGGTCGGTGCCGAGCAGTGCCGCGGCGGCATAGGCGTCGAAGTCAGGTCCCGGGCTGAGGCCCAGGCGGCGAAAGAGCTGTCGTTGCTCGTCGCCCAGGGTGCGGTAGGACAGGTCGAACACGGCGGCCAGGTCCCGCTCCCCATCGGCGAAGCCTTCCAGCCCCGGGCGGTCTTGGCGCAGGGTGTCGGCAAGGTGCCGCGTGCTCCAGGCGGGGCGGTGGCGGATGAGCGCGGCGGCGATGCGCAGTGCGAGCGGCAGGCACCCGCACAGGCGCGCGATCTGCTCCCACAGCGGATCCTCCGCGTCACCGCGCTCGGGGCCGGCGGCCTGGCGCAGCAGGGCGACGGCGTCCGCGAGGGGCAGCTGCTCCAGAGCCAGGGTGTGCGCGTCATCGAGAGCTTTAAGGCGCTTGCGGCTGGTGATCAGCACAAGGCACGTGCCGCTGCCGGGCAGCAGGGGCCGCACCTGCGCCTCGGCGGCGGCGTTGTCCAGCACGATCAGGGTCCGGGTGCCGGCCAGGCGGTCGCGGTAGACGGCGGCGCGGGCGTCGAGCTGCGCGGGGATGCGCTCGGGCGGCACGCCCAGCCCCTGCAGCAGCACGGCCAGCGCGTCTGCCGGTTCCCGCGGCGGCAGCCCCTCGGTGTGGCCGTGCAGGTCAAGGAACAGCTGCCCGTCCGGGAACCGGTCGGCCAGCAGGTGTCCCGCGTGCAGCGCCAGCGCGCTCTTGCCGACCCCGGCCATCCCGTTGACCGCCGAGATCACCGCCACCCCCGCACCGTGCTCGGCCGGCACAGTGTCGGAGGCGAGCGCGAGCAGCCGTGAGAGTTCTGCGGTGCGACCGGTGAACACCCTGGGCGCGGCCGGAAGCTGCCGCGGGGGCGCCGGGCCGGTCGGTCGGGGCGTGTGCTGCTGTGCCGCGAGAGACAGCGCGGGGTCGTGCTGCAAGATCTGCTGATGCAGCCGCTGCAGCGGTACGCCGGGATCGGCACCCAGCTCCTCGGCCAGCCGCCGGCGGATCTGCGCGTAGTGCGCCAGCGCGTCGCCCTGGCGGCCGGCCCGGAACATGGCGAGCATCACCTGCCCGGCCAGACGCTCATCCAGCGGATACCGGCCCGCCCGGTCGGCGAGGTCGGTGAGCAGCTCTGCGTGCCGCCCTTGGCGTAGCAGGATGTCGGTCAAGTCGAGCCGCGCGGCGCGGCGTTCGCCGTCCAGCGTGGTGCGCAGCGCGTTGAGCCAGGGCGTGTCCAGTCCGGCGAACGGTTCGCCGCGCCACAGGAGCAGAGCGCGCTCAAACAGTTCGGCGGATCGGCCGTCGGAGTCGACGTTCCGCGCCTCGGCGAGCAGGGCGCGGAACCGGTGCGCGTCGATCGTTTCCGGGTCGGCGGTCAGCCGGTAACCGGCCGGCTGCCGCACGATGGCGACGTCGCCCGCGGCTGCCAGCACGCGGCGCAGCATCGTCATGTTGTGTTGGACGGCGGCGCGCGGGCGCTTCGGCAACCGACGGGCGCCCCAGACCCGGTCGACGATCTGGTCGACCGAGACCAGCCGGTCGGGCTCCATGAGCAGCACCGCCAGCGTGCACTGCAGCTGCGCGTGTCCCACCGGGACCGGCCGCTCGTCGACCCGGACCTCGATGTCGCCCAGCAGCAGGAATTCCACCGTCATGCAAGGGCCCCAGCAACCTCGCGGGCTCGGGTGAGTACGAACCCTGGTTGCAACCGATCCCACCAGGCGATGCAAGCATTGTCAAAGGTCTGTGAACGCAGCGTGGGCGACGCTGGCGCCGTAGTCCCTGCTCGGGATTGCACGACGGCAAAGGAGCACGCATGACCAGTCGATGGCGCATCCCGGTCGCCGCCCTCGCCCTCGCGCTCGGCTGCCTGACGGCGGCGGTCGGCCCGGCCGACGCGTCGCAGTCGGCGCACGGCGCAGCCGCTCAGCCCACGGTGGGGACCATCCACCCCCGCGGCGTGCCCGCCGGGTTCAATCCAGGCGGCGCGACGAACAGCGTGCCGGGCGCGCTCGCCAAGAGGGCCGGCACGGTGCGCAACGCGATCGCGACACGCAACTGGTCCGGATATGTCAGTACGGGGGCCAACGGCTCCTACACCGGCGTTTCGGCACAGTGGCGGCAGTCGGGCCTCAACTGCACCGATCCCAACTCCGTCCAATACGTCTCGTTCTGGGTCGGCCTGGACGGCTTCAACGGCTCCTCGGTCGAGCAGACCGGCACGCTCGGCATCTGCGACGGCACGACGCCGCTCTACTACGCCTGGTATGAGATGTATCCGGCCCCGCCGGTCTACTACAACGTCACGGTGGGACCGGGCAACATCATGTACGGAGCCGTGATCTACGACGGAAACGACAACTACACGCTGAACCTGTCGCTGGTCAACGGCAACCCGTTCTCGGAGAGCGTCACGGTCAACCAGCCCGGCCTGGCCCGCTCCTCGGCCGAGGTGATCACCGAGGCGCCGTCGATCAGCACGGGCATCGCGCCGCTCGCGAGCTTCTCGCCCGCCTGGTACCGCACGGCGTTCGCCAACGGCGCGCAGTTCAACGTCCTGAACCCGACGCCGCTGGTCATCGCGGACGCGGCCGGCAACCTCCAGGACACGACCAGCAGCATGAACACCGGCAACAGCGGATTTATCAACACATGGATAAGTAGCAGCTGATCGGTGGTGTGGGGTGGGATGTCGGCCGGTAACCGGGTTTGCGGTTACCGGCCGATGTCGTGCAGCTGAGCGGGAAATGATCGGAGCTGCGGTTCACTCGACGAGTAGGACGAGTTTGCCCCGCACGGTCCCGGCTTCGCCGACGCGGTGCGCCTTGGCGACCTCATGCAAGGGGAAAGTCTGGCCGACCGTGACGGCGAAGCGCCCTGCTTCGGCCATCCGAGCGACCTGGGCCAGCGCGTAGGTGGCGCGGCCGGAATCGCCGCGGCTGAAGCGCACACCCGTGCGCTGCGCGCCGACCGCGTCGGCGACGGTGATCACGTTCTCCGGCGCGCCGGTAAGCTCCACGAGCTCGGGCAGCACGCCGCTGCCTGCCACGTCCAGCGCGAAGTCGACACCCGACGGGCTGATCGCCCGAACGCGTTCGGGCATGCCGGCGCCGTACGCCACCGGCTCGGTGCCGAGGGAACGCAGCGCATCGTGCGTGCCCGCACTGCCCGTGCCGATAACGCGTGCGCCGCGCTCCACAGCGAGTTGCACGGCAGCGCTGCCGACACTGCCGGACGCCCCGTTGATCAGCACGGTGCTGCCGGCCGTGACGCCGAGCTGGTCGAGCGCGCGTGCTGCGGTCTCGGCCGCGGCGGGGATCGCCGCGGCGCGCGCGAAGTCGAGCGCGCTGGGGATCGGAGCCCAGGAGGACAACACGGCCAGCTCCGCTTGGGCGGCGCCGTAGGGCGAGGCTCCGAAGACCCGGTCGCCGACCGCGACACCGCGGGCACCGTCGCCGATCTCGTCGACGATGCCCGCGGCTTCGTAGCCCAGGGTCTGCGGCAGCTGGCGGTCCATCAGGCCCTGGCGCTTCTTCCAGTCGCTGGCGTTGATCCCGGCGGCACGCACCCTGATCCGGATCTCCCCGGCACCGGGATGCGGATCGGGGAGTTCGACGATCTCAAGGACCTGCGGGGCGCCAAACCGGCTGAACTGCACTGCCTTCACGACACACTCCTTCGAGGGAAGAAGTGGCGGATCGTGCGAAGCCGCGTATGCGCGCGCTGCCTGCCGGTCTGCGTGACTGACTTGCTTCCGCTCGGCGCCGGCAGCGCGTTTCTACTCCTATGCGTTGATCATACGCAGTCGCCGTTGCGGGGCGAGTGTCGATCGAGCCGAACACGATCTCGGTCTCGACGCGCGGGAGAGGGGCGGCGACGGCGAAGCTGGACATTCGGCGCTCGCGCGCCTAGCGTCACCGGCGTCAGTCATATACAAGAAATTGACTAGGTGAGGTGGCTGGGATGCATCCGTTCCGCAAGGCCGTCGAGGCGCGGGACCACGAGGCGGTGATCGCGCTGCTGGCCGACGGCGTCGTGTTCACCAGCCCGGTCGCCTTCAAGCCCTACCCCGGCAAACCGATCACCGCCGCGATCCTGCGCGGCGTGCTGCGCGTGTTCGAGGACTTCACCTACATCCGCGAGATCGCCAATCCGGACGGCCGCGACCTGGCCCTCGTCTTCACCGCGACCGTGAACGGCAGAAAGCTGACCGGGTGCGACTTCCTGCACTTCGACGAGGAGGGCAAGATCGACGACTTCACGGTCATGGTGCGCCCGCTCTCCGGGGCCAACGCACTGGCCGAGGCCATGAACGCCCAGTTCGACCGGATCGCCCGGGAGGCGGCCGAGGGCTCGTGACACGGTGCCGGGGCATGATGCAGTGATGTCATACAATTCCTTGATTAGCCGACGGGAGGGCTGAGCACCGGCATGGCACTGCGCAACGCGCTGCTGGCGACGCTCCTGGAAGGCGAGGCGTCCGGCTACGACCTGTCCAAGAGCTTTGACGCGTCGGTCGCGAACTTCTGGATGGCCACCCCGCAGCAGCTGTACAAGGAACTCGAGGCCATGCAGGCCGAGGGGCTCGTGGCGGCCCGGATCGTGGAGCAGGACCGCAGACCGAACAAGCGGGTCTACCGCCTGACCGAGGCCGGCCTCACCGCGCTGCGCGAGTTCACCGCGCAACCCGCCAAGGTCACCGCGATCCGAGACGAACTGCTGGTCAAGGTGCAGGCGGTGGACGTCGGAGATCGCGAGGCCGTGCTCGCTGCAATCGCACAGCGCCTCGAAGTCTCGCGCGCGAAGCTGGCGCGCTACGACCGGATGCGGGCTCGGCTGCTGGCCGGGCGCACCGAGGAGGAGTACTTCGAGGAGGTCGAGCGCGTGGGGCCGTACCTGACGTTGATGCGCGGCCGCGCGTTCGAGAAGGAGAACATCCGCTGGGCACAGCGGGCGCTGGAGGTGTTGGAGAAGCGGTCGGCGCGCGAGGGGTGAGGACTATTCAGTGATCAGTGAAGGGTGGGGCGATGCTGAGCGGCGGCGGGCCGGCCGCTTTCGCTGGTCCGGTCGGCCCGCCGCCGAGGTTTCAATGGGTGCTCAGGCAGCCGCGCGGTACCAGGTTGTGGTGGTCGTGCCGCCGGGGGCACCGCTTGAAATGACGGCCTGGCCCCACTCGGCCGGAGCGTCGATCGGCGGGCCGTCGAAGACGGTCGCGCACACGTACTGTCCGCGGCGGAACGCGATCGCATCCTCGCGCTGGATCTCCAGCCACACCAGCGGGGCGTCCGGGTCGAGGCGTCGGCGTTCGCCCAGTGCCCGGCGGTAGAACGCGAGCACTGAGTCGGGGTCAGCATCCTGGCGGTCGACGCTGTAGTCGGCGAACCAGGGGGGCTGGGGGAGCCAGGGGGCTGCTACATCCGACTGGTCGTCTTCGTGCCGGGCGGGGAGGCTGAAGCCGAAGTTCGGGGCGTCGGCCTGCCAGGGCAGCGGGACGCGCGAGCCGTCGCGGCCGTGCTCCGTGCGTCCCGAACGCTCCCAGATCGGATCCTGGCGCGCGTCGTCGGGCAGGTCCTGGACCTCGGGCAGGCCGAGCTCCTCACCCTGGTAGAGATACGCCGCGCCGGGCAGCGCGAGCATCAGCAGCAGCGCCGCCTTGGCTCGCTTGATCCCCAGCTGCACATCGACCGCTCCGCGCGCGCGGGTGCGCAGCGCGTTGGCGTCCGCCGTGCTCAGCGGCTCGGGATCGGTCAGGCCGTACCGGGTGACCGCCCGGTGCACGTCGTGGCTGTTGAGCGTCCACGCGGGGACGCCCTCGGCGTGCTTGAGCGCGTCCACGCAGTCGGTGATGGAGGTGCGGAACTCGCGGGCGTCGAAGGACTGCTGGAGCAGGTCGAAGTTGAAGACCTGGTGCAGCTCCCCGGGCCTGATGTAGTCCGCCGCCT
Organism: Actinocrinis sp.; assembly: GCF_035650855.1. GTDB lineage: Bacteria > Actinomycetota > Actinomycetes > Streptomycetales > Catenulisporaceae > Actinocrinis. The sequence continues at coordinate 3,606 of NZ_DASRGV010000078.1, read as the reverse complement.
CGGCCGGAGGCAGCCAGACCTCGCCGACCAGCGCCAGCTCGCGGCCCTCGCCGTAGCTTTCGGCCAGCGCGCGCCAGCGGCGGAAGATCTCGTGCACCCCGGGCTGGTTCCACAGGTACGGGTTGTCCCCGGCCGGGTCCTCGAGGTCCGGCAGGTCCGGGTGCTTGACCATGGCGTAGGCGACGTCGATGCGGAAGCCGTCCACGCCACGGTCGAACCAGGTGCGCAGCACCTCGTCGAACATGTCCGCGACCTGCGGGTTCGCCCAGTTGAAGTCGGGCTGGCTGGCATCGAAGCTGTGCAGGTACCACTGCTCCGGCTCGCCGTCCGGGGCGGTGAGCCGGGTCCACGCCGGGCCGCCGAAGGTGGAGCGCCAGTTGTTCGGGGGCTGCGACCCGCCGGGGCCGCGGCCGTCCCGGAAGATGAACCTGGCGCGTTCATCCGAGCCGGGGCCGGCCGCGACCGCGCGGCGGAACCACGCGTGCTGCGCCGAGCAGTGGTTGGGCACCAGGTCCATCAGCAGCTTGAGCCCTCGGGCGTGCGCGGCGTCGCGCAGCGCCTCGAACGCGGGCATCCCGCCGTAACGCTCGTCGATGACGGTGTAGTCGGCCACGTCGTAGCCGCCGTCCCGGTTCGGCGAGGGGTAGCACGGATTGAGCCAGACCCCGTCCACGCCGAGGCCGGCGATGTGGTCGAGGCGGGCCGCGATCCCGTTCAGGTCGCCGATGCCGTCGCCGTTCGCGTCGGCGAAGGAGCGCACGTACAGCTGGTAGATGACGCCGTGGCGCCACCAGGCCGGCCGCGGTGCCGGAGCCGTGATGTTCTCGGACAAGGTGTCAGCCGCTTCCCGTGAGGTGCTGTCCTGGCAGCGTGCTGTCAGGACAGGGTGAGGTTGTCGAGGTTGATCGCGTTCCGGCTGCCGGTGTCGTCCCATATGACCACCGTGTGCAGTCCGGCGGTCAGCGTCACCGGGACGGTGACCGTGCTCCAGGCGTCCCAGGTGCCCAGGGTCGGGAAGCTCGGCGTGGCCACCTGGTTGCCGTCCACCGCGACGATGCGTGAGGCGTCGGTGCCGCCGTTGCCGTAGCGGAAGACCAGGTTGTGGGTGCCTGTGGTGGTGGCGTTGACGGTGAAGGACACGCCGCTGTTGGCCAGGTAGAAGTTGTCGACGAAGCCGCTGCCGGTGTAGCCGGCGTGGTTGGTGTTGGTGCCGACGTTGGTCAATACCGCGTTCTCGGCCTCGTACTGGTTGTTCGCCGGGGTGTTGAACGTGCGGTCGATGTAGACCATGTCCCAGTTGTTCAGGGACGGCACGGTGAAGGTGATGTAGCGTCCGTTCGCGTCGCTGGCCACCGTGTAGCTCAGGCTGGTGCTGGTGCCGTGCGCGGTGTCCGGTGAGGCGACGTGTACGGCGGTCGGGTTCTCGTCCGGGCCGAGGTAGTACTTCACGGCCAGGTTGCTCTGCGCCGGGGGTGTGGCCTTGCCCGCGTCGCGCCAGGTGCCGTCGTTGCCCAGCAGGTTCACCAGGTGGATGACGTCGTCGCTCGCGGTCTTCTTCAGGTCGGTCCACACGGTGCCGCCCGAGGCGTTGCCGCTGGTGCTCACGCCCGCGATGGACAGGAACTGGCTGCCGGAGTCCACCGAGTGAACGTCGGGGCCGTAGAGCAGGTTCTCGTAGCCGGTGATGAAGTCGTAGTAGTCCTTCATCCAGGAGTGCAGCTGGTTGGTCATCTGCTTGCTGTGGTCCGGGAAGTACGGCGCGGCCAGCATCTGGTCGCCCTGGCCCATCTCGATGTGCGTGGCGCCGGAGGCGGCGAACGCCGAGTCGGCCAGCTCGACGGAGGTGGTGTCGAAGGTGCCCAGCACCAGGTTGTCGAGGTTGATGTAGCCGGAGTCGGTGGAGCCGACCGCGACGGTGACGGTGTGCGTGCCGGCGGACAGGGTCGGGGTGACGATGTCGGCGTTGGTGTACCAGTTGTTCCAGTTGTTGCCCGTGTCGAACGGGAACTTCACGTCGCCGATCGGGCTGCCGTCCACCGAGATGGTGCGGGTGGCGTCGCCGCCGGTGGCGTTGGCGAAGCGGAAGACCAGGCTGTACTGGCGGGCCTCCGGCGCGCTGACGGTGAAGGTGACGCTGTCGCCGACCTGCCCGAAGTTGGCCACGAAGCCGCTGCCGGTGTAGCCGGGGTGGTCGTTGGCGAAGGACACCGCGCCGCCGAAGGTTCCGTTCTCGGCCTCATAGGAGGGTCCTGCGTCGTCCTTGGAGTTGACGTACGCGGCGACTTCGGAGGGGATGCCGCCGGAGGCCTGCTCCTGGCTGTCGATGTAGGACTTCACCGCGAGGTAGGTCTCGTGGTTGTCCCAGAGCTCCGAGTACAGGTAGTCCGAGGCCTTGGCCGCGGCGACGTTCGGGCCGCCGAAGCCGTCGACCGCGTTGAAGCCCACGACCTTGCCCGAGGTGCCCGACAGCGCGCTCTTGGTGGCCGTGACCAGGGAGGCCAGGCCCGATTGCAGGTCGACCGGGTTGCCGGAGGTGTCGGTCATCGCGCCCCAGTTGCCCAGCTGGTCCAGGTGCGCGCCGTCGAAGCCCATGGAGTTGACCTGGTCGGCGTACTTGGCGGTGATGTAGTTCTGCCAGGAGGTGTTGGCCGGGTTGAACATGTACATCACGGTGTTCGGGTCGTCCGGCTTCATCTGGAACGACCACGGCTGGCCGGTGGACTGGTAGTTCAGGCCCCAGCTCGGGGAGACCCCGGAGACGCTCTGGTAGTTCTGCAGCGCGGCGTACGACATCGAGTACGGCATGGCCGCGACGCTGCGGCCGTGCGCGGCGGCGATGTAGGTCTTGACCGCGTTGGTCGAGATCACGTCGCCGTTCCAGCCGGTCCAGGTGGATGGCAGGCTGCCGTCGGCGTTGTGCTCGACCGGGTTCTCGTGCCGCCACATCCAGTCGTAGAACTGCACGGCGTTGATGTGGTAGCGGCGCACCAGGGTGGCTATGTCGGCGTCCGCGGAGGCGCTGGTGGTGGAGGAGGTGTACGAGGTCAGATACCCGAGCCTCGGGAAGTGGGTCCAGGTGCTGGAGACGTCGATCGCGGTGGCGGCGGTGGAGCTTCCGGCGCTGATCTGCACCAGGTAGCCGGTGAAGTCGGTGCTGGGCGGGGTGACCGAGAAGGTCACGGTGCTGGTCGCGTTGGCCGCCACCGTGGCCGGGACCGAGCCGGAGGCGACCGTGCCGCCCAGGTGCGTGACGGTGTAGTTCACGTTGCCGGACCACGATCCGGCGCCGCTGGTCTCGTGCACGACCGCGGAGACGGTGGCGGACGAGCCGGGGTTGTAGCGGGCCTGGTCGACGTAGGCGTCGGTCAGGCTGACCGTGCCGCCCGCGGCGTGCGCGGCGGGGGCCGCGCTCAGCAGGCCGGCGGCGGTGAGCAGGGCCAGGGCGCCGATCATGGCTCTCGGGCGGCGAATGCGTCGTTGCATCGTTGGCTCCATGGGGGCGGTCATCAGGGGTGGGTGGCGCGGCTCGGGTCGATCAGGACGAGCTGCCACAGGTGCGGCGCGGGCAGCTGCGCGTAGGCGAAGTCGCCGTCCAGGGTGACCTCG
>NZ_DASRGV010000077.1:0-10003 GCF_035650855.1 Actinocrinis sp. | reverse complement strand
CCAGACGCAGCGTCAGCACCCGGAAGCTGTTCACCGGGGCGATCGTGCTCGGCGTCATCGGAGGCGTGGCAGGCGGATTCACGATTCAGGCGATGCGCAGTCCCACGCCCCTGCCGCCCCTCGCCGTCACGCAGCCGGCCTACCCGCGCGGCCCGATCTTCGACGGCACGCGGCCGCCGGCACTGCCGGCGAGTCAGGACGACGCCACGATCGTCAACGGAGATCTGACGAAGCTGCTGCTGCCGACTCCGGCCGGTGCGACGGCCTCGTTCTACGACCACGAGTGGGTCGAGCTCTCACAAGACGCCGCGGACTGCACCCTTCCGGCGACCTGCTTGGCTAACGAACTGAATGGCCGGCTCGTCCGTATCGCCGCGACGACCTGGACTCAGAGCGACGGGTTGTTCGTTGAGATTCGGATGTACCAGCACCTGCCCGGACACTTCGACGCGGTCGCAACCGATCTTGCCTCGGCAAAGAGCCGCAGCAATACGCTGACCCTGCCGGACAGCGTCACAGCAGCCGGATACGAGTTCTCCGCCTCCGACGGTTACAACGACGACTTCGCCGTTGCCGTGCACGGAGACCTGGCCGTCGACTTCTGGGTCACCTCGAAGAACCACGCCCCGGATCCGTCGATCATCAGCAAGCTGATCACGCAGCAGATGGCGAGGCTGTGATGGAACCCCAGAACCAGACCGAGCCGCAACACACCCAACCCCAGACCCAGCCGCAGCCGCAGCCATTCCCCCAGGAGCTACCTGCTCTGCCTGCGGCAACACCGCCAGCCACGACACTGCCACCTGAGTTCGCACGCCCCATCACCAAGCGCACCCTCCCGCGTAGCAAAGTGCTGATTGCCGTCGGCGCGGTGCTTTCCATCGCTGTCGGCGCGGGGATCGGCGTGGCCATCGTGCAGCACCGGGAAGACCGCAACAACGAGACGATCGCCGCCGCGCGCGCTGCCGCCGCAGTCAAGCCGGCACCGGTGACCGGCGGTGTGCGATCCGACGGCTCGCACTACGGCTCGCTGTTCGCGTACCTGCTGCCCATGCCGAGCGGATACACGCCTGGGCCGTACGACGGGAGCTACGGCAACAACAGCTTCGTTCCGGCCGCGCAGATCACCTCGCAGCTTGAAGACCTGCTCTCCGGAATCCCGAAGTCCGACATGTCGAGCGTCAAGGGGGCGCTGGCCAACACGCACCTCAAGGGCGTCGCGGTCCGCACCATGCAAACCCAGCAGTCGGCCACCGCCGTCGTGGTCTCGGTCGAGTTGCTCCAGTTCGACGTCAAGGACGCCAAGAGCGCTGCGGCCGGCTTCGACAGCCTGGTTTCGAACCTGAACGTCTTCCGCAACGGTGCCTCAGTGCCCGGATACGGGCAGGCGAAGTGCGTGCTCCCGCCCGGATTCGGCAGCGACAAGCTCGACGAGATGCTGTGCGTCGCGTCGAGCGGGGACGTCGAGGTGGTGGTCGACGCGCAGGAAACCGCGCCGCTCGACCAGAACTCGGTCGCGACGCTGGTCGCACAGCAGCTCGACCGGCTCAAGACGTCTCAGAGTATTGATCAGTGAGGCCGTGATGACGACAGACACAGGACTGCCCGACGAGGCGGCCGAGCCGATCGACCCGACCCGGCTCCCGGAGGCTCAAGCCGCCGACCCCGCCATTACCGCTCCAGCCGCTCCCGACCCGGCCGCCGGCACCCCAGCGGGAACCGTCACCACCACTGCCGACCCAGCCAGCGCTGCCGCCGCCGATACCACCGCCGCCGCTGCTGATGCTGCCGACCCAACCGGTGCTGACACCGCAGCTGCCGATCCGGCCGATGGCATCATCCCCGCTGCCACTGCCACTCCCGACCCTGCCTTGATCGAGGCCGAGTCGGCGCGGCTCGCAGAGGCTGCAGCTCGCCGGTCACGCAGGCGTCGCAACGCCTTGCGCTGGACTGGCGCGGTAGCCGTAATGATCGCCGTCGGCGGTGGTACCGCCTTCGCGCTCGCGATCCCACAGCGCACCGATATGCCCGGCCTCGGCACGTCCTCAGACGGCCGGTACGCCTTCCCGCAGCTCAGCCTCCCTGCGCTTCCGGCCGGCCAGCCCGCGCCTGCTTCCTCAGCTGGCGCGGAATCCGGGCAGCACCTCGCCGATATTCGAAAGCTGCTGCTACCGAAGCCCGTCGGCGCGACGACCCAGCCGGTGAAGAACGCCGTCGACGGCTGGCTCGCCGACCCGTCACCGCTGTTCATCGACCAGGACGGCAAGCGAATCCTCGCCGAATACGGGCTACGACACACGGCCGCCGCGAGCTGGAACGCCACCGACAACGCGACAACGACGATCTACCTGCTCCAATTCGCCGACAACAAGGCGGCCTCCGCCGCTCAGTCCGCGTTGGCGGATGGCAACCTCACGGCACTGGACGAGCCCGCCCTCTCGACGGCGATCACCGGAGTACCGAGCAACGTCGCGGCGCAGGATCTCGTCGTGCTGTCGAGCGGCGTGAACGGCGAGTATTCGACGGTCAAGGGCAGTGGCAAGGTCGCCGAGTACGGGTCGTTCGTCTCGGGTGACACCGTCGCAGTGATCACCCAGTCTGGACCCGCGGGCCTCCAGTTCGCGCCGTTCAAGCAGGTGATGATCCTTCAGGCGGAACTGCTCCAGTAGCCGGCCGCGGCGGCAATGCGGGTTTGGACAAAGACGGCGGGGCCTGCACCGATTGGATGGGGCAGGCCCCGCCGTCTTACTTCTCCGTCATCGCTGCTGGCTCAGCGGTCGCAGGCTCAGTGCCTGCCTACGACAGGCGGCCGAGGACCAGCTCGCGGACCCGGGCCGCGTCGGCCTGGCCGCGGGTGGCCTTCATCACCGCGCCGATGATGACGCCGACCGCGGCGTGGTTGCCGCCGCGGATCTTCTCGGCGACCGCGGCGTTGGCGGCGATCGCCTCGTCGATCGCCGCGAGCAGCGCCGAGTCGTCCGAGACCACCTTGAGGCCGCGCGCCGCGACCACCGCGTCCGGGTCGCCCTCGCCCGCCAGCACGCCCTCGACCACCTGCCGGGCCAGCTTGTCGGTCAGCTCCCCTGCTGCGATCAGCGCGACCACCCGGGCCACCTGCGCCGGGGCGATCGGCAGCTCGGCCACGTCGACGCCGCGCTCGTTGGCGACCCGGGCCAGCTCGCTGGTCCACCACTTGCGGGCCTGATCGGCCGGGGCACCCGCGTCGATGGTCGCCACGATCGCGTCCAGCGCCCCCGCGTTGACCACGGTCTGCATGTCGAAGTCGGAGATGCCCCACTCCTCGGCGAGCCTGCGCCGCCGCACGGTCGGGGACTCCGGCAGCGTGCCGCGCAGCTGCTCGACCCACTCGCGCGACGGGGCGACCGGTACCAGGTCCGGCTCGGGGAAGTAGCGGTAGTCCTCCGCCTCTTCCTTGACTCGGCCCGAGGTGGTGGTCCCGTCGTTCTCGTGGAAGTGCCGGGTCTCCTGCACGATCTTGCCGCCCGAGGCCAGCACCGCGGCGTGCCGCTGGATCTCGAAACGGGTGGCCCGCTCCACCGATCGCAGAGAGTTGACGTTCTTGGTCTCCGAGCGGGTGCCGAACTTGGTCTCACCCTTGGGCCGCAGCGACAGGTTCACATCGCAGCGCATCTGGCCGCGCTCCATCCGCGCCTCGGAGACGCCCAGGGCCCTGATCAGCTCGCGCAGCTCGGTGACATACGCGCGGGCCACCGCCGGGGCCAGGTGCCCGGGCACCTCGATCGGCTTGGTGACGATCTCGATCAGCGGAATGCCGGCCCGGTTGTAGTCGACCAGCGAGTACTCCGCGCCGTGGATCCGGCCGGTCGCGCCGCCCACGTGGGTGGACTTGCCGGTGTCCTCCTCCATGTGCGCGCGCTCGATGCCGATGCGGAAGGTCTGCCCCTCCACCTCGACGTCCAGGTACCCGTTGTACGAGATCGGCTCGTCGTACTGCGAGGTCTGGAAGTTCTTCGGCATGTCCGGGTAGAAGTAGTTCTTGCGCGCGAACCGGCACCACTCGGCGATCTCGCAGTGCAGCGCGAGGCCGATCCGGATCGCGCCCTCGACCGCGGTGCCGTTCACCACCGGCAGCGAGCCGGGCAGCCCGAGGCAGGTCGGGCAGACCTGGGTGTTCGGCTCGGCACCGAACTCGGTCGGGCAGGAGCAGAACATCTTCGTGCTCGTACCCAGCTCGACATGGACCTCAAGGCCCATCACCGGGTCGTACCGCTCCAGGGCCTCGTCGAACCCGAGGAGCTCTTCGGTCGTCACACTCATCTCGTGGGTTCGTCCTTCTCACTTGCCGGAGGGGAGCATCAGCGGCTCGGCCGCGGCCGTGGTTTCCGCGGCCCGCTTGGCCTCGCGCATCGTGCGCTTGGCCAGCAGCAGCGTCACCACGAGCAGCGCGGCGTTGAGGATGGCGTGGGTCAGCGCGAGCTTGTCGCCCTTGGCCCGCGCGGTGCGCAGCGCGCGGGCGGCCGAGACCGCGCCCAACGCCTGGGTGCCGGCGAACACCGCGCGGCCCACCGTGCTGGCGGGGACCTTGACGACCGGCTTGTCTTTCTTGGCCGCGGCCTTCTTGTCCTTGCTCACAGCGCCGGGACCTCCTCCAGGATCGGGTGCCCCCACCGGTCGAGCAGCGCCGCCTCCAGGGCCGCGCCGACCCGGTAGAGCCGGTCGTCCTTGAGCGCGGGCGCCAGGATCTGGAAGCCGACCGGCAGCCCGTCCTCAGGGGCCAGGCCGCAGGGCACCGACATGCCCGCGTTGCCGGCCAGGTTGGTCGGGATGGTGCACAGGTCGGCCAGGTACATCGCCATCGGGTCGTCCGCGCGCTCGCCGATCCTGAACGCGGTGGTCGGCGTGGTCGGCGAGACCAGCACGTCGGCGCGCTCGAAGGCCCGGTCGAAGTCGCGGATGATCAGGGTGCGGACCTTCTGCGCCTGCCCGTAGTAGGCGTCGTAGTAGCCGGAGGACAACGCGTAGGTGCCGAGCATGATGCGGCGCTTGACCTCGGCGCCGAAGCCGGCCTCGCGGGTGAGCGCGGTGACCTCCTCGGCGCTGCGGCTGCCGTCGTCGCCGACCCGCAGGCCGTAGCGCATCGCGTCGAAGCGGGCCAGGTTCGAGGAGCACTCGCTCGGCGCGATCAGGTAGTAGGCGGGCAGCGCGTAGTCGAAGGAGGGTGCGTCGATCTCGACGATCTCGGCGCCGAGTTCGGCCAGCAGGTCCACCGACTCGCGGAACCGCTGCCGCACGCCCGGGGCGTAGCCCTCGCCGTCGAACTGCTTGACCACGCCGATCCGCAGACCCCTGACTCCCTCGCTCGCGCCGAGGCGGGCCGCCTCGACCACCGGCGGCACCGGCGCGTCGATCGAGGTGGAGTCGAGCGGGTCGTACCCGGCGATCGCCTCGTGCAGCAGCGCCGCGTCGAGGACGGTGCGCGCGCACGGGCCGCCCTGGTCCAGGCTGGAGGAGAAGGCGACCAGGCCGTACCGGGAGACCCCGCCGTAGGTGGGCTTCACGCCGACGGTGCCGGTGACCGCGCCGGGCTGGCGGATCGAGCCGCCGGTGTCGGTGCCGATGGCAAGCGGGGCCTGGAACGCGGCGAGGCTGGCCGCCGAGCCGCCGCCGGAGCCGCCGGGGATGCGCTCGAGGTCCCAGGGGTTGCGGGTTGGCCCGTAGGCGGAGTTCTCGGTGGAGGAGCCCATCGCGAACTCGTCCATGTTGGTCTTGCCGAGGATCACCACGTCGGCCTCCCGCAGCCTGCGGGTGACCGTGGCGTCGTACGGCGGCAGCCAGCCCTCGAGGATCTTCGAGCCGCAGGTGGTCGGGATGCCGCGGGTGGTGAACACGTCCTTGAGCGCGAGCGGCACGCCGGCCAGCGGGCCGAGCCGCTCCCCCGCGGCGCGCTTGGCGTCCACGGCCGCGGCCGCGGCGAGCGCGCCCTCAGCGTCCACGTGCAGGAAGGCGTGCACCTTCTCGTCGACCTTGGCGATCCGGTCCAGATGCGCCTGCGTGACCTCGACCGCGGTCAGCTCGCCGGAGGCGATGGCGCCGGCCAGGTCGGCGGCGGTGCGCCGGGTGACGTCGGAGCCTGATGCTGTTGTGGACACCTCAGTCCTCCCCGAGGATACGCGGAACCCGGAACCGGTCGTCCTCGGCGGCGGGGGCCTGGGCCAGCACCTCTTCGCGGTCCAGGATCGGCGTGCCGGCCGGCCGCACGACGTCCGCGCGGAAGACGTTGGTCAGCGGCTGCGCGTGCGAGGTCGGCGGGACGTCGTCGGTCGGCAGTTCGCCGACCCGGGCCACCGCGCCGACGATCGCGTCGAGCTGGCCGGCGAAGTGGTCGAGTTCGGCGTCACTGAGTTCCATGCGGGAGAGCTTGGCGAGGTGTGCCACCTCCTCGCGGGTGATCGAGGGCATCCGGGGCCTTCCTGTGCCGACTGGAGTCTGTGGCGTTGTCATAGAACAACGCTGCGCTCCATCGTAGTCGGCGCGTGGCGACGGACTGTGTCGGATTTCGCGCACCTGTGGATAACTCGCGTCAGCCGCACGCGGCGTCAGCGCACGAGGTATGACTCGCGCTCAGGACCCGCGGAGCGGCCGTTGAGCCAGCGGGTGGCCTCCGGTGCGGGCAGTGCCTTGGCCAGCAGCCAGCCCTGCGCGGCGTCGCAGCCGAGCGCGGCGAGCCGGTCCCAGGTCACGTCGTCCTCGACGCCCTCGGCCACGACGTGCAGGCCGAGCGAGTGGGCGAGGTCCACGGTGGAGCGCACGATGGCGGCGTCCTCCGGGTCGTGGGCCAGCCGGGCGACGAAGGACTTGTCGATCTTGATCTCGTTGACCGGGATCTTGCGCAGCAGCACCAGCGAGGAGTAGCCGGTGCCGAAGTCGTCCAACGAAAGCCGCACGCCCAACGCCTCCAAGCCGCCGAGCGTGGCCGCGGCGCGCTGCGGGTCCTCCAACAGCACGCGCTCGGTGATCTCCAATTGCAGCGCGGTCGGCGGCACCCCGTACTTGAGGAGCCCGGCCTGGATCGCCGGAACGAAGCCGGGCCAGTGGATATCGCGCATCGAGACGTTGACCGCGACCGGCACCGCGAGGCCCGAGCGCCACCAGCGGGCGACCTGCGCGAGCGCCTGGTCGACCACGTACTCGGTGAGCTTGGGCATCAGCCCGGTCTGCTCGGCCAGCTCGACGAACTCCTCCGGGTTCACCGCACCGCGGGTCGCGTGCTGCCAGCGCACCAGGCCCTCGAAGCCGACCACCTGCCCGGTCGCGAACGCCACCTTCGGCTGGTAGTGCAGCTGCACCTCCCCCGCCTCCAGCGCCCGGCGCAGGTCGCCGAGCAGCGCGAGACGGTCGGGGGTGTTCAGGTCGCGGCCGGCCTCATAGCAGGCGACCACCGAGCGCGACTTCTTCGCCAGGTACATCGCCACGTCCGCGCGCTGCAGCAGCTGCTCGAACTCCTCGGCGTGGTCGGGGTAGAGCGCGACGCCGACCGAGGCCTCCAGGTCGAGGGTGATGCCGTGCAGCGGGAACGGGTCCTCGAAGGTGTCGGCGAGGCGCTGCGCCGCCTCGACGGCCGCGGCCTCGTCCTCGACGTTCGGCAGCAGTACCGCGAACTCGTCGCCGCCGAGCCGCGCGACGGTGTTCTCGTGGCTGACCGCGCAGCCGAGCCTGGCCGCGACCACGCGCAGCAGCTGATCGCCCGTCAGATGGCCGAGGGTGTCGTTGACTTCCTTGAACCGGTCCAGGTCCAGCAGCAGCAGCGCCACGTGCCGGCCGGTGCGCGCGGCCTCGGCCAGCGCCTGCTCCCCGTGCTCGCGCAGCATCTTGCGATTGGGCAGCTCGGTCAGCTCGTCGTGGCTGGACTCCCAGTCCCGCTCCCGTCCGATCTCGGCGTTGCCGTGCACGATCAGCAGCACCGGGACGAAGAACGGCAGCAGCCCGGGATCGCTCAGCGCCACCGAGGCGACCAGCGGAGCCAGCACCACCATCGCGCCGGTCGCCTTGACCTGATGCAGCGCCTCACGCCGGATCAGATCCATCAGCGGCACGCCGCTGGACAGGCTGAGCGCGGCCCAGACGAAGAGGTGATTGGCCGTCGCGTACACGGCGCCGGCGACCACCAGGGCCAGCGAGCGCTGCCAGCCGAGCGAGTCGCCTATCTGCAGCGGTTCCTGGAAGAAGAGCCCGAACACCATTCCGCCCAGGGCGAGCGAGACGGCGTACTGGGTCACGTTGAAGGTGGTGCGCCACCAGCTGTGCTGGTTGACCACGGCGCAGACGACCACGGCGACGGCCTGCGCGACGGCGGCGGCGTGCCAGCCGCACAGGGAGAGCAGCGCCAGGGAGAAGGCGACCGCCGTGGTGGAGCCGTCGTGCTCGTGCCGGGCCAGCACGGGACGCAGCTCACCGACCACGACCAGCAGGCCGAGCAGCCAAGCGGCGCCGGAGCCGCGCAGATGCCCGCTGCCGAGGTCCTGGATCACCCGGGCCGCCGCGTAGCCGATCACGCACGCCCCGGCAAGGTTGGTCAGCAGCAGGTACGCGCGAAACGCAAGCGGGCGCGCGACAGCGTCAGTACGGTGCACCGCCTGCGCCATCCGCCCTCGCCCTGGTCTCTCATGCATTCCGGCCGCCGCCGCACAGCCGGCGGCAGTGCCCGGCCGCGGTCCCGGTAGGCGCCGCCCGGATCCGACCGCCCCAGGTTATTCGCAAGGCTCGTACTCCCGCGAGGGTTCGCGGCAGATCGTGACTCAAACAAGCCGGATTGAAATTGGCAGGATTACGCCGCCCCGGACGGGGAACCACCCACTGCGGACTCCTCCTGGCCTGCGTCCTGTGCAGGTCCGGCGGGCGGCCCCTCCGCCAAAAGTCGGCGAAAGCCCGCCTCGTCGAGCACCGGTACGCCCAGTTCGACCGCTTTATCGTGCTTCGAGCCCGGATTCTCCCCGACCACCACATATGAGGTCTTCTTCGAGACGGATCCGGACACCTTCGCCCCGGCCGCCTGCGCCGCCTCCTTGGCGCCGTCCCGGGTGAAGCCCGCGAGCGTGCCGGTGATCACCATGGTCAGGCCGGTCAGCGGCTTGGGCCCGGTGTCGGCCGGGACCGAGGGGCTGACCCCGGCGGCCAGCCAACGTTCGACGATCTCCTTGTGCCAGTCCACGGCGAACCACTCGACGATGGACTGCGCGATCGTCGGCCCGACTCCCTCGATCGCGGCCAGTTCCTCGGCGGTGGCCGTGGACACCCGCTCCAGGGAACGCAGTTCGCGGGCGATCTCCCGGGCCGCGCTCGGGCCGACGTGCCGGATGGACAGCGCGACCAGGTAGCGCCACAGCTCGCGGGTCTTGGCCTGCTCCAGCTGCTCGATCAGCTGCTCGGTGGTCTTGGTGGGGACGGAGGGCTTCTTCGCGGTGGGCTTGGTGTAGAAGTAGGGCACCAGCTCGCGGTCGCCCTCCTTCGCGTCCTTGCCGCGCGCCTGCTGGTACATCCGCGGCGCGGCCCCAGGTGGCAGACCGACACCTGCGACGCCACGTGCCTGGCCGTCCAGCAAGCATCCATGGAGTGCGCCGCGAAGGGCGGTGACCTCAACGGCGGCAAGTGCATGGTCCCGGTCCCACCCAAGCCACACCACTGGTGGGAAACCGCACTCGCCATCGTCGCTGCCGTGGCCGTCGTCGCGATCGCCATCGCTTGCGTCGTCCAACCCGAACTGATACCTGCCGTCGCAGCCATCGCCGAATCCGGAGCAACCGCCTTCGCAGCCACCGGCAGCGTCACCGCCACAGTCCTGGCGGCCACCGCGACAGCCGTCGAAGTCGGCGCCACAGCCATCGGCGCTACAACCATCGCAGCGTTCGCAGGTGGAGTGGCGATCGCGGCTGGTGGTGGATCTGCCATCGCTAGCGGCTCGTCAGGCTCTGGGTCAGATTACATGGCTGAAGCTGACAGTCACACGCCTGGCGGCCACGCGATC
>NZ_DASRGV010000076.1:0-14661 GCF_035650855.1 Actinocrinis sp. | reverse complement strand
CGTGACACGTGTCGCGGTCAGACCGCAGATGTCAGGCTTCGACCACAGCCGCGCCCGGGCCGCGCAGGATCGTTTCTTCCGGCCCCGGCCGACCAGCCGGATCGGACCTGGCGACCGCATTTGGACGCGACACGCCCCCGGCCGTGCCTTTACGCTGCCGCCATGAAGACCCCGCCCGCGCCGCACGGACGGCTGCTCTCCGTCAACATCGCCGCCAACCCGTACTACACCGAGGCCAAAGGCCAGCCCACCGGCATCGGCAAACTCCCGGTGACCCACGCAGTGCACGTACAAGCCCCCGGCCCCAAGGGAGTCGGCGGCAGCGGGGTGTCCGGCGACGCGGTGTGCGACCGCAAGAACCATGGCGGCGACGATCAAGCCGTCTACGCCTATGCGCGCGAAGACCTCGACTGGTGGCAGGGCGAACTCGGCCGCGAACTGCCGCCGGGCATGTTCGGCGAGAACCTGACCACCGTCGGCCTGGACCTGACCGGCGCCCTGGTCGGCGAGCGCTGGCGGGTGGGGGAGCGGGCGCTGCTGGAGGCCGCCTGCCCGCGCATCCCGTGCACCGTGTTCGCCGAGAAGATGGGCGAGGCGCACTGGATCAAACGCTTCACCGAGCGCGGCGCGACCGGCGCTTACCTGCGTGTGATCGAGCCCGGGCCGATCCAGGCCGGGGACCTGGTCACCATCGAGCACCGCCCCGACCACCAGGTCACCCTCGGGCTCTACTTTCGCGCCCTGACCAGCGCGCCGGAGCGGCTCAGCGACCTGATCGCCGCCGGAGACGCGCTGCCGAAGGAAACCCGCGAGACCATCGCCCGCCGCACCCGCTCATGAGCCGAGCGCGCTCGTAGGCCGCGCCCGTTCCGGTCCGTCCCCGGCCCGCGCTCCGCCCCCGCCGCACAGAGCGGCCGTGTGCGGAGCGCGCGGCACAGGGCCGCTCAGCTCGAGATGGCTGCCAAGTGCCGCAGATGGTCGGCGTCGTTGTAGTCCGCGAGCCGCAGCCGCGCGCCCTCAGCCGTCCACCGCGTCACGGTGCAGTTGCCGATCGCGCCGCCCGCGTCGACGATCCGGTTGAGCGCCGGCTCGTCCAGCCCGTCGAAGATCATCCGCAGCATCAGCACCACCGCGTCGTGCGCCACGATCAGCAGGTGCCGGCCTGCCGCCGCCGGCAACGCGTCACGCAGCAGCGAACGCACCCGCAGCGCCACGTCCGGGAAGTTCTCTCCGCCCGGCGGCCGGAAGTAGAACGGCCCGACGTGGTCGCGCCGCGCCATCTCCTCCGGGTACTTTCGCCGCAGCGCCGCCGTGGTCAGCATCTCCCACGACCCGGTCTCCCGGTCCCGCAACCGCTCGTCGTACAGCAGGTGCGGCTGCGGGATCCCGGCGTCGGCCATCGACCCGAGGATCGCCGCGAGGGTCTGCCGGGTGCGCAGATACGGCGAGCAGAACACCACCTCCGGCGGGTCCGCGGCCAGGCGCCGGCCCACCGCCGCGGCCTGCGCCGCGCCCAGGTGCGTCAGCGGAAGGTCCGCGTCCCGCTCGGTGATCGGCACGCTCAGCGCCCCGGTGAGCGCCGCCTCCGCGAACGCCGCGTTCGCGGTGGACTGCCCGTGCCGCACGGCGGTCACCTGCGCCGGAAGGGGCACGGTCCACGCGGGGGCGGGGTCGGTCGGTGTGATGTACGGGACGGTCATGGAATGACCAGACACATTCGTCCCCTCCGTCGCGTGTGTCGCGCAGACTTGTACTGTACGTGCTCTTCGAGGGCGCGCGCTGCGGCGCGGCGGGTGCATCGGGGGCGCGCCGCCGCCGGTCGCCGGGCTTCAGTGCTGACTGTGCGCGGGTTTAACGGCGGTCGTTGTCGTCGAACGCCTTGCGCGTAGCGCCCGGCCGACCCAGCACAGCCCCGCCCCGACCGCGAAGAACGCCGCGGCCACGACCACGCAGGACAGCGCGACGCGCGGATAGCCGTGCGCACGCGGATCCAGGAACGGATACGGGTACCACTGCGCCGCCGGGCCGCGCGCCAGCGAATACACCAAAAACACCACCGGGAACGCCAGCCAGGCCGCCGCGCGCGAGAGCCGCAGCGGGCGGCGCGGCGGGTCGATCAGCCAGTCGAGCAGGAACACCAGCGGCGTGACCTTGTGCACCACCGTGTTCACCCACGGGATGACCTGCGGGGTGTCGTAATGCGCCAGCGCGACGCCGTACACGATCCCGGTGATCACCAGGTACAGCGCCGCCGCGCCGCGCAGCAGGTCCGGTGCGCCCTCGCCTCCGCGCAGCAGGCTCAGCCCGCCGAGGAGGAAGACCACCGTGCCCAGGATGTTGCTCAGGATGGTGAAGTAGCTGAAGAAGTTCACCAGCCCCGTGCTGCCGCTGAATCCGGCCCGGTACGCGGTGAACCCGAGCGCGACCGCCGTCAGCGCCGCGGTCCCCAGCCGGTACCCGGCCACCGCCAGCCGCCCCCGTGCCTCGGGCAGCGATCCGCTCAGCGCCATGTGCGCTCCTCGTCCGACAGACACACCGCCCACGCCACACCACGCGACGGGCTTTCAGTGTCGAACCGCCGGGTACCGCGCGTCTCACCTGCACGGCCGAACGAGTGAACGCACGCCGGGCGCGCCGCGAACGCTCGGCGGTCAGTGCAGGGTCGCGGTCGCCAGCTTCGCGGCGAACCCGAGGAACAGCGTGCCTACGCCGCCGGTCATGCACGAGGCCAGACGACGCCGGCGGCGCAGCGCTGAGGCCAGCCGGTCGCCGCCCATAATCAGAGTGCTCAGATACAGCACCGAGAACGCCTGGATGATGACCGCGAGCACCGCGAACGGCACGACCGGATGCGGATAGGCAGGGTCGACGAACTGCGTGAAGAACGCCAGGAAGAACAGGATCGCCTTCGGGTTGAGCAGGCTGACCACCAGCGCCCGCCGGAACGGCCGCTCACCCGGGTTCGCGCCCGCGCCCGTTTCCGGTTCCGCGCCGGGCGAGTCCGCGTCCTGCGGTGCTGCCGCGTCCGCATGGACCTTTGCATGCATCGTCCTCGCGGGCACCGCATCGTCTTGAGCGCCGCCGGACTCCCGCGCCTCCCTCAGTTGAGCACGCCGCTGCCGCAGCGAGCGCACGGCCGCGCGCAGCATCCCGACACCGAGGACCGCGAGATACGCCGCGCCCAGGTATTTGACCGCGTCGAACGCCAGCGGCGAGCGCGTGAGCAGCGAGGCCGCGCCCAGCGACGTGAGCATGATCAGGGTGCTGTCACCGAGGAACACCCCGCACGCCGCCCGGTACCCGGTGCGCACACCGCGGCGCGCGGCCACCGACAGCACATACAGCGAGTTCGGCCCCGGCAGCAGGATGATCAGGCCCGCGCCGGCGACGTACTCGGGCAAGTTCACAGTCCCTAGCAAGCTGCCCCCTCATCGTCGTGGCGCCATCATCGCCGTGACAGCCGCGCGCCCGCAACACCCTTTGCCGGGTAGCGCTCCTTACAGTTCGAACGCGCCAGGCGGCGGCTCGGGGGAGGGCACCGCGGTGGCGTCCGTGACCGGTGTCGCCCCGGCGATCCACGCATCCAAGGCTTCCCCGCCGGTCACTCGTGCGGGGAACGGGTCGCCCGCGGCGCGGCGCACCAGGTCGGAGATCGGAAGCGGCTCTTGCGACGCGGCCAGCACCAGGTTGCCGAAGCGCCGACCGCGCAGCACCGCCGCCTCCGCGATCAACACCACATGCGGGAACACCGCGCGCACCGTCGCCGCCTGTCCGCGCGCGAATGCCAGCGGGGCGCCGTCCGCGATGTTCGCCGCGTAGACGCCGCCGGGCCTCAACGCGGCCGCCGCCAGCGTCACGAACTCCACGCTGGTCAGATGCGCCGGGGTGCGCGCCCCGGCGAACGCGTCGGCCACAACCAGGTCCGCGCTGCCCGCGCGCCGCGAAGCCAGCGCCTCGCGCGCGTCCCCGGTGCGCACCTTGAGCCGCCAGCGCCGGTCCCACGGCAGATGCTCGCGTACGAACGCGACCAGTTGGCCGTCGATCTCCACCGCGAGCTGTCCGCTGCCGGGCCGGGTGTGTGCGAGGTATCGCGGCAGGCTCAGCGCCCCGCCGCCCAAATGCAGCGCGTCGATGCGCGCACCGGCCGGGAACACCGCGTCGGCCACATGCGCCAACCGCTGGATGTACTCGAATTCCAGCCGCGTCGGATCCTCAAGGTCCACATACGACTGGGGTACCTCGTTGACGGTCAGCAGCATCGCGCCCGGCTGGTCCACATCCGGAAGCAGCCGCGCCACTCCCGACGCGGTCAGCGCGGCTGCGGGCTGCGAGGCGGCACGGCGCGATCGGGCGGAGGGCACAGCGCCCCATTATTCAGCACCGCGTACCTACGCAGCACCGCCGCGTTACGCACCACTGGTACGCGCCAGGCAGCCACCGTGCGTCAATGCGCCGTCGCGCCGACCAGCAACTCGGCTCCCGCCGCCTGCGCTTCCGCTACCAGCAACCGCGCGTGCTCCTCTCGCGTGGCCGGGTTGAGCACGCAGGCCCGCAGCACCGGCCGGCCCTGATAGACCGACCCGGTCACGAAGGCCGCCCCGCGCTCCTGAATCGCGGCCGGCAGCGCGGCGTTGACCTCGTCGACCTGCTCGGGCGCGACACCCGCCGGCGCATATCGAAACGCCACGATCGACAACTCCACCGGCGCCGCCAGCTCCAGGTCCGGCGTCTCCTCCACGATCCGCGCCAGCGCCCGTGCCGTCTCGTTGCACGCCGCGACATCCGCCGCCACACCCGCCCGGCCGCGCGCCGCGATCGACGCCCACACCGGCAGCGCGCGAAACTGCCGGGTCTGTTCGATTCCGTACTCGCTCAGCCAGCCCAGCGCGTCTCCGGACTCATCCCGCAGATACGGCGGGACCAGCGAAAACGCCGAGCGCAACAACTCCCGGTCGGCCACCAGCAGCGCCCCGACGCCAATCGGCACCTGCAACCACTTGTGCGGATCCAGCGCGAGCGAATCGGCCCGCGCCATCCCTGCGTACCGCGCTGACATCTGTGCATCCACTGCTCCGAACGCGCCGTACGCGCCGTCGATGTGCAGCCACACCCCGCCCTCACCACCTGGCGAGCCGCACACGTCCGCGATCTGGTCGAGTGGATCGATCGCCCCGGTGTTGACCGTTCCGGCGCTCGCCACCACGAGGAAGGGCACCCGCCCAGCCGCGCGATCCTGCGCGATCAGCTCCCGCAGCGCCTCGACGTCCATGCCCGCGCTGACCGGCCCGTCGCCAGCGTCCCCCACCTTCTCGACGCGTTCCGGCACCGTGCGCAACGCCCGGCTGCCGATCCCCAGCAGCTCGATCGCCTTTCGCACACACGAGTGAGCCTCCGCCGTCGCGTATGCGGTCAGTTCCGGCGCCCCGGCCAGGCCCTTCTCGCGTACATCCCAGCCCGCTCGTTCCAGCGCCCGGTGCCGCGCCGCTCCGATCGCCACGATCGTCGCCATCGACGCCCCCGACGTCAGCAGCCCCGCGCCGATCTCGTGCGGGAAACCCACCAGCTGCGCCAGCCACCGCACCACCGCCCGCTCCAGCGGCACGTCCGCGTGATCCCCGCCCGCACTCGACGGATTCGAGGCCGAGGCCAGCAGTCCCGCCGCCACCGCCGCCGGATGCGGCGCCGCGTTGACCCAGCCGAAGAACGCCGGGTGCCCGTTGCCCATCGGATGCGCCAGCACCCGCCGCTCGGCCTCGTCCAGCAGCTCGCCGACCGCGCGCCCGGTCTCCGGCAGCGGCGCATCCAGCAGCGCCGCACGGACCTGTTCAGGCATCGGCTGCCACACCGGCCGCGCCGCCACGCCGTCTAGGTGCGCGGCCGCCACGTCGGCAGCCGCACGCAATCCGTCACGCACCGGGTAAGAAGGGGAATCAGCCACGCCATGATCGTAAGCCTGCGCCTCGACGCCTCAACGAGCCGCCTCGCCCTCCGCTCCCGTTTCCGGCGCCGCTTCCTCTTCCGGCGCCATCTCCGGCTCCATCTCCGCCGCCAGCAATCGCCGCAACGCCTTGTGCGTGCGGTTCGCCCGCACCGCTGCCCGCTGCTCACGCGCCGTCGCGTCGATGTAGTTCTGACTCGTCGTCAGCGAGGCGTGCCCCAGCAACCGCATGATCTCCACCGCGCTCGCCCCGTCCTCCGCCAGCCGCGTCGCGAACGTGTGCCGCAACGCGTGCACCAACGCCCCCTGCGGCACTCGCGAGGAAACCCCAGCCTCCTGATACGCCCGCCCCACCAGGTACTGCAGCGCCCCACGCCCCATCGGCGCGCCGTCATGCCCCACGAACAGCGGGTCCGAGCGCGCCGGCGAGCGTCCGGCGAAGCGGGCCCGCCGCGACTCCAGGTACTCCGCCACCACGGCGTCCAGTTCCGGCTCCACCGGAATCGAACGCTCCTTGCCGCCCTTGCCCCGCACCTTCAAATAGCGCTCGCCGTCCCGGCCGTCGAGGCATCCGACGGTCAGCTCCAGCAGCTCGCTCGAACGCAACCCCGCACACAGCAGCAGCGCCACCACCGCGAAATCCCGCTCCGGCCAGGGGCGCCGACGCCGCGTGCGATCCGCCGGCGCGGCGCTTGAGACCAGCAGCCGCTCCGGGGTGTCGGTTCCGCGCAGCGGCTTCGGGAACCGGTGCGGCGGGCGCGGCCGATCCACGGTCCCCATCGGATTGCCCGGCACCACCGTGTCCGCGACCAGGAACGAGAAGAACTGGTTCCACACCGACCAGGCTCGACCCACCGAGGCCGCCGAACGCGGCTGCGCGAACTGCGCGAACGCCTGCCGCAGCGCACGGCCCGTCACCACGTCGATAGGCAGGTCAGGCGCCTCGCCACCGTGCTGCTTGGCCAGGAGTTCCCCGATCGCGTCCAGATCGCGCCGGTAAGCCGCCAGAGTGTTCGCGGCATGCTTTCGCGCCTGCCGCGCGCGCAGGAATTCCTCGATGCACGCTCCCAGCGTCCGCGACCGATCTACGTCGCCGTTCTTGTCCAGCTCGTGATCGCTTGCCTCCATGCCCGCGATTATGCGTGACAGCCACGGGTATCCGCCGGAGGACTGACCGACGATCGCGGCCAACCGTCGCGCCCCGTCTCGGGCGCACACCCGGAAGGCGCTCTGCCCGTGAGCGAAACCGGCTCTTCCGGCACCTACCGCTACCATCACCGCGTGCGCAGCGGTGACGAACCAATCCATGCCCGCAGTCCGCTGCGCATGCGCCTCGCGCTCGCTCTAGTCGGGCTGGCCAACGGACTGGCCGGTGCCATCCTCTTCGCGCTGCTCGGAAGCCAGCCGCTCACCTGGGCGTTCGCCGCTCTCTGCGTCATCGCGTTGATCAACGTGGCCGTCGTGGTCCACCGCATCCGCCAAGGCCCGCACTACCAGCCCGGCCCCGGCATCCCGCCGTATCGGCCGCTGCCGCCCGTCCGGCCCGCCCAGCGTCCGTACACTCCGGCCACGCCGCGCACCCGGCGCCGCCGCTACCTGATCATGATGGGTGTCTGCGTCACGCTGCTGATCCTCGCCTGGGGCTGGATCCGGCTCTACTCGGTCACCGCAGCCGTCATCATGAGCGCGGTAGCCGCCATCATCCCGCCGTTCGCCGCGATCCTCTCCAACGTCGACAGCCCGATCCTGCACGAGGAAGACAACCAGGACCGCGACGACTGGCAGCACCGCACCCCGGGCGTCTGACCGACTCGGCGGCGGGTGGCAGCACCCTAATTTAGGGTTCTAATATCACATGGTGGCGGCGCGCCCGCGGATGGAGGGGTGGTCCGCAAGCGCGCCGCGTCTAACGCCGACCCGCCGCACGTGCGCAGGTGGCAAGTCGGTAGCTCTTTCGTGTTCGCTACTGCGGGCGCTGCTCGCCGGGCTGGGTGTGCGGCGTGCGCCCGGCCGGGATGACGCCCATGCGTCCGGCCTGGAAGTCCTCGAAGGCCTGGATCAGCTCTTCCTTCGTGTTCATCACGAACGGCCCGTAGTGCGCCACCGGCTCGCGGATCGGCTGCCCGCCCAGGATCAGCACGTCGAAGTCAGGCGTGCGGCTGTCCGGCCGCGTGCTCGCCTCGATCGTCAGCGCGTCGCCGGCGCCGAACACCGCCAGCTGCGAGGCCTCCATCGGCCGGTTGTCGGCTCCCACGGAGCCGCGCCCGGAGAGGCTGTAGACCAGCGCGTTGAAGTCCTCGCGCCACGGCAGCACCAGCCGGGCGCCGGGCCGCAGCGTCGCGTGGATCATCGAGATCGGCGTGAAGGTACTGCCCGGGCCCTTGTGTCCGGCGACCTCGCCCGCGATGACCCGCACCAGCGCGCCGCCGTCAGGGGAGGAGAGCAGCGTCGCCTGCGCCCCCTCGATCGCCTGGTAGCGCGGCGGGTTCCACTTGTTCGCCCGCGGCAGGTTCACCCACAGCTGGATCCCGTGGAACAGGCCGCCCGACATCACCAGGTGCTCCGGCGGGGTCTCGATGTGCAGGATGCCGCTGCCCGCGGTCATCCACTGCGTCGCCCCGTCCATGATCTTGCCGCCGCCGCCGTGCGAGTCGGAGTGCTCGAACTCGCCGTCGATCATGTAGGTGACCGTCTCGAATCCGCGGTGCGGATGCCACGGCGTGCCCTTCGGCTCGCCCGGCGCGTACTCCACCTCGCCCATCTGGTCCATATGGATGAACGGGTCCAGGTCCCGCAGCGACACGCCCGCGAAGGCCCGGTGCACCGGGAACCCCTCGCCCTCGAAGCCGGTGGGCGCGGTGGTCACCGACCGCACCGGCCGCTGTCGCGTTCCCTCAGCCGGCACCTGCGGCACTCGCGCAAGCTCCAGCGTGCTGTCCACCGTCACCGCAGGCATCGTGACCTCCTGGCCATTCGCGCCGGCCCTGACCGGCCGTCGCTTCGAACGTCGTAATGTTGAACGTTCACCTATCGCAGGATAATCCCGCACCGTGCCCGTGGCACGCAGGCAGCCGCGACAAGCCACCGTGAGCGACGGACGGGCAGGTCACGAGCGGTTCACTCGGAAGGCTCCATCCCTTCCGGCGGGCCCTCCTGCGGGCCGAGCGTCGGCTCGAACGCCGCGCTGTAGCGCGCGAAAAGCATCCGCCAGCCCTCGTCGCCCTCCGACGAAGGCTTTCCGGCGAGCAGATCCAGGCACACGTGCCACCCCGCCGCGTTGCGCGCGGCGATCGACGCGGCCATCTCGTCGGTCATCACCAGCCGCGTCCCGCCAGAGCCGGAGGAACCCGGTTCGAGCTGGAAGCGCAGCGTCTCCTCGCCCCACAGATAAGCCAGCGTGCGCGGCGGATCGCATTCGAGCACCACGCCGTCCATGGTGAATTCGGCATGGCCGGGGAACGAGAACGTCAGCGACGCGCCGACCTCCCACCGGTCCACCGAGATCTCGCACGGAAACCACCCGCGCAACTCCTCCGGCTCGGTCAGCGCCCGCCAGACCGCCTCCGCAGGAGAGTCGAGCACGCGCTCAAACCGCACGGCGGGCCCGGTGCCGAGCATCACCAGCGCCCCCGCGCCCTGCGTGTCCCGGTCGCCGGTGGGCTCCGCGCGAGCCGCGGGAGCTGTAGTAGCCGCGGAAGCCGCAGTGGAAGCTTGCGTCTCGTCCATACTTGATCACTCCTCGGCAAGCATCGGACAACCCGCGAAGGCGGCCCTGTCGCCGCCGCATCTCGGTACCTTCCCCGCCAACGTAACGCGCCCGGCCTGCCGCCGCTCCGCCGTGGCGCATCCGGTCCTGGCAAGATGGCGGCATGGAGCGTGTGCTTGGCATCGGCGGCTACTTCCTGCGGGCGGCCGACCCCGCAGCCCTAACCGCTTGGTACCGCGACTGCCTGGGCCTGGACACCGATGAGAACGGCCTGTGGGGTCAAGAACCCGGGCCGACGGTGTTCGCCACCTTCGAGCCCGAATCCGACTACTTCGGCTCCCGCACCCAGCAGACCATGCTCAACTTCCGGGTGCGCGACCTGGACGCGATGCTCGCGCAACTGCGCGCCAAGGGTGCGAACGTGACCGACGAGCCGCAGGAGATGGAGGGGGTCGGCCGCTTCGGCTGGGTCACCGACCCCGAGGGTAACCGCATCGAGCTGTGGCAGCCCGCCTGACCGGGCCGGCGCTCACCAGTACCCGGTGCACGAGTTGCGCGGGTAACCCTGGGCCGCAATAGGCGAATCCCCGCAGGCCCGGAACTTCCACTGCGGGCCGGTCTCATGGGCCCGGGACGAGAAGACCGCCCCTGTCGTGGTGAAGGGCCCGCACTGCGTCCAGGTCTGTCCGGCGTTGGCGGACACGTCGATCCACACGCGGTCGCCGTAGCGGGCGCCGGTGATCTGCGCCCACACGACGGAACGCCCGGCCAGCGTCCCGGTCACCAACTGGACGGTCGCGGTGTGGTCGACCGAGTGCACCAGCGCCGGGGCGAGCGCCACCTGGCCGGGTACGTCCTCGGGCCACGGCCACGTGCGGCACGCGTCCTCCTGCTGCAGGACCGGACCGGACTTCGTCCCGTTCCCGAGCTGAAAGCCGATCCAGAGGCCCAGTCCGCCGAAGACCAGCGCGGTCGCGGTCATCAGCCCGGCGATCGCAGCGTGCGGGTGATTGCGGCTCCACCCGCGCACACGCGGACCGGCGGGGCGTGACGTCGAGTCCTGTGAAGTCGAGTCCTGTGAGGTCGAACCCTGTGACGCCGGCCCGCGGTCTCCGCCGTCGCCGCTCTCGTCAGCCGGCCTGCGGCGTTCGAGGTCGGCCAGCTCCCACAGCGGCTTGAGTTCAGCCGGCGGCCGCCCGGCCACCAGGCAAAGCTGCTCCACGACCTCCCACGGCGGCACGATCTGGCCGGCGAAGTACCGCGAGAGGGACGAGTCACTCGCGTGCACCTTGAATCTCAGCTGCCTGAGACTCAGCCCGGTCGCGTCCCGCGCCGCGCGCAGCTCCGCCGCCAACCGTTCGCCCGGCGCCCGCCCGCCGCCTTCCCGTTGGGCCATGAGATCCCCCGGTTCGTACCGGCTTCCCATACTAGGGACGCCGCGTGCCGGTCGCAGCACTCGAAGTGTGTCTCCTCTCTACTCGCTCCCTGTCGCCTCGGCCTCCTCCGCCGTCCCAGTCTCCGCGACCGTCCCAGATGCGGCGGGTAGACGCCCAGCTCAGCGCGTTGCACGCGGCTGGGACATCCCAGATGACCGCGGAGCCGTTGCCCCGGGCGGTCGGGCGGCAGAACCCTCGTCGCGGGGGGACACACCACGGGAGGCACGCCATGAACCGAAGTACCCGAACACGTACACTCGCCGCGCTGCTCACCGGCGCCGCGACCATCACGCTGCTCGCCGGACCGCCCGCGATCGCCGCGTCGGCGCCCGGCCCCAAGGTGGTTTCGATACCGACGGGAGTGAGCGCCCCGCTCCTGCACGCGCACTCCCACAACGACTACGCGGACGTCGACGAGTCCGCCATCTACCCCGAGGCGCTCCAAGAGGCGCTAGCCGAGAAGGTCAACAGCGTTGAGGCGGACGTCTGGCTCTACAACGGCCAGGTCATCCTCGGACACGGCGATCCGGTGCCCACCGACTCGTCCGGGAAGCCGAACACCCTCCAGCGGCTCTACCTTGACCCGCTGCTCAGCCGGGTCAACGCGAACGGCGGCCAGGTCTACCCCGGCTGGCACACGCCGCTCGACCTGGTGATCGAGCTGAAGGGCGAATGCACGAGCACCGCGCTTTCCAGCTGCTCGGGCAACCCGGACGACGGCAATGACGCGCTCTACAACACCGTGCACGCCATGCTGGAGAACCAGTACAGCAGCATGCTGTCGCTCTACGATCACGACACCGTCACCGAGGGCGCCGTCAAAGTGATCTTCACCGGGAACACGCCGGTGGACTGCGTGAACCACCGCACCTGCGTCACCCAGCACGACCCGCGCCACGAGTTCTTCGACTTCGACTTCAGCAGCGGCAACTCCGCCAAGTTCAGCCAGTACTCCGCCGCGGCGAACCCGGTCGTCACCGCGAACTGGATCCAGTTCTACAACCCCGCGGACGGCCTGACGAACTACGGCCTGATGGAGTCCTACGCCCGCACGGCCCACGCGAACGGCCGCCAGCTGCGCATCTACGGAATGTGCGACGGAAGCATCGATCGCGACAAGGGCTGTCCGCTGGAGACCGCCAGCGAGTGGCAGAACGAGCTCGACGCCCAGGTCGACTTCCTCAACGGCGACCTCGCCCCGACCGTCGACAACGGCTCCACGACGAACATATCCGGCGCCAGCAAGATCAGCGACTTCCTCGCCTCCGCCGACCAGGACTACGGCTGGATCGCAACCCCGGGAGCGGGAACCTTCGCAAAGCTCACCGAGGGCACGACGTCGACTGTCAGCGGAACGCTCTACGACACCCTGGCCGACGGTGTGTGCGCCCACGTCGCAGTGACCTTCTACGCGGTCGGCGGCGCAGCCGATCCGACGTACCGCACCTACGTCTGTGGCGCGACGGCACAAGCCGACTGGAGCGTGAACAGCGTCCATGCGGCCGGTACATACGAGTACGCGCAAGTGGACGTCTACCGCGACAACGGCCCGGTCGTCAGCCGCCTGTTCACGCCCCCGCCCGAGGGCTACTCCGCGAGCGCGAACTCGGCGTGTTCGACCAGCACCAGGATCGGCGACACCACGTCGATCTACGACAGCGCGGGCAACTACTACGGCTGGGCCGAGTGGCGCTTCGGTACCGCGACCGACTGCTGGGGCGACCAGTGGGCGCTGCTGCACGTCACCGCACCGATCACCCTTGCGCAAAGCCAGCTGACGGTCCGTCTGGACAAGCAGGTCCTGCCGCTGGGCGGGCTGGCTTGGACGCAGGCGTTCCTCGGCGGTGGGGGATCGGTCGGGGTCGGTGACTACTCCGGAACGGTGCTGTTCGCGCCCGGATACGTGAGCCTGCCGATCTGCGGAACGCTGCAAAGCTCCGCGCTGACGACCGTCAACGGCGTCACGAGCACGCACCCGCTGTTCTTCGGACACCAGGGCCAGCAGTCCGCCTGGTGTGCGTGACGATCAGCCGGCCGGCATGCCGCGGCGCCCCTGGATCTTCCGGTCCGCGGCGCCGCGGCGCCTACTGACCGAGCATTGTCCGGCGCAGTAGGTTCTAACGGGGCTCGCAGCGTGGCGGGCAGGCAGGGAGGCTGGTCTTACATGCCGTGGCAGGTGCGTGGAGTCGTCGCCCGGGGCAAGGGCGAACCGGTCTCGCTTGAGACGGTGCTGGTACCGGACCCCGGTCCGGGCGAGGCCGTCGTGCGGGTGCAGGCCTGCGGGGTGTGCCACACCGACCTGCACTACCGGGAGGGCGGGATCAGCGATGAGTTCCCCTTCCTGCTCGGGCACGAGGCCTCGGGCGTCGTCGAGGCGCTGGGCGAGGGCGTTACGGGACTGGCGGTCGGCGACTTCGTGATCCTCAACTGGCGCGCCGTGTGCGGAAACTGCCGAGCCTGCCTGCGCGGGCGCCCCTGGTACTGCTTCGCCACGCACAACGCCACACAGCGCATGACCCTGCAGGACGGGACCGAGCTGAGCCCCGCGCTCGGCATCGGCGCATTCCTCGAGCGCACCCTGGTACACGCGGGCCAGTGCACGAAGGTCGACCCGTCCACGTCGCCGGCTGTGGCGGGGCTGCTGGGCTGCGGAGTGATGGCGGGACTCGGCGCGGCCCTGAACACCGGCGCGGTCGGCCGGGGCGACTCGGTGGCCGTCATCGGCTGCGGCGGCGTGGGCGGCGCGGCGATCATGGGCGCCCGGCTGGCCGGTGCGGCGCGCATCATCGCGGTCGACGTGGACGGCCGGAAGCTGGAGACGGCGCGGCGGCTCGGCGCGACGCACACCGTCAACTCCCGGGACACCGATCCGATCGAAGCGGTGCGCGAGCTGACCGGAGGCTTCGGCGCGGACGTCGTCATCGACGCGGTGGGTCTGCCGGAGACGTACAAGCAGGCCTTCTACGCCCGCGACCTGGCCGGAACCGTCGTGCTCGTCGGCGTGCCCACGCCGGAGATGAAGCTGGAGTTGCCGCTGCTGGACGTGTTCGGGCGCGGCGGGGCGCTCAAGTCTTCCTGGTACGGGGACTGCCTGCCCTCGCGCGACTTCCCGATGCTGATGGACCTTTACCAGCAGGGCCGGCTCGACCTCGGCGCGTTCGTCACCGAGACGATCGGGCTGGAGGACGTCGAGGCCGCGTTCACGAAGATGCGCGGCGGCGACGTACTGCGCTCCGTCGTGGTCTTCTAGATCGCATGCGTGCACTCAGCTTCGGCGCGATCGCGAGCGCCTACGAGCAGTTCCGGCCGGGATACCCCGAAGAGCTTTTCAACGTCGTGGCGCAGTACGCCGGCGAACCGCTCCGCACCGCCTTGGAGATCGGCGCCGGGACCGGCAAGGCGACCCGGTTGTTCGCAGAGCACGGAGTCGAGGTCACCGCGACGGAACCCGACGCCGCGATGCTCGCCGAGCTGCACAAGACAGTCCCGGCCAGCGTCAGGACCCTCCAATGCGCGTTCGAGGACCTGCAACCCGGACGCACCTACGGGCTCGTGTGCGCGGCGGCGGCACTGCACTGGAC
>NZ_DASRGV010000075.1:0-28444 GCF_035650855.1 Actinocrinis sp. | reverse complement strand
GGTCGCCCGGCTGCGACTCGGTGACGTCGAAACCGTCGATGAACACCGCGCCGGTGTCCACGGTCTCCAGCCCGGCCAGCATCCGCAGCGCCGTGGTCTTGCCGCAGCCGCTGGCCCCGAGCAGCACCATGAACTCACCGGACTCGATGGTCAGGTTCAAATTGTCAACGGCCGGACTCTTCGTCCCCAGATACGTGTGGGACGCATCGACGAACTCGACGGTAGCCATGAACTCCACCCGGACCAGTACCGAACACTGTTGTACGTATGCCTGCTGTACGTGTGCTGTCGTACCTTTGGTGCGGTGTGCGCTGGTGCCACTGCCGCGGCGCGCGCAAGAGCACACGACACGGCAGTAGGCGCAACCTACTCCGGGTGAACGCCGTTTGGCGAGGGTGTTACATAGTCGTCAGGCGAGTTTCGCCTGGACCTGAGCCAGACTCGGGTTTGTCAGCGCCGATCCGTCCGGGAACGTCACAGTAGGCACCGTCTGGTTACCGTTGTTCACAGACATCACATAATCGGCCGCTTCCGGGTTCCGCTCGATGTCGACCTCGGCGTACTCGATCCCGGCCCGCTCCAGCTGGCCCTTGAGCCGGCGGCAGTACCCGCACCAAGGCGTCGAGTACATCGTGATCTGCGCTGCCATCACTGCTCCAATTCCGCTCGTCCGGTCGCGTCGCCGGTCATTTCGTCAACCACCTCGGCGGCCGGAGTCTTCCCCGGATCCCGGATAGCCTCAGCGCGCTGTCGGTGCCGCCTGAGAGTATGGCTCCCATGACCAACCCGACCGCGGCCGACAGCGGGGAGGCCCTGCTCGCCGGACTCGACCCCGAACAGCGCGCGGTCGCCACCGCGTTGCACGGCCCGGTGTGCGTGCTCGCCGGCGCCGGGACGGGCAAGACCAGGGCGATCACGCACCGGATCGCGTACGCGGTGGCGCGCGGCGTCTTCCCGGCGAACCAGGTGCTCGCGGTCACCTTCACCGCGCGCGCGGCGGGGGAGATGCGCGGCCGACTGCGCATGCTGGGCGCGGGGACGGTGCAGGCGCGAACCTTCCACGCGGCCGCGCTGCGTCAGCTGCAGTACTTCTGGCCGCACACGGTCGGCGGGCCGCCGCCGCAGCTGATAGACACCAAGCTGCCGCTGATAGCGGAGGCGGTCGCGGCCTGCCGGATGCGCGCGGACCGCACCGAACTGCGCGACCTGGCCAGCGAGATCGAGTGGGCCAAGGCCACTCAGACCACTCCGGACGACTATCCGGTGGCCGCGGCGAAGGCGGGCCGCATGCCGCCGCGCGACCCCGCGGAGACCGGCCGGGTGTATGCGGCCTACGAAGCGGCCAAGCGCGATCGCGGCATGATCGACTTCGAGGACGTGCTGCTGCTGACCATCGGGGTGCTGGAGACCCGCCCGGACATCGCGGACCGGGTGCGGGACCAGTACCGGCACTTCGTCGTGGACGAATACCAGGACGTCAACCCGCTGCAACAGCGGCTGCTCGACTGCTGGCTCGGGAAGCGCGACTCGGTATGCGTGGTCGGCGACGCGAGCCAGACCATTTACTCGTTCACCGGCGCCACGCCCGAATACCTGCTCGGCTTCCCGGATCGGTACCCGGACGCGACAGTGGTACGGCTCGTGCGCGACTACCGGTCCACGCCCCAGGTCGTGGCGCTGGCTAACGCGCTGTTGAGTGAGGCGCCCACGGACACGCTCGCGCAGCGCCGCACCGCGCGGGCCAGGGTCGAGCTGGTCGCGCAGCGGCCGCCGGGCCCGGCCGTCGAGTACGAGGAGTACGCCGACGAGACCACCGAGGCGGAAGGCGTCGCGCGCTGGATCAGGCAGCTGATCGACGCGGGCACCCGCCCCGCCGAGATCGCGGTGCTGTTCCGGATCAACGCGCAGTCCGAGGTCTACGAGCAGGCGTTCGCAGACCTCGGCGTGCCTTACGTCGTGCGCGGCATCGAGCGATTCTTCGACCGGCCCGAGGTGCGTCAGGCCAAGACGCTGCTGCAAGGTGCCGCGGTCGCCGCCGTGGGCGCGGATCCCGAACCGCTGCCGAGCGCGGTGCGCGCGGTGCTCTCCAGCAACGGCACCTGGACCCCCACGCCCCCGGCAGGCTCCGGCCGCCAGCGTGAGGCGTGGGAGTCGCTGGCCGCGCTCGCCGCGCTGTCCGAGGAATACGCGTCCGCGCATCCCGAAGCCGGTCTCGCCGAGTTCGTGCGCGAACTGGACGCCCGCGCCGCCGTGCAGCATGCCCCGGTGGTCGACGGCGTGACGCTGGCCTCGCTGCACTCCGCAAAGGGCCTGGAGTGGGACGCGGTGCTGCTGGTCGGGCTTACCGAAGGCCTGCTGCCGATCAGCTACGCCGAGACCCCGGATCAGGTGGAGGAGGAACGGCGGCTGCTGTACGTCGGGGTGACCAGAGCCAGGGAACGGCTGCGGCTTTCCTGGGCGCTGGCCCGGTCACCCGGCGGACGGGCCACGCGCCGGCCGTCCCGGTTCCTCGACGCGTTGCGCGAAGCGCAGGAGGCTCGATCCGGCGGACCCGGGGGGTCCGTCGTGCGCGGCCGAGGGGGAGCGGGACGCGGCAACGGCGACGAGGCCAAGCGTTCGCGCCGCGCCGGTCCGGTGCGTTGCCGCGTGTGCGGGCGCGCGCTGATCGAGGCGGTGGAGCGCAAGCTCGGCCGGTGCGCTGACTGTCCGTCGGATCTGGACGAGGCGTTGTTCGAGCGGTTGCGCGAGTGGCGTTCCGCGCGGGCGAAGGAGCAGTCGCTTCCGGCGTACTGCGTCTTCACCGACGCGACGCTGACCGCGATCGCCGAATCTCGCCCCGCCGATCGCGCGGCGCTGGCCGGGATCCCGGGCGTCGGCGCGACCAAGCTGGAGCGCTACGCGGAGGACGTGCTCGCACTGCTCGGCGCGTCAGGCGGCGCGGCGGACGGGGACGGCGACGCGGATGGGGACGAGGACAGTGCGGATACCGAAGACGGAGGCGAACTCTTCTGACCCGCGCGCCGAAACGCGCGGGGAAGAAGACTGGACGGCGCTAGCGACGCCCTAGCGAGTTACAGGATCTCAGCGGCTTAGGAGGCCTCAGCGCGTCAGAAGGTCTCGCTCGCCGACGGAATCGCGCACAGGTCGTCGGCATACTGGATCGCGCCGCTGATCAGCTCCTGAAGCGAACCGTGCATCTTGCCGTTGATCGTCAGCACCCGCACCACGACCGTCACCGGCTGGCGATGGGTGATCGGGTGCGGGGACGCCGCGCATTCGCCGCGCGTGTACAGCCGCAGGTTGGTCGTGGCGTTGGGCGGAATGACGACCTGCTGGTGATCCCAGACCAGCTTCGGCGCGTTGGGCACGGTCAGGCCGATGACGGTCACCTGGTACGGGCTGTCGTTGCGGATCGGAACCGTGACGGCGGTGTAGTCACCCGGCGATACATACGTCGAGAGCTGCGCGCCCGACCGGATGATCGCCGAGTTGTTCGCGGCCCTGACCTTGTAGCCGTGGTTGTACACCCAACTGCCGACCGCCCCGGCGATCGCGGCCACCGCCATGAGCACGGCGATGCCGATGCGACGCCGCCGGTTCACGGTGCTGACAGAACCGGTGCTGACAGAACCGGTGCTGACCGCGTCAGGGGAAGCGCCTTCGGGATCGGGCGGCGCGGTTTCCAGCTGCACAGCCTCGCCCTCCACCGCTTCAGGAGGAAGCGCGGATTCCGCCGCCAGTGCCTCCGATTTCGCTGCCTCCGATTTCGCGGTCTCCGATGGCGTCAAGTCCGGCTCGCCCTTGCCGCTCACCGCGTGCACACCCTTCCCTGGAGCGCGGCCGCCGTGGTGTCGATGACCAGAAACGCCTTGTGCATCTTCTTGTTCGTGTCCCGCAGTTCGAAGGCGATCGTTGTCGGCTGCTGCGGCGCCGTCTGCCCGCCCTGCACCAGCGTGCGCGCCACGCCGGCCGCCGCGTCACAGTTGACCGTCACCGTGCCGACCAGATGGATCGTCCCGTTGCCGAGGATGTAGCCGTTCCCGTTGTCCGGCCGCAGCACGACCGTGCCGGCCAAGTACGGGCCGGTCAGCGTCGCGGGCTGTATCACGACGCCGTCCGGGCTGTCGTTCGAGATCGAGATGGCGACGCGCGCGGTCCGGCTTCCGGTGAGCACTTCGCTCGGCAGCACCGGGTAGTTCGGCGTCCCGCCGTCGGCCCAGGTGATCTGCACCTCCGGCTGACCGCCGAGATGCACCACCGCGACCCCCCGGTTGGCCACGGCCCGCGTCCCCAGGAACACCGAGCTGCACAAGGTCCAGCCGACCGCGCCGACGACCACGATCAGCAGCACCCGGTCCGCCGCCCGCTTCGTCCGCCGCCAGCCCGGCGCCGCGAAATAGCGCGACACCGGCCGCGACACCGCGCCCAGGACCGCCGCGAACGCCGCGGCCGGGCGGGAGCGCGCCGCGGACCGGCCGCCGGTCGCGGTCACGTCCGCGCCGTCGCTTTCGCCGTCGCCGACGGGCGCCCGGGCCGCGGACGCGGAGGATTCGGTGCTGGTCGACACAGTCCTAGATGACGCGAGGCGCGGCATCGGTGTTCCCGTCTTTATCGAGTCGTGCCCTGCCACTTTTCCCCGAGAAGTTCGCCCGCAAGGGGTGACACCGCCGATCAACCATGACAGGATAGTGGGGCGAACACGGGGGACGCTGCGGCGTCGGTTCTCAGCACTCGGCATCCCTTGCTCTTCGTAGCGACAAATGCGCAGCTCAAAAATAGTTTGCGCGGCCGGAGTAGCTACCCTAGCCTCTCCAGCACACGGACTTGGCCGCAATACCCGGCCGATCCACCGGCAGAACCACCGAAACAGTGGAACCCGCCGCCACCGGCTCGCCCCCGGTGCCGGCCGAGAAATAGGCAGGAGGCGAGACCCGTGAGGAACGAATCCATGGTGACGACGATTCCGTCCGCCGCGGTCCTGTCGGCCTGCCCATCGCTGTCGGACGTCGCCGCTACGTTCGCTCCCGCCGCCCTTTCCCTCAGCTCCGCCGCCGCCCAGGTCTGGGCCGGCGCGCTGGTGCGACCGCAGGGCCGCGTCGAGGCCACCGGTGTCGGCTATGCCGCCACCCCGGCCGTCGCCGCGAAGCGACGCGGAGTCGATCGTGACGTCGACGGCAGCACGACGGCCAGCGCCAAGAGCGTGATCGCGAACGGTACCACCGGCACCACCAAGCAGCAGGACCAGCTTCACCTGATGTCCCGTCGGGACCCACGACCCTGGAGACCACCGGTCTGACAACCAGTCAGACGAGCGACCTCCAGGCCGCGGAACCCGATTATCCGGGATCCGCGGCCTTCTTGTTCCTCCGGCGAGAACCGGTGGTGCGAGGGGCGGCGGGACCTGAACCGCATTCAGATCACGACCGAGGAAGACGGCGAGTTGACCGAGACAGCGAAGGTCGAAACCCGCAGCCAGATCCCCAGCACCACCGCAGTGAACCCAGGCCCCGCAGCCGGCGGCGCCGAGACCGAGAGGAAGGAATCAACGATGCAGTTGACCGTGTTCGAGCCGGTCGCGCTCGCCGACGACCTGCCCTGCCGCTCCACCGACCCGGAGCTGTTCTTCGCGGAGTCGCCGGCCGACGTCGAGCTCGCGAAGAGCATCTGCACCGCCTGCCCGATCCGCGAGGCCTGCCTCTCCGGAGCGCTCGAGCGCAAGGAGCCGTGGGGCGTCTGGGGCGGCGAGCTGTTCGTCCAGGGTGTGATCGTGGCCCGCAAGCGGCCGCGTGGACGTCCGCGCAAGACCGACGTCGTCGCCGTCGCGGCCTGACCTCGCGACGACCCGCAAGCAGCAAGCAAACAGGCAACACCTACCGAATCCAGAAAGTGACAACCCCGATGTCCACCACTGACTTGTTCGTTCCCCCGGTTCCCGGCCACGCCAACCCGTCCGACCTGCGCATCAGGAGCAACGTCATGCTGCACACGCACTATCAGCTCGCACAAGAACTGCACCGTGAACGCTTACGACAAGCGGAGGAGCACCGCCTCCACCGCACCATGCTGCGGGCGCGCCGCGCGCTCGCCCAGCAGCTCATGCGATAACGCGGAGCGAGAAACAGAAGCAGGACCAGTAGCAGTAGCAGTAGCAGAGAACTGAAACGGCTGGCCCGCCCCGGAACACAACACCGGGGCGGGCCAGCCGTCTTCGTTTTTTCCGGATCCTCCGCCCGACCGGCTTCAGATCCTCACCGCGTCAGTAGGCGCTCACGCCTTCCCGATCAGCGTCGTCGCCGAGGAGATCAGGGCCGGAATGCTGTTGTGCCCGGTGCCCTGGATCCCGTGCGGGGCGAGCGCGGCGTGCGAGTATGCCGAGAACCCGCCGTCGTCGAAGAACTGGCCGTTGATCAGCTGGTTCATCTGCGCCGCGATCGCGTCGCGCTCCTGGCCGAGCGCCGCGAGCGCCGCATCGGTCTGCAGGTACGTCGCGTCACCCGGCGAGGTGGACTCGATCGCCGCGGTCGCCCGCTTCAGCGTCGCGGCGGCGAACTGCCCGACCGAGGCGTTGAGCTGCTTGTACGCGGCGGCCAGCGCCTCGTACAGCGGCAGCGCGGTCCGCACCGACTGCGGCAGTGCCCGCGGGTTCAAGAACCCGATCAGCGGAACACCGTCGTACGTGTAGTCGTCACTGAGTCCGAGCAGCGCCATCATCGTCGGCCGGATGTCCGTGTGGTCCGACCACACCGCGTCGGTCACGCCGAGGTGCTTGATGCCGGGGCCGACCAGGCCGAGCCAGGTGGTGTTGATGTCGGGGGAGAAGTCGCCGTGGTTCCACGCGAACGCCGCCTGCGCCTGCACACACGGCGCGTTGCAGTTCGCCGCGCCGCTGAAGACGAAGTAGTTCGGATCGGCGAATTCGGTCACCGTCGGCGTGCGCAGCGGATCCCCGGTGACCATGTGCAGGATGTTCATCTCGGTCCGGTCTGCCAGGTAGTTGACGATCGGGCCGGTGGTGCCGGTGTACGGATTGGTCGCGGTGACCGCGGCCACGGCCTTCTCGAAGGACCGGGTGGTCGGGTCGTCCTGCGCCGGGTTGCCGTTCACGTAGTAGTTCGGCGCCGAGTCCGCGTGCACGCCGAACGGCGTCGTGTTGTTCTGCTGCGTCGCGAGCAGGCCCTTGATGTTCGCGTTGACCTCGCCGATCTGCGAGTACGTGCACGGGACGGTGACGCCGTCGCAGTTCGCCGGGCTCGGCTTGCCGCCGACGAAGTGGTCGTTCTCGTCGGAGGTGACCACGAACATGGTGTTGGTCTTGTTGATCCCGTCCTTGGCCAGGCGGGTGAAGAACTGGCCGAACGCGGTGTCGTACGACTTGAGCGCCGCGACGTACCCGGCCTCACCGGGCCCGTAGGCGCTGACGGTGCTGTGGTTGTCGTGCGCGTCGGAGATGTACGCGTACGTGACCGGAACGCCGGCCTCCTGCATCTGCGCGACGTAGCCGAGGCTGTTGGCCGCGGTCATGCCGTCGAAGCCGGGGAAGCCGGGGTTGCCGGCCGAGTCGACGATCGGGGTGGCGCCGTCGACCTGGGTCACCGGGCCGCTCGGCGAGATCGCGGGGTTGGTGTACTTCGCTCCGAACAGCCCCTGGTAGCCGGTGTAGCCGCCCGGCTCGTCGGGCAGCAGGTCGGGCTTGGCGTTCGCCGAGCCGGCGCACAGCGTCGAGTCCTTGGCGCAGTGCACGCCGATGCCGACGAAGTCGGTGGAGGCCAGGCTCGGGTTCGCCTTCAGCTCCGCTGCCTCGGGCGAGTTCGCGCCGAACACCTTCGGGATGTCGATGGTGGTGTTCTCCAGGATGGTGTTCGCCGTCGACACCGCGCCGAAGTCACAGCCGGCCCTGGTGTAGGCGACCCAGGGCGCCGGGGTGTTCTTCCCGGCCTGGGTGACCATCTCGGGTGCGGTGTCGGCCGGAGCCGGAGTCGAGAAGTCCGCGACCCCGTCGGTCCAGTAGGCGAACGACGCCGCCGAGTTCGTGGTCCCGGACGGGTTGTAGTAGCGGAACGAGTTGGAGATCGGCTGGCCGTGGTTCGAGCCGTACAGGCCGGTGATCGAGGTGAGGATGTCGTTTCCGGTGTGCGCGATCAGCGGCGTGTGGTGGTTGGCGTCCATGGTGCCGTTGCCGGTGATGAAGTTCAGCAGGTTCGGCATCTGCTCCAGGTCGCTGGGCACGTTCGGGTTGTCCCGGGTCAGATGCACGTTGTCGAACTGCAGGTAGATCACGTGCTTGATCGAGCTGCCCGGCTGGCTGAGCAGACAGCCCGGATCGGCGCTGGCGACGGACTTGCCCGATGCACGCGCGCCCGGCGCGGTCCCCGCCTGCGCGGCCGCGGCCGAGGTGCCGGCCACCAGGGCCACCGCGAGCAGCGGCACGAGGCCGCGCGCGCGACCCCGCCTTCCCGTGCTTTCCATCCGATTCCCTCTCCCAAGGTCGAGACGTTCAGCATGCTGAGGTTCGAGGCGGCCGCGGCGCGGCCAGATACGACCTAAGCGCACCCGCGCCGCAATGTCATCGGTGAAAACCCTCAAAACAGCGAGGAGTTGCGGCGGCAGCGGTAGGAGGATCGCACCTTTATCGCAGAAGGCTGCTGGCTGGGCCGTGCGCGGCGGCTAAATCCGACGACGCGCGCGGCGCCGGATGCTAGCGTCGGACCATGATCCCGGTCACCGAGAAGGAACTGCGCGAGTCCTTCGTGAACTGTTCGAAGGGCGAGGCGGCCAGGATAAATCTGCCGGCCGGTCTGGCCAGGCTGCCTTGGGAGGACCTCGACTTCCTCGGCTGGCGCGACCCTAAGGCCCCGGACCGCGGCTATCTGGTGGCTGAATATCGCGACCGGCTGGTCGGGTTGACCATGCGGGTGCCGACGGGCGTGCGCCGGGCCCTGGTGAAGACGACGGTCTGCTCCCTCTGCGTGACCGCGCATCCCGGCACCGGCGTCTCGCTGTTCGCCGCCCCGAAGGCCGGGCCGAGCGGGCGCCAGGGCAACACGGTCGGCACGTACATCTGCGCCGACCTGGCCTGCCCGCTGTACGTGCGCGGCAAGAAGATCTCCGACCTCGGTTCGCGCTTCGAGGAGTCGATGACTCTGGAGGAGCAGGTCGCCCGCACGATGCTGAACCTGGAGCAGTTCCTGGACCAGGTCTTCAAGCCTTAGGCCAGCCGCGCGTTACCGCGTTACTCCGCTACTGCATTACTCCGCTACCGCGTCCTCGCCTGCCTCGTCGCCGCGGTCCAAGCCCTCCTCGGCGAAACCGGGCAGCCAGGCGCCCAGCTCGCCGCGCACCGGGACCGTCGCGCCGAGCTGGCACAGGATGCCCAGGCCGCCCATGGTGACGCGGTGGATGAGCAGGTATGACGGAGGCAGGTTGAGCCGGCGCCCGAGCGAGGCGGCCGGATTCTTGCCGTTGGCCAGATGCGCGGCCTGCTCGCGCAGCCACTCGCGGCTGAAGGAGAACTGCGGATCGCGCAGCGGCTCGATCAGCGGGGCGAGGTAGTCGAGCACGGCCTCCGGGTCCAGTTCGGTGCCGGGCTTGAGGAAGCCCTCCTCGCGCAGCGTCTGCGCCACCTCTTCGGCGTTCCCGGCCAGCGCGCCACGCAGCGCCGCGCCGATCGCCTCGGGCATCCCGTTCGGCAGCCGGTTGACCGCGCCGAAGTCCAGCACGCCGAACCGCCATGCCGTCGGCTCGTCGGGGTCCACCTCCGCGATGGCCGCGCCCGGTTCGGCGGGCAGCAGCCGGAAGTTGCCGGGATGCGGGTCGGCGTGCAGCATCCCGACACGTTCCGGACCGGAGTAGAGGAACCGGACCAGCAGCGTGCCCGCGCGATCGCGTTGCGCCTGGGTGCCGTTGGCGATCACCGACGCCAGCGGGATGCCGGGCAGCCACTCGGTCACCAGCACCGTGCCGGCCTGCTCGACCACGTCCGGGACGGTGATGTCGGGGTCGTCCGCGTAGCCCTTCGCGTAGCTCGACTGGGCCGCCGCCTCGGCCGCGTAGTCCAGCTCCTCGGCGATCCGCGTGCGCAGCTCCGCGATCAGCGGCTTCACCTCGATGCCGGGCACCAGCAGGCTGAACAGCCGGGCGACCCGGGCCAGCTGGTTGAGGTCGCCGAGCAGCGCCTTGCCCGCGCCCGGGTACTGGATCTTCACCGCGACGTCGCGGCCGTCGTGCCACACCGCGCGGTGCACCTGCCCGATCGACGCGGCGGCGGCCGGCCTGTCGTCGAAAGAGGTGAACTTCTCGCGCCAGTTCGGTCCGAAGGCGGCGGCGAGCGATTTGTGCACCGAGGCCGCGGGCAAGGCCGGCGCGTTTTCCTGAAGCCCTGTCAACGCCGCGCGATAAGGCCGCGCCAGTTCGTCCGGCAGCGCGGCCTCGAAGACCGAGAGCGCCTGGCCGAACTTCATCGCCCCGCCCTTGAGCTCGCCAAGCACCCGGAAGAGCTGTTCGGCGGTGCGCTGCTGTACCTCGGTCAGCACCGCGGCCGCGGGCGCGCCGCCGAGCCGCTTGCCGAGACCCATGGTGGCGCGGCCGGCCAGGCCGAGCGGCAGTGTCGCCAGCTTGGCGGTACGGGCTACGGCGTTGCGCGGCAGGTCACTCACATGGTCCATTCTGCCAGGCCGATCGTGGACAAAGGCGGGGCGGCTGCCTCGAAGAGGCGCAGATCGTCGTCGTTGTGGTCGCGCTCCACACAGCTGCACGCCGGATGCTCCGGAACCGGGAATCGCTCCGGAAGGGCATATGGCAGCGCGAAGGACCACACCGCCCCCACGCTCGGCGGCGTCTGCCCGTCAAGGTAGGCGAGCGCGTGCAGGACCGCGAAGTTGGCGGCGAGGGCGGCCAGCGTGGTGTCACAGGCGGGCCGCGTGGTGGCCCCGTCCGCCGCGAGGCCGGCCTGGGCACGTGGCCAGAGCGGATCGCGGTCGGTCAGTGCGAGGTCGCGGCAGCGGGTACACGGCGTACGCCGCGGTACGACGAGTGGCCCCAGTACTGCACGGTCTTCGCATACCTCGACCAGCAGATGCGGTACCAGCCGCCGGGCCAGATCGACCAGCAGCTCGGTAGGCGGCCGCTCGCCGGGCGCGATGATCGTCAGGTCGGCGGCGGTACGCCGAGGCG
This sequence comes from Actinocrinis sp., assembly GCF_035650855.1. Classification (GTDB taxonomy): domain Bacteria; phylum Actinomycetota; class Actinomycetes; order Streptomycetales; family Catenulisporaceae; genus Actinocrinis. Next base: position 17,275 of record NZ_DASRGV010000075.1, on the reverse strand, counting down.
CGAGCACGGTGTTCGCGGAGGGCGCCAGCAGTCGGATAGCGCGGGCCACGGCATCCTGCCGGCGCATCCCGACGTCCTCTTCTCGATACGCGCCCGGCCCGGTGTCCTCGTGCCGGACCGTCGCGCCGTCCACCGGAACGATCGTGCCGATTCCGGCCGCCGCCAACCGCAGCGCCGTCTGGGTACCGACCCGGCCGAGTCCGTGCACCGCCACCGAGAAGCCGCGCCGCCGCTCCAGTGCGCGCACGGCCCCGCCGGGCAGCCGGTGACGCAGTCCGAGGCCGCTGAGGTCGGGGTCCAACCGGGCCCGTTCGCCGGGAGCGAGGGCGGTCAGCGCGGAAGTGTCGAGGGCGGCGTCGTCGAGGCAGCCGTCCGCGGCCAGCCGGTCGAGCAGGTCAAGGGTGTCGCCGCGTGCCACGCCGATTCGTTCGGCGTAGCCGAGCAGGGCCTCGATGTCGCGGGTGCCGTCCAGCGCGTCGATCACTGCGCGCGCCGCCCCGGTCATCCGGTAGCGGTGGCTGGTGGCCGGGCCCCGGCCGAGTTGGAGCGTGCGCTCGTCGTGCCAGATGCGGCTCAGCGCCGGCTTGAGCACCGGTCGCATCGCGCTGCTGGCCCTCCGGAAAAGCTGGATCGAGAACTGGTCGTGCTCAGCCGGAGCGGTGATCGAAAAGTTGTGACGAGAACGAAGATCAGAAGATCTGTGCGCAGTCAGGCACCTCACAACGCGGCGCCCGCTCCGGCTGCGGTGTGTCCCGTTCGCCACGTAGTGCCCGATTGCGCTGCGTGCCCTTCGGCTGCGCGCGGCAGCGCCGGACGCCCGAGCGCCCGACGCCCCCGGCGTCGGCAGCCGTTCGGTCACGCCTTGCCGAGAATCCGGTTCACCTTCGTGCCGCAGGTCGGGCAGGTGCCCTGTGCCATCCTGCGCCCCGAGTCACTGATCTTGATCTCGCCGGTGAAGTGCCGCTTCTCCTTGCACTTCACGCAGTAAGCCTCGCCCGTGTACGTCTCGGCCATGGTCGGCCCTCCTGTTGTTCCTGACTCTTCGCGATGGAACGCGATCGTGCGCCCCGGTCCGCCGGGCTCGGCGGTCGGGCGATAGGCCACCCTACGCGAGAGCACACACCGCACACGCATCGTGGCCTATGCGTGCGGCCTGAGCGTCAAGTGGTACCCACCTAAGGGTGATTAGTCACACCGCAGCTGTGACGGATCACCGATCTGGGTGGGTTTTGGGAAGGCGGGCGATCATGGCGCCGCGCGGCGATCCCGGCGATTCCTCCGGCGCCGCAGAGGGGGCGCTGAGCGGAGGGGCGTCCTTCGGAAAACACGCCGCGGGGCCCCCAGGCGCGCACTCCGCCGACCGGGGCTCGAAGCCGCCGGGCGGGAGCCGTTTTCCGAGAGCCCCGCATCCAGGGAGCGACGCTACGGGCTGCCGGGGCCGACCGTCAATCGGATCCCACGGACGGCTGTGGATAACCCTGGGGATAACCTGGGGAAACATCGGCGCGCCTTTGTGGACATCCGCCGCTACCCTGTGGACAAACCTGTGAATCCAGCCGCGGCGCCCCTGCTGACCAGCGGCGCCAAAGAATCTTGGGAAATCGCCGAAAACCCGTCCGCTGGGCGGCTGTGGACAAGTTTTCGGCGCAGCGGGCCCGCCGAGGCGGGCCGAAAGGGCGCTCAGCCGCTAATTTGGTTGACATGGCAGCGGACCGCACCGACCGGCCGGCCGCCGGGACCGGCGCCGCCGACCCGGCCGTCGAAGTGCGCCGTTCGCCGCGCCGCCGCCGGACCGTCTCCGCGTACCGCGAAGGTGACCGAACGGTCGTGCTCATCCCGGCGCAGATGTCCGCCGGGGAGGAGGAGCGCTGGGTGCGGGCGATGCTCGACCGGCTCGAACGCCGGGAGCGGCGCAGCGCCCTGAACGAACCGGAGCTGGCCCGCCGCGCGCTGGCGCTCTCGGCGCAGTATCTCGGCGGCCGGGCCCGGCCGGTCTCGGTGCGCTGGGTCGGCAATCAGGCCGCGCGCTGGGGCTCGTGCACCCCGGTCGATGGGACCATCCGGATCTCGGACCGGGTCCGCGGCCTGCCCGAGTACGTCCTGGACTATGTATTGCTGCATGAGCTGGCACACCTGCTCGTGCCCAACCACGGCTCCAAGTTCTGGGCGCTGCTGGACTCATATCCGCGCACCGAACGCGCGCGCGGCTACCTTGAGGGTTACGCACGCTCCGACGAATCGGCCGACCGCGACCAGGACGACGAGGCGAAAGACGCGGACGACGCCGAGGTCGAGGACTGATCGCGGGGAAAAGACTGAGCTCAGGTAAAGACCGAGCTCAAGGAAAAGCTAAAGCGGGCGCGTATCAGCGGCTCTCACCGCGATACGCGCCCTGCTTGGTCTATCGATTTGATCTATCAATCCAGGCCCGACGAGCGCCGGACTGCCTGTACCCGCGGCGATCGGGTGCACGCGTGCCGCTCGCGCCCGTCTAGCGGACTCAGCGACCCTTCGCCGCGTCCTTGATGTCGTCGCCTGCCTTCTTCAGCGAACCGGCGGTCTTGTCGGCCTTGCCCTCGGCCTCGGTGCTGCGGTCCCCGGTGGCCGCGCCGACCTTCTCCTTGACCTTGCCCTTGACCTTCTGCGCCTCGTGGTCGGCCTTGCGCGCCGCATCCTCGGCGGTCATGTCCGGTCATCCCTTCTGTTCGGTTTCAGTCGATACAGTCGGGTGCCCAGGATCGCGCCGAGCATTCATGGGCGGAGGGCGATAGCTCTAGCGCTCCCCGTGCGTCAGCCCGCGCCGAAGCAGACGAAGCCGCGCGCGTCCGGAACCGCCCGCTGTGCCTTGACCAGGGCGAGCGCCGGGCTGAGCCCGCGGTCCAGCGCCCCGTGGAACACGTTCATCAGCTTGCGGGTCTCGGCGTCTCCGACCGGCGCCACCGACGCGATCAGCGTGCGCGTGCCGAGCGCGAACACCGCGCTGGCCACGCCCATCAGCTCGTCACCGGGCCGGATGCCGGACAGCGCCGCGTCACAGGCCGAGAGCACCAGCGTGGCAGGGGCCTGCCGGATGCCTTCCAGGTCGTAGACGGTCAGCGGTCCGTCCGCCAGCTCCAGGCTGGAGAACAGCGGGTTGTCCGACCGGAACCGCCCATGCGCCGCGATGTGGGCCAGTTGCGCGCCGTCGAGCGCCTCGGCCACCGCCTGCGCCGTGGCGTCCGCGCCGACCAACGGCTTGGCCAGGGGGTAACGGCGGGCCAGATCGCCGATCTCGGCCTCGGCGTGCGGCAGACCCGGGCCGTACGCGAGCACCACCTGCCCGCCGACGCGATCATGTTCAGCCACGGCGGACGTCGACGCACCCGCGATCGCGTCGCGTGCCCCTAGGGCGAGCCTGGAGCCGCGTCGCGCCGCATCCTCGCCTGCCTGTCCCAGCGTCGCGGGCTTCGCCAGTACGTCTGCCGCCTGAGCGTCGACCGCCGTCAGCCACGAACGCGCCGACGGAGAGACGGTCACCTGGCGATCCGTCAGCGACGGCAGCACCGACCAGGCCAACGCGTGCAGCGATCCGGTCGGCACCAGCACCAGCGGCCGATCCCCGATCCGCTTGGCCAGCGGCCGCACCAGCGCGTTGTCCAGTTCGCCGCGGGCGTACTCGTAGGCGGCCATCGCGGCCTGCTGCAGCGCCTCGGAACCGTGCCGCCGGGCCATCCGCTCAAGCGAGAAGCGCAGCGAGTCGACCTCGGAGAGCACCGCCTTGTACGAACCGAGCGCGTGATGCCGGGCGGTGCCGTCCACCAGGCTCACCGCGTGCAGCGCGTCATCGACCCGGACGTACTCGACCAGTGCCCGCTGGCCGAGCCGGGCGCTGAGCGCGGCCAGATCCAGCCGCGGTTCCGGTGCGTACTCACCGCCGGGCGCGTGCCTGGCCAGCTCCTTGACATCCTGCTCCAGGCGCACCCGCTCAGCCTGCAAGCCGCGCACGTTCTTCCCCGCGAGACCGTCCTCGGCGATTTGCGCGACCACCGCGCGCAGCCGGCCGAGCCGCGCCGCGAACGCCGCGTCGTCAGGAGGCCGGACCGGCCGGCGGCGCAGCGTCGCCGCCCGCCACTGCTCCGCGCGCAACAGCACCTGCCGGGCCGAGCCGCCGGTCAGCGCCAGCCGCAATCCCGTCTTGGCCAGGTCCGCGCCCATCATCGCGGCGCCGGCGCGCAGGTCGGTCGCGCCGAAGGTGCCCGCGTAGTCGGCCGCGACCCGCAGCCCCTGGTCCACCGCCCGGCCCGCGCCGGCGATGTTCCCGCGCGCCTCGCTCAGCGCCGCCTGCGCCTCCCAGCCGACGACCCGCAACCGCACCGGTCCGCCCCGGCGCACCGCGGCCACCTGGGTGAACAGCTCAGTCGCCTCGGCGTCCCGGCCGAGCGCCAGCGCCATCCGCGCCGCGAACAGCTTGCTCTCCTGCGGCGTGATCAGCCAGCCGGCCTGTTCCAGCTGCTCCGAGTTGCGCACCAGGTCGCGCAGGATGCGCACGCTGCGCTCTCCGGCGGTGAACCGGGCCGCGAGTTCTATGTGCGAGGCCCACGCCGCCCAGTTCGGCCGCCGCTGCTTCGTGAACGCCACCCGGGCCGCGCGGGCGTACTCGGTGGCCGCGGCGGCGTCTCCGGCCGCGAGCGCGGCGTCAGCGGCCAGCAGCCGCGCCTCGGCGGCGTTGAGGGCGAAGCCGTTGCGGGTGTGCCCTTCCGCGGCCCGTTCCGCGTACTGCCGCGCTTCCTCCGCCAGCCCCGCCTCCAGCAGCGCGTCGGCTTGATCGGACAGCACCGATTCCGTGGGCCGGCCTATCTGCTCGGCGAGCGCACGCGCCTCGTCGAGGACCTTCAGCGCGTGCGGCAGGTCGCCCGCTCGCAGCGCCGCGAAGCCGAGGTTGTGCAGGGTGCCCTGGTGGGCCAGCTCGAAGCCGTGCTCCAGTTCGAGCGCGCTGGCCCGGCCGAGATCGCGGGCCGCGGCGGCCTGGTCGCCGCGGTAGGCGAGCAGGGTGCCGCGCAGGTTGAGCAGCAGGCATTCCCAGCGCGCGTCGCCGTACTCCCGAAGCACGTTCTCCGCGGCGCTGTAGCAGGCGAGCGCCTCACTGGTACGGCCGGTGCGCTGCAGCACCAAGCCGAGATTGACGCGCAACCGCGCCAGGTCGAGCGTTCCGTCGGCGAGCCCGATGAGCGCGGCTTCGGCGCGCGCGGCCTCGGCCAGGGCGGCCTGGATGCCGCCCGCGTCGGCGAGGATCACGATGAGCGAGATGCGCGCCTGAGCGGCGCTGCGCACGAAGCCCTTGCGATCGCCGAGCGTGACCGCCGCGCGGAACGCGGCGCGGGCCTTGGCCAGTTCGCCGAGGCGCCGCAACGCCAGGCCGAGCGCACGCGACGCCACACAGGCGGCCTCATCGGTGCGACTCTGCCGCAGCAGCGCGAGCGCTCCGTCCCGTGAAGCTCTCGCGTCCGTATGGACGAGTTCGACGAGCGCGATCGCCTCGGTGAGGCGATCGCTCGGTGCCTGCACGGGAGACGGGACCACGGTCACCGAATCAGCTTCTCAGGCGTCGACCCATTCGGTCACTACCTGGGTGCCATCCGGCATCGTGCACCGCAGTCTGAGCAAGCCTGCCGGAACCGCGCTGAGCGAGAAGCGGCCCAGGTGATCCACCGGCGCGGTCAGCGACTGGCCGGTCTGCCCGGCGGACTCGAGTGCGACGTGGTGCGGACCGGAGGGCACCAGCTGTCCGATGAGCTTGCGCGAGCCGCCCACCTCGGTGGCCTCGATCGCCACCGTCATCCCGGGAGCCTCGAAGGTCAGCAGCCGGTGCTCGCCGTGCGCCCGTGTGGCCGACCCGACGAGCTGTTCGTCGTCGATGAGCTGGGCGAGCTGGGAGTCCATGTCCCGCCAGGCGAACGCGGATCTCGCGGCGGCCATGACCGCGTCCGGTACCGGATCGAGGTGATCGAACATGGCACCGATGCGTCTGAGCAGCTTCGCGTCTTCGACGCTCTCGCTTACTGATCGGTTGCTTTCCATATTCCCCTGCTCCCCCCGATTCGGATGGACGTCTGCGTGTGCTGGTGCCGGACCGCGCACCGTTCTCCCGAGCGGGCTACGTCGCCAGCCGGGCACGTAACCGGTCAAGGCACCGTGCCCGAGTCGGCCCGATCGACCCGACCGGAATGTTCAACGCGGCGGCGACCTGTGCGTAACTCTCCAGTGGCGAAACCGCGAGTACCCGCAACAGGCTCCGGCAACGCTCTGAAAGGCCGGCAAAGGCGTTCCATAACTCCCGGTGCTCGTCCTGCTCGATCGTGCGCCGCTCCGGGTCCTGCTCGTCGTCCTCGTCCTCTTCGCCGGGACCGTCGTAGATCGGCACCTCGCGGTCCCGCCGGCGCAGCACGCCGATGGACTCGCGCCGGGCCGTGGTGGCCAGCCAGCCGGCCAGCCGGGTCGGATCGTTGATCGCGTCGAGGTGCTCGACCAGGCGCAGCCAGGTGGTCTGGCACACGTCCGCGGCGTCGGCGTCGGAGAGCCGGAATCCGCGCGCGACCGACCAGACCAGCCGGGCGAACCGGCTCACCAGCAGGTCCCACGCCTTTTGGTCCCCGTCCGCGGCACCCGCGAGCAGTTCCTGGGTGCTGGAGTCCTCGTTCACGGCCATACCCTTTCCCGCGCTGACCTGAGCGACAGCGCGGGAAAGGGTATCGATCCAAGAGGTCACTCGACCACTACACCGAAGTCGGGGTGGCACTGGCGGCTGGCCGTGTCGAGCAGGGATTCGGCGGCCTCCACCGCGCTGAGGTGCTTGGACGCGGCGAATCCGGCGATCGCTCCGGCCACCCGCGGTGCGGCGAACGAGGTACCCGACCACTCGGCGAACCCGAAGAACTCGTGGCCGTCGTCGATGAACGGGCCGCACACGTTCGCGCCGACCGAGCAGGCGTCCACCCACCAGCCGTGGTTGGAGAACTCGGCCCGGCGGGCGCCGTCCGTCTCCAGGGCGCCGACGGCGACGCAGCTCTTGAGCGTGGCGGGCCAGAACGGACGGTTCGAGCCGCTGTTGCCCGCGGCCACCACGATCACGGTCTGCTTGCCGAAACGGCCGAGCGCCTCCGCGAGCAGCGGCGAAGGCTCGTCGTCGACGGTGTAGCCGCCGAGCGAGAGATTGAGCACGTCGAGGGTCTCCTCCGACGAGGAGAGCCGGCTGCGCAGGCGGGACAGGGCGCGCAGCAGCTCCAGTTCGTCGCCCACGCCGTCATCGCCGAGCGCCCGCTCGATCATGAGGAAGGCGGTGGGTGCTTGGCGCAGCAGCGTCCCGGCGACGAAGGTGCCGTGGCCCGTCTGGGTCTCCAGCTCGTAGTCCACCTCGGCCGGAATGGGGTCCAGCTGGTCGGGGCTCACCTGGGCGAACCAGTCGCTGCCGGTGAACCACGGGTGGCTGACGATGCCGGTATCGATCACGCCGGCGAAGACGCGGCGCGCGGAAGTGTCCACGGCGGTCGGCTTCGGCATGGGCGCGCAAGGCTTGGGCAGGCCGTAGGGGCCGCCGTCGTAGTTGGGCTCGCCGCGCAGCAGGTGGTTGAGCGACACTGCCATCGGGCCGTCGCTGTGGGTGCGCAGCTGGCCGAGCAGCTCCAGCGGCTCGACACCGGCGCCCGGGCGTAGGTGCAACCGGGTGACGCCGACCTCGAGCAGGTCGTCGCGGCGCTCGGTGAAACGCTCGACGGCCGCGTGCGCGCGGTCGGCGTGGCGCGCCGCGACCAGGAGCTGGTCCTTGCGGTGCAGCGCGCTGGTCCCGTTGGGTCCTTCGCTCAGCACGGCGTCGCGGTGCCGGGCGAGCAGGCGCTCAAGGCGCGCTTGACGATCGAGAGTCATGGGTCTTTCCCTCCAGTAGGCAGTCTCGCGCTAGGCCGAGGCTTAGCACGTCTGCCCCGTTGTACGGCGCGGTTCGCGGATCCCGTAGCCGTGGCTGTGCGGGACGCGCCCTCTTGTCAGGACGTACCCCCGTGACGTCCTGGCGAGAAGACGCGCCCCGCGCAGCCGTCCCGGTGCCCGTCGTTACATCCCCCCACGGGCACCGGGACGGTCCCCCAGCATCCACCCCACACTGACCTTCGCCGGGCTCTCCCCTTCCCGGAACGGTCAATAACTAGAGCGCGGGGCGGGCCGTCCTGATACACCCCGCTCAAAGTTTTTTCAGATTTCCCTCTGAGCTGCTCAGACGGTGAATGGGTGGTCCAAATGTCACCCAGGTCACCCCTGCCGTTCACCCGCACCCCCTTGCGCGAGCCGCCGAAGGCTTCGGTATGGTTAGGCTTGCCTAACTTGACCGGAGGTCGCGTCCCGGTCAGCGGCCGCCTGACCACGCTCCACCGCCCGACGACCCACGCCCGACGACCGAGGACCTGCACTCCATGTGGAATGACGCATTCCCCAGCTTCCTGATCGGCCTGCGCGAAGGTCTGGAGGCCGGGCTCATCGTCTCGATCCTGGTCGCGACGCTGGTGCGGGCGGATCAACGGGCCCGGCTCGGCGCGGTGTGGGCGGGTGTGGGCGCCGCCGCGGCGCTCAGTCTCTCCTTCGCCGCGGTGCTCACCTTCACCGCCGCGGACCTGCCGGCCGGGGGACAGGACGTGTTCGGCGGGGTGCTCTCGCTGATCGCCGTCGGGTTCGTCACCACGATGGTGTTCTGGATGCGTAAGTCGGCGCGCAGCCTCTCCGGCGATCTCAGGGCCCGGGTCACCGAGGCGCTGGGCCGCGGCGCCGGGGTTCTCGTGCTCACCTCGTTCATCGCGGTGGCGCGCGAGGGCCTGGAAACGTCGCTGTTCCTGTGGACCACGGCCAAGTCGGCGGGGGAGTCGCAGGGGCCGATGATCGGCGCGGCGATCGGCATCGCGCTGGCCGTGGTCGCGTGCTGGGGGCTGTACCGCAGAGTGCTGAAGATCAATCTGACGAAGTTCTTCTCAATCACCGGCGCTGTGCTGATCGTCATCGCGGCCGGAGTGCTCGCCTATGGGCTCGGCGATCTGCAGGAAGGCGGCCTGATTCCGGGCCACACCGCGTACGCGTTCAACCTCACCTCGATCGATGCGGGCTCCTGGTACGCGACGCTGATCGCCGGAACGCTCAACCTGACGCCCGCGATGAGCTGGCTCCAGGTCATCGGCTACCTGCTGTACCTGCCGCCGACCATGTTCCTGTTCGTGCGCGGGATGCGCTCCGCCGCGGCCGCGAGCAAGACCGCGGCGCAGGCTCCGGCGGCCGAGCCGGCGACCCCGCTCACGAGAGCACAGCGGCGCGCCGCGGCGCGCGTCGCGGACGAACAGGCGCTCGCCGCGCGCATTGCGGCGAAGCGGGAGGCGAAGCAGGAGCGCGAAGCCGCCCGGCGGATGCCGCGCTGGGCGGTGGGCACCTCGATCTTCGCCGTGCCCGCGGTGGCCGCCGTCGCCGCGATCGCGGTGCTGGGGCCTGGAAAGAGCGCCGCGGCGTCCAACGACATCGCGCTGAGCGAGTCGAGCTGCGGCACCGGCTGGACGAATCCCGAGCCCGGGGCGCAGACCTTCAACCTGACCAACAACGGCCACAACACCGCCGAGGTCTACCTGATCAGCCCGAGCACCAACGCGGTGTTCGCCGAGATCGAGAACCTGGCTCCCGGCACCACGCGCCCGCTGACCGCGACGCTCTCCGGCGGCTCGTACGCCTTCCGCTGCGCGTTCACCGACGGCACGGCACTGAGTTCGAAGACTTACATGGTCGGCGGCGGATCGTCCGGCGGCAGCACCGGCTTCGCCCCGGTCACCGATCAGGACCTGCAGCAACCCGTCGCCGACTATCGCGCCTACGTACAGCAGAACCTGCTGGTGCTGCTCGCCGACAGCCAGCGCCTGGCCGCGGACCTCGCGGCCGGAAACGTGGCCGCGGCCAAGACGGACTGGCTCACCGCGCACCTGGACTACGAGGGCCTCGGCGCCGCGTACGGCACCTTCGAGAACTTCGACGCGAAGATCGACGGCCGGGCCACCGGGCTGCAGGGCGGGGTGAACGACCCGTCGTGGACCGGATTCCACCGTATCGAATACGGGCTCTGGCACGGTCAGAGCGCCGCGGTGCTCAAGCCGCTCGGCGATCAGCTGGTCGCCGACGTGCAAGGTCTGATCAAGGCGTTCCCGAGCCAGACCACCGACCCCAACGACCTGCCGCTGCGCACGCACGAGATCCTGGAGAACACCCTCCAGTTCCAGCTGACCGGGATCTCCGACTACGGCAGCGGGACCGCGCTGGCCACCGCCTCGGCCAACCTGCACGGCACCCAGGTGGTCCTCAGCACGCTGGTCTCCCTGATGCAGGCCCGCGACCCGCAGGCGCTCAAGTCCATCGACGCCTGGATCCAGACCGTGGCCGCCGACCTGAACGCGGCGCAGCGGCCGGACGGCTCGTGGACCGCACTGGACCAGCTCACCGCGACGCAGCGGCAGAAGATCAGCGGCGATCTCGGCGAACTGCTGGAACAGCTCTCCGTCGTACCCGACCTGTTGGAGGAGCGCAGCAGCGCGTGATCGTGACCATGACCATAACCTGCACCGGCGCCCGCGAGACAGAGATCTGATTCGATGACCGACGAGAACGTTCCCACCGGCACCTGCCCGTTCGCGGCGCTGGCCGACCCGAATGCGGCCGGCGACGCACACGGTGCTGATCTCGGTGCTGATCTACCCGGTACCGATCTGCACAGCGCCGATGTGCACAGCGCCGATATCCACCACGCGCTGCGCCGCCGCTCCTTCCTGCGCGGCGCGGCGGTCGGCGCGGTCGGTGCGGCCGCGGTCACCGCCGGAGGTTTCGGTACCGCGCAGGCGCTGTCCTCATCCTCCGACTCTTCGGAGACCGGCAGCGGCCGCACGATCGCGTTCCACGGCGCACACCAGGCGGGCATCCTCACCCCGCCGCAGCTGGCCGCGACCTTCGTGTCCTTCAACGTTCTCGCCACCGACCGCGCCGGCCTCCAGCAGCTTTTCAAGACGTTGACGCAGCGGGCGCGATTCCTGACGCAGGGCGGCACACCCGTGGATCTCGGCGTCGCCTCCCCGCCCTCCGACAGCTCCACCCTCGGCCCGGTGGTCCCGGCCGACGGCCTGACCATCACGGTCGGCGTCGGGGCCTCGCTGTTCGACGGCCGCTACGGCCTGGCCGCGCGAAAGCCCGCGAAGCTGACCAAGATGCCGGTCTTCCCCAACGACGACATGCAGGACTCCACCGAGCTGCACGGCGACCTCATGCTGCAGATCTGCGCCGACCACCGCGACACGGTGATGCACGCGCTGCGCGACATCGCCAAGCACACCCGCCAGTGGCTCCAGCTGAGCTGGAAGGCGGACGGCTTCCAGTCCCCGTCCCGGCCGACCGGGGCGCAGCGCAACCAGCTGGGCTTCAAGGACGGCATCGCGAACCCGGACGTGAACTCGTCCACTGAGACCAACGCCTTGATCTGGGCGCACGCCGGCGCGAACGGTGAACCGGCGTGGGCGGAGGGCGGCTCGTACCAGGTGGTGCGCATCATCAGGATGCTGGTGGAGTTCTGGGACCGGGTCTCGCTGACCGAGCAGGAGAACATGTTCGGGCGGCGGCGGGACACCGGCGCCCCGCTCTCCGGATCCGTGGAGACCGACGTCCCGCAGTACGCGAACGACCCGGACGGGAAGATCATCCCGTTGGACGCGCACATCCGCCTGGCCAATCCACGCACCGCGAAGACCGACGGGCAGCGGATCCTGCGGCGCGGCTACAACTACGACCGCGGCATCGACGACAACGGTAACCTCGACGTCGGCCTGCTCTTCGCCTGCTACAACCAGGACGTGGCGCGGCAGTTCGAGGCGGTGCAGACCCGGCTGATCGACGAGCCGCTGGTGGACTACATCTCGCCGACCGGGGGCGGCTACTTCTTCGCGCTGCCGGGGGTCAAGGACGCTTCAGACTACTACGCCTCGGGCCTGTTCGCGTGAACGGCCCCCCAGGACACTCAAGGCGCTGATACGGGCGAGGCTCGGACGGCCGGCACCCGGTCGGTTCCTTGAGGTCGCCGCGGCGAGCGACCCGCCGCGGTGAAGGAGGACCTGCGCGTCCTCCAAACGGGCCGTGGCCCCGCTTCGCATCCATCCGAAGCGGGGCCACGGTCTCGTCTTGCGTGTCTAGCGCGCTTTCCGTGTCTTGCTTATCCGGTCCGCGGGGCGGGGACTGCCCGGCCCCGCCGTTACTCGCTCTTGCGGCGCCGGGTACCGAAGACGATCTCGTCCCAGGACGGCACGGTCGCCCGCTTGCCCGGCGTCACACCGTCGTTTACCGCCTGCTGGTCGGTCTGCCCGCGCAGCCGGTCCTTGTGCGGGCCGACCGGACCGAACAGCGCGTCCGAGTACGCGGAGCCCGCACCGGTCTGCCGCTGCCGCGCCGCCGGCTCCTCGGCCGCAGGCGCGGTCGGGGTGGCTGACGTCGTCGCCGCCGCGGCCGCGACCGGACGCAGCGGAGTGACCACGGAGTCGCCGGACGCTGCTGCCGCGGGACTCGAGACGGAGCCGGGGGAGGACGCCGCGGTGGTTCCGGCGGCGGCGACCGGACGCCCCTGCCAGGTCGGCAGCGCCGTGACCGAGGAGGCCGGGCGCACCGGGGCGGGCTCGCCGCCGGAGGCCGCGGCCGGCAGCCTCGGCTGACGCGGCGAGAACGGGAACGCGTTCTCCGCCGCCACGTCGCTGGACAGCAGCCGCGCCTCGTCGTCGGCCGGGGTGACCAGCCGGCGCGGCGGGTCGAACATCCAGGTCGCCTCATACGGCAGGCCGCCGATCCGGAACGCCAGGCGCACCGTCCAGGTGCCGTCGTCCCGGCGCCACGAATCCCACTGCGCCGAGTCGTGATCCGGCTCGCGGTGCATCAACCGCTCGCGCACCACGTCGCCCAGCTTCGGACCGTGCGTCTCGCCGGCCCGGCGCACCTGGGTGTTCTGCGCCCGCTCGGCCATGAACGCCCGCTCCGCGAGCACCGGGCCCTCGAAGCGGCGCACCCGCTCGAGCGGGATGCCCGCCAGATCGGCCACCTGCTCCGCGGTCTGCCCGGAACGGATGCGCGCCTGGATGTCGCGCGGCCGCAGCTGCGCGTCCAGCTCTATCTCGATCTGGCCGAGCCTGGCGCGATCACCGCGCACCGCGGCGCGCAGCCGGTCGTCGATGGCGAGGAAGAACTCCTGACCGTCCGGGGCACGCAGCACCAGGCGATCGCCGTCGCCGGAGACCGCCATCACGCGCAGTTCGGTCATGAGACCTCCTGGGTGGTGCCGCTGCTGGACGTAGTAACGAGTGTGGCGCGCGCATCCGTGGTTCGGGAAGATGCCACGCCCGTTCGGCGCAACACGCTCCGGTGCGCGTTACCCGATCGGGGGACCGCTGTATAGGCAGGACGAAGATCGCGCCCGTGAACCCTGATGCGCGCGGTCATTTGTCGTTATCCCCCTCGGCGGTTCCGGAAACTCATCGCGCCGGCCTTCTTCTCGCTACTCGTCGTCCGGTCCACCGTATCAGCGTGCGCAGCCTGAACGGAGTCCCAACGCGGCGGCAGACGAAGTAATCGCGCGCTCTTCGTTGCGCCCCCGGCCGGGATCCGGCCTTTCGCCACGTACGGAAAACCGATGACCACTGTAGCGAAGACCGGGGTGCCGGCACACGTGGAATCACCCGGTCAACGGCTGTGCCGACTTGCGAAGATGTGGACGTGCATCCCAACGCCCTGTGTATTGGCCGCGCGGGGTGCGCCCCGGCACACTTCGGAGCGTGGTGCATCTGCCGATCCTGTTCGACCTGCTCGGGGTTTTCAGCGCGGCGGCCTCCGGCGCGCTGACCGCGGTCCGCAAGGGCCTTGACCTCGTCGGCATCCTGGTGCTCGGCGCGGCGACCGGGCTCGGCGGCGGGGCCGTGCGCGACGTGCTGATCGGCGCGCGCCCGCCGGCGTTCCTCGCCGACTGGCGATATCTGAGTGCTGCGACGATCGCCTCGCTGGCCGTGATCGCCGCGCAGTACCAGGTGTTCGCGGTTGGTCCGGAGCTGCGCGAACGGGCGCGGGTGACCACCGCGTACCTCATCGTGGACTCGCTCACCCTCGGCTTCTTCGCGGTTTCCGGCACCGGTAAGGCATTGAGATATGGGCTGGCCCCGGTCCCGGCCGCGCTCATGGGCGTGCTGACCGCGGTCGGCGGGGGAGTGATCAGGGACATGCTGATCGCCGAGGTGCCGACGGTGCTGCGCCGCGAGTTCTACGCGATCCCGGCCGCGATCGGCTCGCTGATCGTGGTCGGTGCGGACCGCTACACCCCGGCCCTCACCCCGATCGCCTTCGTGGCGGCGGGTGCGACGGCGGCGCTGCGTCTGATCGCGGTCCGGCGGCACTGGCACGCGCAGCTGCCGCCGGCAAAGCGTTGATGCGATGTCGCACGGTCGGCGTAACGCGCGCCGCCGAGCGCGACAGACTGCTGACATAAGCCGGATGGCGGCACGCGGCAACGGAAATCGGCGCAATTCGCCGTTCCTTAGAACAGCCGTGCGAACAATTGGCCGCCACCGCCTGCGTGCACCGGCGTCGTCCCTTTATCCGGTGATACCGGGCCCGGCGATTCAGAGCGCGGATAACCCGGCGCCTTCCGCCGGATTCGACGGCGCGCGCGAGGGGAATTCGCGCGGGCGCGAGGAAAGCCGCGCGGCGCTATGTGCGGACGCTTGCTTCCCTCGCGCCTTGCCCATTACCGGCGTGTCACAGCACCGGCAAGTAACAGCACCGGCGGTTCACAGCGACAGTTCGACGATCTTCCCGTCCCGGTCGAGGAGACTGCGGCCGACGTCCACATACTCCGCGCCACGCGGCCCGTGGATGTGGATGCCAGTGAAGACCGCGACATCGGCCGGCACGGCGTCGTCCCGCAGCACCTTGATCGCCTCGTCGGCGTCGAGTCCGATCAGGTCCCTGGCGATCCGGATGATTGAGAGCAGATCGACCTGCTCGCTGTCCTCGACCAGCGGCGCGATGCGTTCGCGCAGCCGGGACTGCTCGGGGTCCGCCTTGTCGAGGTACGGGTAGTCCGAGGTGTGCACGTCGCCGCCGCGCAGCTCGTCATGCAGGGCCATGAGCGCGCCGCAGGTGCTTGACGGCCCGGGCACGCCAGGCCGTTCAACATTGCCGATAATCCCCGCCTCGTCCACGCCCACATGGGTGAGTCCGAACAGGACGAAGGTGCGGCGGCCGTCCACCAGCGGGGCGTGCCCGCGCGCCGCGGCCACACCCGTCCGGCCCAAAGTCAGCAGTCCGGCCAGGCCGGCCATGTTGAAGGCCGGGCCCCACGCGCGCTGCAGCTCGGCGGTCAGGGCGAAGGCGAGCTCGTCCCGGCAGGTCGCGATCAGCGGCAGCGCCGCGCCGCGGTGCACGCCGTGCTCACGCAGCCGGTCCTGGGTCGAATTGACGAACTGGTTGGCCGGGATGGCGGCCGGGAAGTCGCGGGCCAGAGTGCTGGCGAAGCTCACGGGCGGGTACCCTCCACGGTCTCGAATGCGGTCCTATCAGCACATCAGTCGCCTGGCCTGGTGAGCGGAACCGTGTACCAGTCGACAACGTGATGTTCGCACAGACTGTGTTAACTCACCGTTGCAGAGTCCGACTTGAACCAGGCCTAAGTACTACGGCTAAGATGAGGTATCTTGACGTCGAGATAATCTTTCGACAGCGGCCGGCACCCACGGTCGGCGAACAACGGTCAGCGAACGGAGTCCCCGCGATGTCAGCAAGCAGCGCGACCAACAGCTTCGGCGCCCGCGCGCAGCTCGGCGTCGGCGACGCGTCCTACGAGATCTTCCGGCTCGACGCGGTGCCCGGCGCGGAAAACCTGCCCTACTCGCTCAAGGTGCTGCTGGAGAACCTGCTGCGCACTGAGGACGGGGCGAACATCACCGCCGACCACATCCGCGCCCTGGCCGGCTGGGATCCGAACGCGGAGCCGGACACGGAGATCCAGTTCACCCCGGCGCGCGTCATCATGCAGGACTTCACCGGCGTGCCCTGCGTCGTCGACCTGGCCACCATGCGCGAGGCGGTGGTGGCCCTCGGCGGCGACCCGGCCAAGGTCAACCCCCTCGCGCCGGCCGAGCTGGTGATCGACCACTCGGTCATCGCCGACGTCTTCGGCACCCCGGACGCCTTCACCAAGAACGTGGACATCGAGTACGAGCGCAACCAGGAGCGCTACCGCTTCCTGCGCTGGGGCCAGACCGCCTTCGACGAGTTCAAGGTCGTGCCGCCCGGCACCGGCATCGTGCACCAGGTCAACATCGAGCACCTGGCCCGCGTCGTGATGAGCCGTAACGGCCAGGCCTACCCGGACACCGTGGTCGGCACCGACTCGCACACCACCATGGTCAACGGCCTGGGCGTGCTCGGCTGGGGCGTCGGCGGCATCGAGGCCGAGGCAGCGCTGCTCGGCCAACCGGTCTCGATGCTCATCCCGCGCGTCGTCGGCTTCAAGCTGACCGGCGAGCTGCCGGCCGGCGCGACGGCCACCGACCTGGTGCTCACCATCACCGAGATCCTGCGCAAGCACGGGGTGGTCGGCAAGTTCGTCGAGTTCTACGGCGAGGGCGTCACCGCGGTTCCGCTGGCCAACCGGGCCACCATCGGCAACATGAGCCCCGAGTTCGGCTCCACCTGCGCGATCTTCCCGATCGACCAGGAGACCGTGGACTACCTGCGGCTCACCGGGCGCACCCCCGAGCAGCTCGCGCTGGTCGAGGCGTACGCCAAGGAACAGGGCCTCTGGCACGACCCGGCCAGCGAGCCGAAGTACTCCGAGTACGTCGAGCTGGACCTGTCCACCGTCGTGCCGTCCATCGCCGGGCCGAAGCGCCCGCAGGACCGGGTCATCCTGGCCGAGGCCAAGAGCCGGTTCCGCACCGCGGTGCGCGACTACATCAAGGACGCCGACGAGTCCGGCATCGAGTCCTTCCCGGCGTCCGACGCCCCGGCCGTGCGCAACGGGATCTCGAAGCCGACCCCGGTGACCGCGCCCGACGGCGCGCAGTTCGAGATCGACCACGGCTCCGTGGTGATCGCAGCGATCACCTCCTGCACCAACACCTCGAACCCCTCGGTGATGCTCGGCGCGGCGTTGCTGGCGAAGAAGGCGGTCGAGAAGGGCCTGCACGTCAAGCCGTGGGTCAAGACCACCCTG
>NZ_DASRGV010000074.1:0-5719 GCF_035650855.1 Actinocrinis sp. | reverse complement strand
GGATGGCAAGGAGGGGGGCGGGGGCGAGCAAGCCCCGGAGCCGCCGCCGTCCGGAGGCTCGGACGGAGGCAGTGGGCACAACGCCTGCCACCCTGTCCGCTGCATGTGACCTGACTGCGGAAGGCTTTTGACGAACGCGAGGGGGGCCGGCGTCATCGCGCACGCCGGCCCCACCCCTCGCGCTTCGTCCGGTCAGCGGCCGACGGGCAGCAGGCCTCTTGACCGGGGCCGAACCGCGGGCGCATGGGCCGCGCACTCGGGCTCTGCCATCAACGGCCCGGGCGGCGGTCGCCTCAGGCGGTCGTGGACGCAGTCGCCGGGTCGTTGGGGTGCCGGGTCAGCGGCGTGGTCCGCACGGTCAGCCAGGGAGCCAGCGGCAGGGCGTCCAGGATCGTTTGCAGCTCGGCGGCGTCCTCGGCGCGCCACAGCCCCAAGGCCCGCGACACGCCCGGCTGCTGTGGCAGCGCCCAGAGCCGCACCAGGTGCCCCTGGCCGGCCAGCTCGCGGGTCCGCACCGCCTCGCCGGCCACCGCCTTCTCGAAGCTCTCCTCCGGGGCCTCCTGAGCCGGGAGGGTGAACTCGGTGAAGAACTCCGGTGCCCCCGCGCCGCCGCGCACCGGCGGGTTCGGGTCGTTGCTGTGGGGCGCGAGCGCGGTGACCTCGTCGGTGCGCCAGACCCGCAGCGGCATGGCGGCCAGGACCGTTTCCAGCGCCTCGGCGTCATCGGCCGCGAACAGTCCGAGCGTGCGCCATTCGCCCGGAGCCAGCGGAGGGCGCCACAGCCGCAGCAGCCTGCCTTCGGCTGCGAGCATGCGCGAGTGGGCGGCCTCGCGGGCGCGGATCTCGTCCACTGCGCCGTCCGGGGTGCCGCCGGGAACGTGCGTGGTCATGGTGACGAGGAACTCCACGGGAGACTCTCCAGTTCGACGACGGCGTGTCAGCGCCGATGTTACGACCGGTCCGGTGCCCTCGAATGCGCGGATCGGCAGCGTCAGTTCGGTGCGGCGGTAACTTTCCGCGGGCGTGGGTAGTGCGGCGGAATGTTTGATCACTTCACGCTCGACGAGGTCGTCGTCGGCGAGGTGCGCCTGCGGGTGCGCCACGGCGGCAGCGGCCCGGCTCTCGTCCTGCTGCACGGCCATCCCCGCACGCACACGACGTGGCACGCGGTCGCTCCGCTCCTCGCGCGGGACTTCACCGTGGTCTGCCCGGACTTGCGCGGCTGCGGCGGCTCATCGAAGCCTGATAGCGATGCCTCGCATGCCCGTTCCTGAAGTCCTAGCCGGGGTCAGGTCCTAGCCGGGACCGCGGACCGCTGACCGGTCGGTTTCGTCAACCGGTACGCTGATCGTCAGGGGGGTGAGCTGCTGCGCGCCGAGCATGCGCAGTGTCCGGGCCACGACGTCGTCCGCAAGGATCTCGGTGCGGTGCCCTTGCCGGGCTGAGGCACACTGCGCGATCAGGCAGCCCGCCGTGACGTCGATCGAGCGCAACTCCCGCGCATCGATCGTCACGTCGTCGGGAACGTCGGCCAGCGCGTCGAGGAGGGCCGCGAACGCGGCGCGATTGGTGTCATCGACGCGCCCGGCCAGGTGCATGCCGCGCGGATCGTGGGTGCGGTGGAATCGCAGCTCGCTCCGGCCGGGAGTCATCGGGTGCGCTACGCACGCGGCGGTGAGGGTGGCCACATCGAAGAGGTTCCGGTCGTACTGGCAGATCGCGGCCATACGGCGATCGGCGAACACCGGATTCGCGGCGGCCTCGTACTGAAGCAGCCGCTCGGTACCCGGCACCTGCCGCAGCGCCCACGCCATGTCCACGATGACCAGCGCCCCGGCGTATCCAGCCAGCTCGGCCGCGGCCACCGCGGTGCCGAAGGCCGCCATCGTGCGTTCCGGGTCGAACCGGCCACCGGCCAGGTGCACGTGCTCGCAGGCCGTGACCTCGGCCTGGCCTGCGGTGGCGGCCTGCGCATAGCCCGGAACCCGGTCGTCAAGCCAGGCGTGCATCGCCGAGGGCGAGCAGGTCTGCGTGAACACCAGGACCTTCCGGTGCCGGGCCAGCGCCGCGTGCACGCAGCGGGCGGTCCAACGCAACTGCTCGCCAGTAGACTCAACGGGCTGACAGATGTGGTCCCCGAGATCGGGATCGGCCATCCAGTCCGGCGCCACAGCCGTCATCGCACCCCCCTGGTGTGAAACGCACCTCGAGCGCAACGGCCATGACGCATCCGGACCACGACCGTCACGTCGAGTAACTGCGATACACGCTAGCAGCGCCCCGCGAAGGCGAAAGTGGTTTCGGTAATTCGCCGCCCCCGTCGAATCAATTCCTTCGCCGGATGAATATCAGCCGGCGCCGCGTGGTGAGCGGGCGGCGAGGGCCGCGACGAACAATTCGATGGCTGACTCGAAGGACTCGATGTCGGCGTTCGCGATCAGCTGCGGGGTCAGCGCCGCCATGCGCGGGTGCGTCTCCGGGTCGACATTCGCGTGGTTCGCGGCCCATCGAGCCCGGTCCGCTTCGCGCAGTTCCTCAGGCAGGGCCAGGAAACCCGAGTCCGTCGCCGCGAACGCCAGCATCAAGTCGCCATAGGTGCGGTAGAGGCGCACCGCCTCGTCGCCGTCGAAACCGGCTCGATGCAGGATGCTGAGAATCAGCTCGATCACCCGGGCCTCGTTGGCCCGGCCGGTGGTGCGGGAGGCCACGAGCAGCGCGAGCCGGGGGTGGTCCAGGTACGCCCGGCGGCCGCGGCGGGCCAGCTCGATCAGGTCGGCCTGCCAGTCCGTACCGGGTTCGAACCCTTCGATGCCGATGCCGATCAACCGGTCGGCCAGCTCCAGGAGCAGGTCGTCCATGGTGGCGTAGTACCGGTAGATCGCCGTCGGGCTCGCGCCGAGGGCGGCGCCGAGCCGGCGCACCGAAAGCGCCTCCCCGCCGTGCTCGCCGATGAGCCGCAGCGCCGTGTCCGCGATCAAGTCGCAGGAGAGCACCAGGCCCGTCTTGGTCGCGGTCCGGCGCCTGCGCTCGCCGATGACCCGGCCGTTCCCGTTGGGTTGTGCTTGCCGCTCGGCCGCTGTCACTGCGCCGCCTTCCCGTTCCGCCGCCAGGTCCCGGTGAGATTCTAGTTACGTGAACACTGTTGACGTAACCTGTTCGCGGGAGTTTCATCTTCCCAACGCGGCGCGCCCGGTCCCCGGGCACCTCAGGGCGCCGCCCTGTGCAGGGAGGAACCCGCATGGACAGTGCTGCGCGCGGCGGCGAAGCCGGCGACGAGCGGGCCGGCCGCCCCGGCGGCGACGCGCCCGCGACCGGCTTGCGCCAGGTGCTCGGCCCGGTGGACGGCGCGATCATCGCCATGTCGAACACCGCGCCGACCTTGAGCATCGGCATCGGCATGGGCGCCATCGCCGCGATCGTCGGCGGCGCGATCCCGGCCGTGGTGCTGCTCGCCTTCCTGCCCATCCTCGGCATCGCCAGCGCGTACGCCCAGCTCAACCGGGTCGAGCGGAACCTGGGCGCGGGCTTCGTCTGGGTGCGCCGCACGCTCGGGCCCTGGCTCGGCTTCCAGAGCGGCTGGGTCACCGTGGTCGGCACCACCATCTACCTCGCCTACGGCAGCCAGGTCTGCGGCGCGATGCTGCTGGCCTTCGCGAACGAGGCGCACCTGCACAGCGTCCTCGGCCTGAGCCTCGACCCCGGCTCCGTCGCGCTCACCACGATCCTCGGGCTCGTCGTGCTGGTCGCGGTGACGTTGACCGCGATCCGCGGCGCGGACCTGTCCGCGCGGATCCAGAAGCCCATGATCGTGTTCGAGTACCTCGTGCTGGTCGGCTTCTGCGGCTACGCGCTTATCATCGGCAAGCACCACTTCAGCCTCGACTGGTTCAACCCGGCTTCGCTGCCGTCCATGAAAGTCCTCGCCGCCGGGCTGGTCGTCAGCGTCTACATCTTCTGGGGCTGGGACAGCGCGTTCTCGGTCACCGAGGAGACCCGCCACCCGCGCGACGCGGCGCGCGCCGGCTACGGCTCGCTGTGGCTGATGCTCGGGATGTTCCTGCTGGCCGCCCTCGGTTTCGAGCGGCTGTTCTCACTGGACCAGATGACGCAGAACGCCTCGACCCTGCTGCCGTACCTGGGCACCTCGCTGGCCAGGCAGCCGCTGGCCGCGCTGCCGCTGCTGGCCATCATGTTCTCCTCGATCGCCTCGCTGCAGGCCGGAGTGCTGCCCACCGCCCGCCAGACCCTCGCGATGGGACGCACCGGCACGCTCAGCCCGCTGTGGACGCGGCTGCACCCCCGGTTCGGCACGCCCGCGATCGGCACCGTGCTCATTTCCTCGATCGCCGCGCTGCTGGCCGTGCTGGGCATCGGGATCGGGACGCTGAACCAGTTCATCTCGGCCGCCGCGACCTCGGTCGGCATGCTCGTCTCGCTGTACTACGGTCTGGCCGGGCTGGCTTGCGCGGTGCGCTTCCGCGCGCAGCTGCAGGCCGGTGTCATCGCGGCGCTGCGCGCGGTGGTGCTGCCCGCCTTCAGCGCGATAGCGCTGCTGGCGCTGGGCGCATACCTCGCGTACAGCGACTGGACCTCGGTTCCGGCCTTCGCCTGGAACGCGACCAACGGCAAGTTCATCGCCGCCATCCCGGTCACCATCGTCCTGACCGGACTCGCGGCCAGCGCCTGGGCGAAGTGGGGACGGCGCGCCCCGTACTTCGACACCGCCCCCGAGCGCGCGGCAGAGGCCGAGGAGCAGATCGCGCTCACGCCCGCGCCCGCTCCCGGACCAGCCGTATGACAGCGCCCTGATTCACAGACCCCTGATCTGCAGGACCCTGATCTGCAGGACCCTGATGCCGGAGACTCCGGCCCACCGCCCGAGGAGGACCATGACCGCGCCGGCCGACCTGCTGTTCACCAACGGACCCGTCTACGAACCGGGCCGCCCGTCCAGCAGGCCCGACTCCCTCGCGGTGCGCGGCGGCGCGATCGTGGCCCGCGGCGAAGCGGCGCGGGCTCTGGCCGGGCCCGGTACGCGCGAGGTGGACCTGCGCGGCGGCCTGCTCCTGCCCGGCTTTCAGGACGCTCATGTACACGCCGTCTTCGGCGGCCTCGAACTGGGCCAGTGCGACCTGACCTCGATCACCGATCAGGACGCGCTGCTCGACCGGATCGCCGGCTACGCCGCCGAGAACTCGCGGGCGGGGTGGATCACCGGAGCGGGCTGGTCGCTGGAGTCCTTCCCCGGCGGCCTGCCCACCGCCGCACAGCTCGACCGGGTGGTGCCCGATCGGCCGGTGCTCCTGCACAACCGCGACCACCACGGCGCCTGGGTCAACAGCCGTGCGCTGGAGCTGGCGGGGATCACCGCCGCCACCCCCGATCCGGCCGACGGCCGCATCGAGCGGGATGCGCGCGGAAACCCGACCGGCATGCTTCAGGAGGGCGCGGTCGCCCTGGTCGGGCGGCTGGTTCCGGAGCTTCGGCGCGGCGATCTCGACGCGGCACTGCTGCGTGCGCAGCGACTGCTGCACTCGCTCGGCATCACCGCGTGGCAGGACGCGCTGGTCGGCGCCGCGATGGGCATGGCGGACAACTACGAGGTCTACCGCGCCGCCGCCGCGAGCGGGGCACTGACCGCGCGCGTGCGCGGCGCGCTGTGGTGGGATCGCGAACGCGGCCCGGAGCAGATCGAGGATTTGCTACTGCGGCGCGAGCG
>NZ_DASRGV010000073.1:0-4808 GCF_035650855.1 Actinocrinis sp. | reverse complement strand
CGCGGGCGGTGGCGGTGGGGGAGGCGTGGGCCCCTGACCAGTCGGGCGGGCGAGCGGGATGAAGGGCGGGCCGGATGAGGGCTGCGGGCTGATCGGACCCTGCTGACCCTGGCCATGGACTTGGCCCTGAGCTTGAGCGTGGCCCTGACTTTGGGCCTGGCCTTGACCTTGGACCGGGCTCTGGCCCTGGCCCTGGATCGGAGGGGCCGAAATGGGCTGGTTTGGTACGGCTTGCGGACGGGGCGGCTGCTGGCCGGGCAGCGGGATGAATGGCGGTCCCGACTGCGCAGCCTGCGGCGGTGCTTGGGGCGTCATCGGGGGCGCGGACTGAGGTGCTACCTGCGGCTGGCCCTGCACGGTTCCGTGCGGCATGGGCTGTGTCGTGGCTTGCGGCGCAGACTGCGGCGGCTGCGCAGACTGCGGCGGCTGCGCGGGCTGCGGCGCGTTCGGGCTACCGGACTGCTTGTACCAGTCCGGCGCCGTGTAGACCGGGCCGGCCCAGTCCTCGTCCTCGGGGCTGTCGCCGAACCCGTTCTCGCCGCTCACTGCCGCCACCGCCACCCTCCAGATCCACCGTTGGCACAACTGTAGTCAGGCCGCCACCCGCTACGGAATGAGTAGTGAATCGGTGTGATTCGAACGCAATCGGACTGAAGGGACCGGTGCTGCGCAGCGCGACAAGAGGGCCGAACGCGCGCGTCAGTCCATTCGGCGTGGAGCGCCGATCAGGCCGGCCTCCAACTGCGTGGGCATCCCGTAGACGTACTGCCTGCCGTGGCGCGCGCACCACAGCGTCAGTTCGTCCGGTAGACCCGGTAGCGCCTGCACGTCCTCGTTGCCGAGGCGTACGACGCGCGACGCGAGCTGCGCCTCCTGGGGCGAGATCCGCTGCAACGCCACCAGGTCCGCGCCGACCAGCTGGCCCGCGTAGCCGGGATCCAGGAACGGCAGCAACGTCAGCGTCGTCTGCCACGGCGTCTTCGGCTGCGCGAGCCGCGGGGGCCGCGCGCCACAGTCGCGGATGAGCAGCACCGGGCTCGTGGAACTCGCGCCGAGCGCGCCGACGCGGCGCACCGGGACCAGCGCCACGATCTGCTGCCCGCCGCCGGCGTTCTGCGCCAGCGCGCTCCACAACTCCGGGCGCGCCGTCTCGATCACGATCCGCGCCCCGGTGGCCGCCGCGCGCAGCGCCAGCAGTTGCGCCAGGTACGAGCCGGCCACCAGCGCGCCGTCCACCGGACGCGGCCGGAACAGGCCGAGGACCGCGGGCTGGCGATGCGGGTCGGTGCCGATCACCACGCCGTCGTCGCCCACCGGCAGACTCAGAGCGTTGAGTCGGTCGGCCTCCAGGATGTGTCGCTCGTGCCGCGGCCCGCGCACCGGCAGCAGCCTGGTCTCCTCCGCGCGAGAGGGGCGGGCGGCGACGACGAGCCGCGGCTGTTGACCTCCCTGGCCTTGGGACGTGCCCTGAGGCGTGCCCTGGAAAGGTCCGGCGTCGAAGGGACGCGCAGGGGTCGCAGTACGCGCATATCCGCTGTCCGAGTAACCACTGGAGCCGGTGCTGCTCATGCTTCCCCTCCCAGCGGAATCGTCGCCACCAGACCGGGCAGCTGCTCGCCGTCCAGCCGGGTCAGGTGCGCCCCGGCCTTTGCCGCGCGCTGTTCCAGCGTCTTCGTCGCCTCGGCCAGCTGCGCCTCCGAGCGCGCCGCGACGCGCACGTGCGCGCTGAAGCCCACCGAGCCGCCGGTGCCGCGGGTAGCGGTGACCGCGAAGCTCGTCGCCAGCGTCGGCACACTGGTCAGCGCCGCGACCAGGTTCGGCGTGCTGTCCGCGGCCAGCCTCGGCAGCTTGTCCACCCAGTACGTCGTGTGCCAGCGGTCGTCGCAGCGCCAGGTGCGCTTGGTCTCATCAGTGCGGTGCGCCGTGCCCGCCGAGCGCGGCGTCGTGCCGACCTGCGGGTTGACCGCGCACGCGGTACCCAGGGCGGTGATCAGCTCCGGCTCGCTCAGCGGTACTGCCTCGAAACCGGCGCCCTCCAGGTCACTGGCCACCCGCTGCACCGCGGTCAGCAGCGTGCGCTGGGTGCCGACGGCGCCGCCGCCGCGCGCCTCGATCGCGCCCATCGCCTCCTGCGGATCCAGCCGCACCGCGACCCATGTCGTGCGCTGCCCCGGAACGTCGCCCATCACTTCCTGATACGAGCGCACCGCGAGCGCGTGCGGCGGCAAATGCGGAGCAGGCGCCGGCTGCGTGTACGTGACGATCTGAACGCAGGAGGCTGACAGCTTGTCGTCGGCCAGCACGCCGGCGATCGCCCCGAGCGGCAGCGGTTGCGCGGTACGCGGCGCGCGCAGTGGCTCGGTACGGCTGCCGACCCGGATCACGGCGGTCAGGAACGTCCCGTCGCCGATCATGCCGACCGGCTCGCCGCTACGGCTGCTGATCGTCACGGTCCGCAGCCCGGGGAACGTCTCACGCAGCGGCGCGAGCGCGGCCTCGCCGCCCGAAGCGTCAACATTCTGCGAGCGCCGCTCGCGGTACTCGCCGCGCACCAGGGACATCTGGCCGAGCCAGCGCCCGTGGCTGCCGGCCAGCGCGCCCACGACGCACAGCGCCGCGATCGGCAGCGTGAGCGCGACCCAGAACGTGTGCTTCGTCAGCAGCGGCACCGCCACGAGGGCTGCGGCCGCCTCGAGGAAGACCAGCCGGATGACCTGAAGCCGCCCGATCCGGCCCGGCCGCGGATAGATCGCGGCCTGGGCACGCACGGGAGCGGAGCGCTGGGCACCCGAACCGCCGCCCGACTGCGACCGACCGCCGCCGCGCCGCCCGGAATTGCGCCCACCGTCCGGTGTGCCCGGATTGTACGGACCGTTCGATCCCCGATTGGTCGTCGCCGCCGTAGCCATAGCCCCTCGCGCCTGCCCCCATGCTGTCACCCAGAGCGCCGCCCCAGGTCGTTCCGTCGCTGGAACCGGAATTGCACCGCTACCGTACTTCGTCCGAGCCGCGGAACTCCACCATCGATCTCAGATCCTGTGGATAACTTTCGCCGCACGGCACACACGGCCGCGCGCCACAGTGCGGTGAGATGTCCGTGCGGTGCCCGGGGCCGCGAAGTCGGTGCGAAAGAGGGTACCGTGTGCACCGCCGTACTCTGTGATACAAGGGGTCGCACGACGCGCGAGCACGGCGCACACACAGCAGCTTCGGCACCGTCAATGCGGTAACACAGCAGTCGTACGTCATTCATGGGGGCGAGGGGTAGAGCATGGCTACTCGCAAAGACCAGCTCGACGCGTTCGTATTCGCGCGCAGGCGGATGGTCGCGAATCTGGTGGCGCCCTCGCCCACCGGCAGCGACGAGGCCGCGCCCCGGCCCGTCAAGACCTTCTTCACCTCCGCGATCCTCAGCGCCATCGCGGTGGCCGGCGTCGCCGTGCTCGGCGTCTTCAAGCCGTCCGCCCCGAGCGGCTGGGAGAGCGGACTGGTCGTCGACAACTCGTCCGGCGCCGAATACGTCTACTCGCCGCAGGACAAGCAGCTGCACCCGGTGGTGAACGCCACATCCGCGATGCTGCTGCTCGGAAGCAACTTCAAGAAGTACGACGTGCCGGACAGCGTGATCAACGGGCCGGGCGTGACGATCGGGGCACCGATCGGCATCCTGAACGCGCCCCCGGACGTGCCCAGCCCCGGAAACGTCGACCTCACGCAGTGGACGCTCTGCCTCGACTCGGCGAGCCACGCGGACCAGACGAAATCGGGCGGCAAGACGATCCTCGAGATCGGATACGGCGCCGGTTCGGACAGCATCGCGCTGCAGAACACCGGCTTCGTGGTGCACGACACGAACAACACGAACTACCTCATCGACGGCGACTACGCCTATCCGATCCAGCAGAGCGCCGTCACCAGCCAGCTCGTCGAGGTCTCCGTCCCCCAGGGCACCGGCGCAGGACCCTGGGTGTCCGACGCCTGGCTCAAGGCGTTCCGCCCCGGCACGCCGCTGCAGCTGCCGAGCGTCGCAGGCCTCGGCGACCCGGTCACCGCGCCGGACCAGCTCGGCAGGCACATCGGCGACTTCGGCACCGTGCAAAGCGAGAACGGCCAGCAGAGCGGTTACTACATCCAGACCGAGGACGGGCTGGTCCAGGTCAGCGCCTTCGTCTACTCGCTCTACAAGGTCGGGCCGGCGGGCACCAACGGGAACGTGCGCCAGATGTCGCTCAACGGGTCGCAGATCCTCAACGCCAGGCCGAGGGCTGAGCTGACCTCTCCGACCTCGCTGCTGAACGCCGGCAGCGATTGGCCGCAGAGCCTTGTCACACTTGTCGACACCGACGGGAAGACCCCGGGCTTCGGCGTGCTCTGCGCCGGCTTCTCCCAGAGCTACGACGGTGATCTGCCGCACATCTCGCTCTACTACGGCACGCACCTGCCGCAGCCGCTGCCGACCGGCATCTCCGTGCAGGGCACCGGCCAGGCCCTGGCGGACTACGTCCTAGTCAAGGCGGGCCACGCGGCGTTGGCGCGGAAGGTGAGCGGCGGCAACAACCTGGACAGTGGCCCGGAGTACCTGATCACGGAAACCGGCACGCAGTACCTGATGACGCCGAGCGCGAAACTTCCCGGCGCGGCGGCCGACGCCCAGCCGGTCAGCGCTGCGCAAATGCTGCTGTACGACAAGGTGCAGGTGACGCACGTCCCGCAGGCCTGGATGAGCCTGGTGCCGATCGGCCCGGCATTGGACCCGGCGCGCGCCGGCACCACCCCGTCCCTCACGAGCAATTGAACCGGTTGACGGC
>NZ_DASRGV010000072.1:0-4530 GCF_035650855.1 Actinocrinis sp. | reverse complement strand
GTTTCCCTCCCTTGGGCAGTGCCTCGTTGCAGCCGACGTCTGCAACGACGCCGCGTGATCACTTGTTCCCGGCGAGTTCTTCCCACAGGTAGGCCGCGGCCTCGGCGCCCTTGAGCAGATTGGCGACGTCCACGCGCTCGTTCGGGGCGTGCCAGCCGTCCTCGGGCAGCGAGACGCCGAGGAAGACCACCGGCGCGCCGAGCACGTCCTGCAGATCGGCCTCGGGTCCGGAACCGCCCTCGCGGGTGTAGAGGATCTCGCGCGGCTCGCCGTCCGGGTCCGCGGCGAACGCGCGGCCCAGCGCCCGGGTGACCGATTGCAGCGCGGGATGGTCGAGCGGGGTCAGGCAGGGGCGCACACCCTCGCCCTCGTAGGAGACCTCGTACTGGATCCACTCCGGCATGCGCTCGGCGAGCCAGGTCTCCAGGCCCTTGCGCACCTGCGCGGTTTCCTGGCCGGCGACCAGCCGGAAGGAGAGCTTGGCGTGGGCCTCGGACGGCACGATGGTCTTCGAGCCGTGCCCGGTGTGCCCGCCCCAGATGCCGTTGATCTCGGCGGTCGGCCGCGCCCAGATCCGCTCCAGGGTGCTGAATCCGGCCTCGCCGACCGCGGCCGGTGACTTGGCGGTGCGCAGCCAGGCGGCCTCGTCGAAGGGCAGCTTCGCGAACAGGTGCCGCTCGGTCTCGGTGAGCTCGACGATGCCGTCGTAGAAGCCGGGCAGCGTGACGTGCCGGTTCTCGTCGTGCAGCCCGGCGAGCAGCCGGACCAGCTCGGTGACCGGGTTCGGGATGGCGCCGCCGAAGGAGCCGGAGTGCACGTCGCCGCTCGGGCCGCGCACGTCGATCTGCGCGGCGATCAGGCCGCGCATGCCGGTGACGGTGGACGGGGTCTGCCGGTCCCACATGCCGGTGTCCGAGACGACCACGACGTCACAGGCCAGCCGGTCGGCGTGGTCGCGCAGCAGGGCGGCGAAGTTCGGCGAGCCGGACTCCTCCTCGCCCTCGACGATCAGCTTCAGGTTGACCGCGGGCGCGGTGCGGCCGGTCGCGGCCAGGTGCGCCTGCACGCCGAGCAGGTGGAAGAAGAGCTGGCCCTTGTCGTCGGAGGCGCCGCGGGCGAACAGCTTGCCGTCACGCACGGTCGGCTCGAACGGCGCGGTCTCCCACAGCTCGAGCGGGGTGGC
Organism: Actinocrinis sp.; assembly: GCF_035650855.1. Lineage (GTDB taxonomy): Bacteria > Actinomycetota > Actinomycetes > Streptomycetales > Catenulisporaceae > Actinocrinis. The sequence continues at coordinate 3,347 of NZ_DASRGV010000072.1, read as the reverse complement.
CGGCTGTACATCGTGGTGACCGTATACGGCCACGGTCGGAGCATCGGGGTCGCCGGAAGGCCACTCGGCAAACACGGAGGGCAGCCCCGCGCCGCCGGCGGTCTCCCAGACCTCCACGGTCGGGAAACCGATGGCGAGCAGCTTCGCGGCGAGCCACTCGGCCGAGGCCCGCACGTCGCCGACCCGGTCGGGGTCGCCGGAGACGGAGGGGATCCGCAGCCAGTCCTTGAGGTCTTCGACGAACCCGGCCGAGTTCTGCTCGACGAAGGTTCGAACGGAAATGGTGCTGTCGGTGGACATGATCCGACCCTACCGGTCGACGCGATCGCTCACTGCTGGTAGGTCGCCAGGAACCGGGCCAGGCCGGCGATGGCGTCCTCCAGGTCCCGCACCCGCGGCAGCGTGACGATGCGGAAGTGGTCCGGATGCGGCCAGTTGAACGCGGTGCCGTGCATGACCAGCATCTTCTCCGCGTTGAGCAGGTCCATCACGAAGCGCTCGTCGTCGTTGATCTTGTAGACGCTCGGGTCGAGCCGCGGGAAGGCGTAGATCGCGCCCTGTGCCTTGGTGCAGGAAACACCCGGGATCTGGTTCAGCAGCTCGTAGGTGCGGTTGCGCTGCTCCCAGAGGCGGCCGCCGGGCTCGGTCAGCCGGTCGATGGACTGGAAGCCGCCGAGCGCGGCCTGGACCGCGTGCTGCACCGGGACGTTGGGGCCGAGCCTCAGGTTGGCGAGGATGTCGAGGCCCTGGATGTAGTCCGCGGCGTGGTCCTTCGGGCCGCTGATCACCATCCAGCCCATCCGGTAGCCGGCCGCGCGGTAAGTCTTGGACAGGCCGTTGAAGGTGATCGCCAGCAGGTCGGGGCAGGAGAGCGCGGTGGGCCGGTGCACGGCGTCGTCGTAGAGGATCTTGTCGTAGATCTCGTCGGAGAGCACCATCAGCTGATGCCGCCGGGCCACCTCGACCAGGTCGTCGATGACCTGCTGCGGGTAGACCGCGCCGGTCGGGTTGTTCGGGTTGATGATCACGATCGCCTTGGTGCGCGGGGTGACCTTCGCCTCGATGTCGGCGACGTCCGGGCTCCAGTCGGACTGCTCGTCGCACAGGTAGTGCACCGGTCGGCCGCCGGCCAGCGCGGTCGCCCCGGTCCACAGCGGGTAGTCGGGCGCCGGGATCAGCACCTCGTCGCCGTTGTCGAGCAGCGCGTTGAGCACCATGCCGATCAGCTCGGACACGCCGTTGCCGATGTAGACGTCCTCGATGTCGATGCCGACGAGGCCGCGGGTCTGGTAGGACTGCACGATCGCGCGCCGGGCCGAGGGCAGTCCCTTGGAGTCGCCGTAGCCGTTGGAGTCAGGCAGCCCGAGGATCACGTCCTGCACCAGCTCGTCCGGGGCCTCGAAGCCGAACGGGGCCGGGTTGCCGATGTTGAGCTTGAGGATGGAGTGCCCCTCGGCCTCCAACTGCTTGGCCCGGGTGAGGACGGGTCCGCGCAGGTCGTATTGGACCTCGGACAGCTTCCGGGATTGCTTGAACTCCACGTGACTCAACTCCAGGGCGCGGGCGCTCTCGCGGCGGACCGGCGGCATCGGCGGCGTCAGCGGCTTGTGCGCTGCCTTTCGCCGTTTGTATCAGGCGTTCCGGTGATCCGCATGGGTGTTTCGCGATGCGACCCGTCGCGTGGACGGTGCGGACCGGGCTCTCAGCCCTCCCGGCGCAGCACCAGCAACGCCGCGTCATCGTTCAGTTCGCCCTGCATATGGCCGAGCAACCGGCCGCGCAGGTAGCCGGCGATCATGTTCGGCGGCAGGTCGCAGACCCCGCGCAGCAGCGGTTCGAGCGGGAAGAAGGCGCCGCAGCGAGCGCGCGCGTCCGAGACCCCGTCGGTGTAGAGCAGGAGCGAATCGCCGGGCTCGAACGGCACGGTGATCGCGCTGGCGGCATACGGCTCGTTGACGAGCGAGCCGAGGCCGAGCGGGAGGCTGCACGACGCGGACTCGACCGGCCGCGTGTCGGTGCCGTGCACCAGCAGGGGCGCGGGATGCCCGCACAGTACGAGAGTCGCCTCGGCGGCGCCCGGATCGAGCCGGGTCTGCTGCCCGTCGCCTCCCGCGGCGTTCGTGAGATCGGCGGCGCTCGTGGAATGGAGGGCGCTCTTTATATTCGTAGCGCTCCTGGGCTTGGCGACGCCCTTGGAACGAGAACCAGGGACTTTCTGTCCGCCGCCAGAAGGGATCTCCACGAGAACCGCAGTCGCGAAGTCCTCCGCCCAGGTTTCGGCATGCGCGTCGCGGACCGCGTCAGTCCTCGCTTTGCCCTGGCCACCGCTCTCCGGCTGCTGTTGCACCTGCGCCTGCCGAACGAGCTCCGCGCGCCGTATCTCCGACGCGCGGCGCGCCAAGGCCGCGTCGAGCCGGACCGCCACTGCCTCCAGGGCCGGTTCCACCGCGCCGGCCTCGCGGAACGCACCGAGCAACGCGGCGGCGCCGCTGACCGCGTCCAGGCCGTTGCCGCGCATGTCGCCGAGGATCGCCCGCACGCCGTACGGGGTCTCGATGATCTCGTAGAAGTCGCCGCCGATCTGCGCACCGCTGGCCGCCGACAGGTACTCGACGGCCGTGACAACCGACCCGATCCGTGCGGGCACCGGCCGCAGCAGTACCCGCTGGGTCACCTCGGCGATCTGGCGCACCTCGTCGTACGCGCGCTGGGTGCGCAGCCGCCGCTGAGCAACCAGGTAGGTGGCGAAGGTGACGATGAGAATGGTCGGCGCGATGCCGAGCCGCTCGCCGAACTCCTCGGAACCGGGCCGGAAGGGCAGGAGCGCGAGCAGCGCGCACGCGCAGCCGAGCGCGATGCACTGGCGGCGTCCCGTTCCGGCGCAGGCGATGGCCGGCGCGGCGGCGAGCAGCGGCGTCAGTTGGGCGCCGAGTTGCAGAGCCACGCTCAAAGCGACGATGCACGCCACCCACAGCGCGGGCGCCGCGTAGACGGCGATCCGCCAGGCCCGGCGCGGGATGCGCGGAACCGGCGCCCTGCGCACGGTGCGGTGGTGCGCGCGGAGCGCTTCCTCTGTGCGCTCGGGACGCCTGGGGTCCAGGTGTGTTGCGGTGGTCACGGTGAAGACAGGGTACGTCGTTTCAGCGACCTGAGGTGACTAATTCGATACTGTTCGCATCTCTTTCGCCATGGGATGATCCACGATTACTGTCCGTGTTCGAATTCGCCCCGCAGGACGCGGCGCCCCCGATGCCGCGACGTCACGACGATGTGACGCTGCGTCAGATCGGCTCGGCTGGGCCCGGCTCAGGTCAGCTCGGCTCGGCTCAGCTCGGCTCAGACCGGCT
>NZ_DASRGV010000071.1:0-36645 GCF_035650855.1 Actinocrinis sp. | reverse complement strand
GGACATCTCCAAGGGCTTCAACCTCGGCTTCGCGGCCGCGGGCGACGTGGCCACCGGCTACGAGCGGATGAAGAACAAGGTCAACGACGAGCTCAAGCAGCACTTCCGGCCCGAGTTCCTCAACCGCGTGGACGACACGATCGTCTTCCCGCAGCTGACCCAGGACAACATCATCCAGATCGTGGACCTGATGATGGCCAAGGTCGACGAGCGGCTCAAGGACCGGGACATGGGCATCGAGCTCACCCGCTCGGCCAAGCTGCTGCTGGCCGACAAGGGCTACGACCCGCTGCTTGGCGCCCGGCCGCTGCGCCGCACGATCCAGCGCGAGATCGAGGACCCGCTGTCGGAGAAGATCCTGTTCAGCGAGTTGCGTCCGGGCTCGATCGTGCTCGTGGACACCGAGGGCTCCGGCGACCAGGCGAAGTTCACCTTCACCGCCTCGCCGAAGTCGAACCTGCCGGAGATCAGCAGCCCGGCGGACATCGAGGCCGCGGTGGCCGACGCCCCGCCCGCACCGGCTCCGGTGCAGGCGCCGGCTCAGGCTCAGGCTCAGGCGCCGGGCGACTCGACGGCCGCGTAACGCGCGGCCGCCGGTCCTGCCTGACGGACTGCACAGGGTCCGAACGTTGAAGTGGGGCCTCCCGGAAGGGAGGCCCCACTTCATGTCTGTGGTTCTTTCACGGCCTTCGTGGTGCCGGGCGGCCGAGGCAAACGATTACGCCGAGTTAGTTCTGCGGTCATGCGCGGCACATAACGGACGGCGCGGGTCGTGGGTGAGGACGCGCGCCCTCCGCAGGCCGCGCCGCAGCGATCAACGGCGCGGATAACGCGGAAGGGCTAGAAGCCTATCCAGCGCTTGAAGGAGCGCAGCGGAGCGCGCAGCGAGAGCTTGCGCCGGGTGGGCGCGGCCGGACGCGGCGTGATCTCACGCAGCAGCTGCACGGTCTGCGCCGCACCGGCCCCGAGCCGCGCGGGCTCGGCGATCGGCAGGCCACGGCCCCCGCGCGCCGGATCGGCGCCCTCGGGCACGAGCACGGCGAGGTGGCGGTCGAGCCGGTCCTTGACCGCGCGGCCGCCCACATTGATCGGTGGAACGTAGGCGGTGCGTCGCCGCGCCGCCTCGAACCGGTCCGAGCTGATCATCGGATGGTCCATGCCTGATACACCCACTCTGGAACGGTACCGCACCGCGAGCCGTTCGCGACACGCCCGGCCGTACTGTTTCCGAAGCGTCGCGGAACCTTGCCGATTCTTTACCCACCACCGCGACCAGGTAATATCAGGGCCGGAAGACTGCCTGGTGCGGACGGGTGTTCCTGTTGTACATTCCGTGTCTGGCTCGGTGCATTCGGTGGGAGAACGCCCGAATGGTTCCCGCGGACCAGGCCGGCGCGGCGCCCGGCCGGTCGCACCGGTCCCGAGCACGAGCGATCGGGGTTCGACTGTGGTGGATAAGGGCCTGGAAGGACACATACCGCTGTCCGCCCTCCGCCCGCTCCACCGTGCGATTAGCGGCGTCAACGCCGCCGTCGGGCTCGACGCGACGATGCAGGCGATCGCGGACGGAGTAGCCAGCTGCACCCCCTTTCGGAACGTCGCGGTCAACGTCGTCCAGGAGGACGGCGACCTGCGCTGCTGCGCCACCGCCGGCCCCGAGGAGCTGCGTGAGGCGCTGCTGGGCAACACCTGCCCGCGCAAGGCCATCGAGGAGCTGCTGGAAGGCGCCGAGGCCTGGGGGAACCTGCGCTTCGTGCGCGAGCTGACCGACGACACCACGCCCGAGGGCATCCACACCTTCGCGGCGGGCATCGACTCGCGGCCCGACCAGGCCGAGCTGTGGCAGCCGGAGTACGCGCTGCTGGTGCCGATGCGGGACGGGTCCGGCGAGCTGGTCGGGATGCTCTCGGTGGACGACCCGTCGGACGGCCGGATCCCGGCGCCCTGGGTCTGCGACGTGCTGGACATGTTCGCCGAGCAGGCCGGCTTCGCGATCCTCAACGCGCGCAGGCACGAGGAGGCCGCGGCCCGCATGGCCCGGCTGGAGCAGGAGCACGAGCGGCTGCGCAAGGACATCGCCGAGCGGCACCGGCGCGAGGAGCACCTGCGGCACCAAGCCAGGCATGACGCGCTCACCGGCCTGGCGAACCCGATAGAGCTCGGCGAGCGTCTGGTGGCGCTGCTGGCCGACCAGATCCCGCTCGCGGTGATCTTCTGCGACCTCGACCGGTTCAAGGAGGTCAACGACAACCACGGGCACGGCGCCGGCGACCTGGTGCTGCGGCTGGTGGCCGAGCGGCTGCGCGCCGCGGTACGCGGCGAGGACGTGGTGGCCCGCGTCGGCGGAGACGAGTTCGTCGTGGTCGCGGCCGGAATCGGTTACGACGAGGCGCTGGCCCTGGTCGACCGGATCGACCAGGCGTTCTCCCACCCGGTCATGGTTGCCGGGGAGCGGATGCTGGTGCGCGCCTCGCTGGGCCTGGCCTACGAGCCGGCCCGCCCGGAGAACGTGCTCGCGCCCGAGGAGCGGGCCCAGGAGCTTCTGGGTTCTGCCGACCGCGAGATGTACGCCCGCAAGCGCTCCAGGGCCTCGTTCACGCGGCTGACAGCGCGAGCGCTGGCGCGTAGGGCGTCTGTAGCCGGATGACCGGCCCGGAGCCGATCCGCGCGTAGCCGCGGCCCTGCGGCATCACCTGCGCCCCGCCGAGCTCCAGGGTGCCGCCGAACAGCAGCGTGGAGGTCACCGGGTCCACCTTGCCCAGCGCGATGCGCGAGGTGAGCTGGTTGCGCAGGGCCGGGCGCAGCGCCGCGACCTGGTCGACGCGGGCGGTGACCACGAGGGTGGTGCGGGCGAACCTGGCCTTGCGGGCCAGCACCGCGAGCGTGTCCTGCGGGTCGGGGCGGCCGAGCCGCGCGGCGGCCGCGCACAGCTCCGGCAGGTCGTCCACGAACAGCCACAGCGGCGGCTCGGCGGCCTGGCCGCGCTCGATGTCGGAGATCCCGGAGGCCGTCGCTTCGCGGTCAGGCTGCGCGTCGGCGTCCGGCGCTGCACTGTCCGTCGGCCGCGATACAAGCTCCGGCGCGGCGTCTGATCCCGCGTCAGGAGTAGTTGCCACGCCGCGCGCCTGCTCGGCCCGCCGCTCGATCTCGAGCCCGAACCAGTCCAGCAGGTCGAGCGAGTCGGCCGGCTCCTCGGTGATGCGCAGCACGTTCGGCCGCCCGGCCAGCGCGCCGTACTCGGCGGTCTGGTCGGTGTCGATCACCGCGATCCGGTGGCCGCGCGCCAGCGCCTGGCCGAGCAGCGAGCGCACCGCGGTGGACTTGCCGGTGCCCGGTCCGCCGGTCAGCAGCAGGTGCGGGTTGGTGCTGGGCGTGCCGAGCCGCCAGATCACCGGCGCCAGCTGCGCGACCTTGAAGCCGGGCGGCACCTCCTCGCGCGCGGCGGCCTGCGGCGTCAGCGTGTCCTCGCCGGCCTCGGGGTCGGCCACCAGCATCGGGATCAGCCGGCCCGCCGAACCCGGATCGGTCACGCCGAGCACGAACTCGATGTCAGCGACCGGCCACGGCTGCGCCGCGATGCCGTCCGGCAGCGGCGGCAGGATCCGCACGTCGAGGTGGTTGCCCTCCTCGTCCCAGGCGTACAGGTACTCGTTGGCGTGGCCGATCTTGCCTTCCAGCGCCCGCTCGACCTTCGCCCGGCTGTCCGCCTCGCCGTCGCGGAAGTACTCCGAGTAGTCCATGCGCAGCCGGATGAGCCGGTCCTGCTCGTCGAACTCCCAGGCGGTGAACGCGTCCCGGTAGCCGCCGCCCGGCTTGAAGTGCTGATCCGGGTCGTCGCCGTTCTGCAGATACGGCACCAGGCCGTTGTAGATCGCCTGGAGCCGGCCGACGTGCTCGGGCGACTCGGGGTCCGCGCCCTTGCGCGAGGTGTCCCGGCCGAGCCAGGCCGCCGCGCCGAGGAAGGCCAGGATCAGCAGCAGCGGCCCGAACTTGAGCAGCCCGACCCCGATCAGGCAGACCAGCGCGATCACCGTCTGCAGACGGCGCTTGTCCTTGGGCGCGTCCTTCCACCACGCGCCGAGCTGCGCCGCGCCGCGCCGGGTGCCGCGCAGCAGCACGATCAGTGGATAGCAGATGTCCAGGACGCGTGACCAGCCGTCCTGCGCCATCCCGCGTCCCCGGGTGATGTGCGGATGGTGCAGCACCGAGTCGTTGAACCAGACGACGGGCGCCGACTCGGCGACCACCCGGCCGAGCCGGGTCCACATCGAGTCCGCGGTGCGGGCGGCCTGGGTCATGTGCGCGGCCCCGTCATCTCGACAGCCCTGTCATGGCGCTGGTCCCGGCCCGCCGCTAGAAGTGCAACCCGCTGATGAACCCCGCGACCGAGTCGGCGCTGTTCTTGATCGAGCTGGCGATCGAGGTCGAGGCCAGATAGAAGCCGAAGAGCATGCACACGATCATGTGTGAGACCTTCAGGCCGTCCTTGCGGAACAGGATGAAGGTGATGATCCCGAGCAGCAGTACACCGGAGACGGAGAGAACCATCGTCGCTCCCTGTGTTGTCGGTTGGAACCGCCGGACCGAACTGGTGAGCGCGCCTCTGGCCGGGTCCCGCGGGACCGCGGCCAGTTGAAAATGGTTGGCACGTTCATCCGGATTCTCTCAACCGGACTACATTCCTAAAACCGACAAATGGGTGCGATGGCCTTTTAGTCATCCATTCGGGTGGAAAGTCGACAAAGCTACGCCTGCTAAAGGGTGACCGCGGGAGCGTAAGCCGTCACTCCCATGCCGTGGACCCAGCGTCCGCGGCGCATGACCGCGACCACGCGCAGATCCTCGTTCAGCACCACGAGGTCGGCGTACTTTCCGATCTCCAGGCTGCCGACCTGATCATCGACGCCGAGCGCCCGGGCCGGGGTGAGGGCGGCCGAGACGGCGGCCTGCTCGATCGGAACGCCGACGCTGAGCACGGTGTTGCGCAGCGCGTTGTCCATGGTGAGCGTGGAGCCGGCGAGCGTGTCGGTCCCGGCGACGCGTACCGCGCCATCGCTCACCTCGACCGTGAGCGGCCCGAGCGGGTACTTGCCGTCGGCAGCGCCCGCGGCCTCCATCGCGTCGGTGATCAGCGCGACGCGGTGCGCGCCGGCCGCCGAGAAGACGAGGTGGACCACGGACGGATGCACGTGCATGCCGTCGTTGACCACCTCGACGAAGACTTCCTCCTGCTCCAGCGCGGCGGTAACCGGTCCGGGCTCGCGGTGGTGCACCGGCCGCATCGCGTTGAAGACGTGCGTAGCGACCCGGGCGCCGCGGGCGATGGCGAGGTTGGCCTCGGCGTAGGTGGCGTCGGTGTGGCCGATGGCGGCGATCACGCCGGAGTCGGCCAGCAGGCCGGTCGCTTCGAGCCCGTGCTCGAGCTCGGGGGCGAGGGTCACCATCCTCACCGCGCCGCGCCCGGCCTTGACCAGGCGCTTGACCGCCTCGGGGTCCGGGTCGAGCAGCAGGTTCGGGTCGTGCGCGCCGCACCGGGAGCGGGCGATGAACGGCCCTTCGAGGTGGATGCCGGCCAGCACGTCGTCCTCGACCAGTTCGGCCAGCTCCGCGACGTACCGCTCCAGATCGGACAGCGCCCCGGTGACCGTGGAGGCCATGATCGTGGTGGTGCCGTGGCTCAGGTGGAAGGCGACCGCGTTGCGCGCCTCGTCGATCCGGCCGGAGGAGAAGGCGCCGCCGCCCCCGCCGTGTACATGCATGTCCACGAAGCCGGGCACGACGTAGTGGCCGGACAGGTCGTGCCGCGTGCCGTCGGGGCCGGGCGGCGGCAGCTGCGCGGGTCCGCCGAGGGCGGATATCCGCTCGCCTTCGGTGCACAGCCAGCCGTTCTCGACGACACCGTCGGGCAGGACGAGGCGGGCGTGGCGTAGTACTGGCATCGGGACTACCTTGCGTCGAGGTGGACCTGGCGGGGCCGCAGCGGCCGCTCGATCCGGATTGGTATAGACCTTAGCGGCAATACCTTACGCTACGGGGCTCCGACCGGGCCAGAGCCGTTCGCAGGCCGTGATGGCGAGGGGATCGCCGGCCCGGCAACGGCTCCAGCTTCCCTCGGCCGCTTCGCGGTCTTCACTTGCTCGGTGCTGCTCGACTTGTCGGCGGTGGCGCATACGATGGGAAAGAGGGCAGGGGGCGTGCACCGCAGCTGAGGAGTAATCAGATGACGTCGCGAACGCTGCGCGAACGTGTGTCCGACGCCGTGTCGGGTGAAGTGGGCTCAGAGCAGCCGCATCCGTCGGAAGCGTTCATCCCGAACCCGTCTGAGGCCACGTCAGAGCGGGAGTTCCCGGAGCAGCGGCAGGAGCCGGCCGAGCTCGCCGTGGTGACCGAGGTCACTGACGGTCCGCCAGAAGCGGAACCGGCCCCACCGCAGACTCGGCCGCTGTCCGAGCGCGACCGCGCGGTGCTGACCTTCGAGAAGCAGTACTGGAAGTACAGCGGGGCCAAGGAACAGGCGATCCGGGACCGCTTCGAGATGTCCGCGACCCGCTACTACCAAGTGCTCAACGCGCTGCTCGACCGTCCGGAGGCGCAGGAGTTCGAGCCGATGCTGGTCAAGCGGCTGCGTCGGCAGCGCGCCGCCCGGCAGCGGGCCCGCTCCGCCCGAACCGGGACCGTCAGCGCAAGCCGCTAGCGCGGCCCTGGCCCGCTCCGACGACCACGTCACCGGCGCCCACCGGACCGAGTTCGGGCGCTCGCGAAGGCCGTTGCGTTCGATGCTGTCCGCGTTGCGCTACTTAGGCGTCAGCGACGGTCGGCGCCGACTCCTGCGGCGGGAGGGCAGCTGCGGTCAGGCAGAGGCAACGGCCGGTGCCGGCACTCCCTGCGCTTGGCGGGCGCGGTGGTGACGGCGGCACAGCACCGTGTAGACCACCTCTCGGTCCGGAGTGACGTCGCCGACCACGACCTGTTCGCCCTCGACGACCATCTCGCCGCCGACCGTGCGCGCGTTGTGGGTCGCCCGCGCGCCGCACCAGCACAGCGTCTCCACCTGCATGACCCGGATCTCGTCGGCCAGCTCGATCAGCCGCTGCGAGCCCGGGAAGAGCCGGGTGCGGAAGTCGGTGGCGATGCCGAAGGCGAACACGTCCACGCCGAGCTCGTCCACGATCTCGGCCAGCTGCTCGACCTGATGCGCGCTCAGGAACTGGGCCTCGTCGCAGATCACGTAATCGATCTCGGGATCGGCGGCCAGCGCGGCCGCCGTGAACGCGAAGAGGTCCGTGTCCTCGGCCGCCTCCACCGCGGCCGTGGAGAGCCCGAGCCTGCTGGAGAGCACGCCGTGCCCGGCCCGGTCGTCGCGGGTGAAGACCAGGCCGCGGCGACCGCGTGCGGAACGGTTGTGGTCCATTTGCAGCGCCAGCGTCGACTTGCCGCAGTCCATCGTCCCGGAGAAGAAGATCAATTCGGCCATGGACGTTGCGGCATCCGTTCGACGCGGGGGCAGGGTTGTGGCGCAGCGGGCCACAGTATTCCAATGAACACCGCACTAAGAGTCGGTGCCATTGCCGATAGCGCCGCTAGGCCAAAACCCTGCTACCGGTCTTCGACGCTGCGCGACAGGTCGGCCAGCTGCCGGGCAAACCAGCGCTGTGGCGGCAGTGCCGCGCCGGCCGCCGCCAGCCGCTCGCACCGCCTGCGCCGCTCCTCGCGGTCCATCGAGAGCGCCGCGTGCAGCGCCTCGGCAGTGCCGGTGACGTCGTACGGGTTCACCACCAGCGAGTCCTCGGCCAGCTCGGCGAACGCGCCGGCCTCCCGCGACAGCACAAGCCCGCAGGCCCCTCCGGTCGCCGCGGCGACGATCGGGATCTCCTTCGCGACCAGGTTCATCCCGTCGCGGATCGGGTTGACCACGGCCACATCCGCCAGCCGGTAGGCCGCCAGCGACCGCGCGAAGTCGTCCTCGACGTGCAGGATCAGCGGCTCCCAGTCCGGCGTGCCGAACTCGTCCTCGATCCGCTTCGCGGTCCGCAGCACCGCGGCGGTGTACTCGCGGTACTCGGGCAGGTCGTGCCGGCTCGGGTAGGCGAACGCGACGTGCACCACGCGGCCGCGCCACTCGGGGTGACGACGCAACAGATCCGCGTACGCCTCAAGGCCGCGCACTATGTTCTTCGACAGCTCGGTGCGGTCGACCCGCACGATCACCTGCCGGTCGCCGACCGACTCGCGCAGCACCGCGAGCCGTCCCGCTACGTCCGCGCGGCTCGCCCGCTCGACGATGAACTCCGCGTCCACGCCGAGGCTGTAAACGCCGATCCGGGTAGGGACGTCCTGGCGCGGTGAAGTCACCGTCATCCGCGCGCGGTCGGCTTGCGCGCCGAACCGCTCGCAGCAGTCCATGAACGCCAGCGCCCAACGCTCCGTCAGGAAACCGAGCTGGTCCGCGCCGAGCATGCCTTCGAGCACGGCCGTCGCTATCTGGTCCGGCAGGATCCGGAAGTAGTCCGGCGGCGCCCACGGCGTGTGCGAGAAGTGCCCGATGTGAAGGTCTGGCCGCAGGTTGCGCAGCATCTTCGGGACCAGCGCCAGGTGGTAGTCCTGCACGAGCACCCGGGCCTGCGGGGCGGCCTCCTCGGCCAGCGCCTCGGCGAACGCCCGGTTGTACGCGACGTAGGACTCCCACTCGCGCTCGAAGCCCTCGTCGAAGCTGGGGCTGACCGGCGTCGCGTAGAGCATGTGGTGGATGAACCACAGCGTCGAGTTGGCGACCGCGTTGTACGCCCGATGCAGCGTGCCGGCGTCGATGTCGAGCATCCGCACCGGCGAGGCCGAGTCGATCAGGCCGATCCGGTCCAGCCGCCCGCCGGGCGAGCGGCGCGCGGCCGCCCGGTCGCCCTCCGAGAGCGCGGCGCACACCCACACCTGATCCGCCTCGCCGTCCGCCGCGACCGAGGAGAGGCCGGAAACCAGCCCGCCGCCGCCGCGCTTGGCGCTCAGCTCGCCGTTCTCGGCCAGGGAGAAGGAGACCGGGCCACGGTTCGACGCGACCAGGACGGAGGCCTTGCCGGACTCGGAGTACTCCGAGTCCGCGGGCTTTCCGGTGCCGTCGTCGCCATGGGTGCTGTCAGTGCTGCCAGATCCGAACACGGTGTCCGTCGTTTCCAGGCCCGGCCCCGATTAATCACCATCCGGGCCAACTCGTCTCGATTAGCGGTCCTCCGGCGCCCCTTGGCCGGTCCACGCGAGCGCCGCCGTCTTCAGCGGCGGCCGCTCCGGAACGGCGATATCCCGAGTCGTCGGCGCGAAACCGCCGGGCGCCCTGACGAACTGGGTCAGCTTCGTCGACACCGCCTCGGGTCCGCCCAGTCGGGCCTGTGCGACCTGCAGGATCTCCGCCGCCATCCGGCCCAAAGCCTGCTCGTCCTGGTGCCTGTGGTGGCGGATCCCGGCGTCCACCTGCGCCAGCGCGTCCAAGCCGTGCGCCGCGTAGGTGTCGACCAGCAGCGCGAACTCGACGCCGTAGCCGCACGGGAACGGCAGCGACTCCAGCAGGTCCCTGCGGCCCGCGTACTCGCCGCCGAGCGGTTGGACGAACCCGGCGAGCTCCGGCCAGTACAGGTTGAGCAGCGGCCGCGCCACCAGCTCGGTCACCCGGCCGCCGCCCGCCGGGTGCACGGTCGTGCCGTCCGCGAGCGGCCGCTCGTAGGCCGCCTTGACCAGCAGGATCCGCGGATCGGCCAGCAGCGGGCCGAGCACGCCGCGCACCACCGCCGAGGAGAACTGCTCCAGGTCGGCGTCGACGAAGCAGATCAGGTCCCCGGTGGTGGCGGCCAGTGAGCGCCACAGCACCTCGCCCTTGCCGGGCAGCGTCGGGGTGCAGGTGAGCACGTCCTCGCGGTGCACGACCCGAGCGCCGGCCGCGGCGGCCACGGCTGCGGTGCGGTCGGTCGAGCCGGAGTCGACCACGACCACCTCGTCCACCAGCCCCGGGCGGCCCAGGTCGGCGACGATCGCCGCGACGATCGGGCCGACCGTGTCCTGCTCGTTGAGCGCGGGGAGCACCACGCTGACCGTGGCGCCGCTGCCGGCCTTCAGCCCGAGCAGGCTGGCCAGCGGCCAGTCGGACTCGTGCGAGGTGCGCCGGGAAAGCCACTCGCGCGCCGGATCGAGCTCGTCCACTGTGTCCGCCACCGCTCCATCCGCTCGCTGTCTCGGTTCGCCGGCTCTGCTCTGTCCACCCGCCGCGCTTCGTCCCTACCCACCCACAGCGCCAGTCTGTCGGACCATATGCCCAACAGGTGAAACGGAGGTGGTGGAATCGCGCCCGTCCGGTAGAGTTCGAGACGATCCATAAGGGTCATAGGAATGCGGTACCCCGTACCGCACACAACTTCATATGCATTGCTCATCCAGAGGAGCTGAGGGAACGGCCCTGTGAAGCTCCGGCAACCACTCGGGTGACTTCGCGACGCGAGGCCCGCCCGGAAGTAGGTGCCAAGTCCGGCCCGTCGAAAGCCGACGGGGAAGATGAGGAGAGAGGCCTCGCCATGACGATCACACCCACGCTCCCCACGCGCACCGAGTCCGCCGCCTTCGGCCGCGCGGTAGCGCTGTCCTGCCGCGAGTGCGGCGAAAGGGTCGAGCTCGGCCCCCGGTACGTGTGCGAATCCTGTTTCGGCCCGCTCGAGGTCGCGTACGACTTCGGCGCCGTGACCCGCGCGGACATCGAGCGCGGCCCCAACTCGATCTGGCGGTACGCGCCGCTGCTGCCGGTCCCGGCCGACGTCGCCTCCCGCCCGAACCTGAACCCCGGCTCCACGCGCCTGGTGAACGCCCGGAACCTGGCCCGCGAGCTGGGCATCCGCTCGCTGCACGTGAAGGACGACTCCGGCAACCCGACGCACTCCTTCAAGGACCGCGTCGTCGCGATCGCGCTCGAGGCCGCCCGCTCCTTCGGTTTCACGACCCTCTCCTGTTCCTCGACCGGCAACCTGGCCGGAGCCGTGGGCGCGGCCGCCGCGCGCGCGGGCCTGGACTCGTGCGTGTTCATCCCGGCCGGCCTCGAGACCGGCAAGGTCGTCATGGCCGCGGTGTACGGCGGCCGGCTGGTCGCCATTGACGGAACGTACGACGAGGTCAACCGGTTCTGCTCGGAGCTGATCGGGGACGACGCCGGGGAGGGCTGGGGCTTCGTCAACGTCAACCTGCGGCCCTACTACGCCGAGGGCTCCAAGACGCTGTCCTACGAGATCGCCGAGCAGCTCGGCTGGAAGCTGCCGGAGCAGATCGTCATCCCGATCGCCTCGGGCTCGCAGCTGACCAAGATCGACAAGGGTTTCAAGGAGCTGATCGCGCTCGGCCTCGTCGAGGACCGGCCGTACCGGATCTTCGGCGCCCAGGCGGAGGGCTGCTCCCCGGTCTCGGCCGCGTTCAAGGCGGGGCACGACGTGGTCAAGCCGGTGCGGCCCGACACCATCGCCAAGTCGCTGGCGATCGGCAACCCGGCGGACGGTCCTTACGTGCTCGACATCGCCCGGCGCACCGGGGGCGCCATCGAGGACGTGAACGACGCGCAGATCGTCTCGGCCATCAAGCTGCTCGCCCGCACCGAGGGCATCTTCACCGAGACCGCGGGTGGGGTTACCGTCGGCGTGCTGCGTAAGCTCGTGGAGAACGGCGTGCTCGACCCCGACGCGCAGACCGTCGTGATCAACTCCGGCGACGGGCTCAAGACCCTCGACGCGGTCGCCGACACCGGAGTCACCGCGACGATCAAGCCCTCGCTGGCCGCCTTCCGCGCCGCCGGCCTGTAGCGCGCCGGCGCCGCGCCATCCGCCGGCTTTCCCGGCCGGCCCAGCGACCCCGCACCCGAGCGATCCAGCACCGAGCCGCACCGCATCAACGCACCGAGAAGGAGCCCGCTGCCATGGCAGTCACCGTCCGCATCCCGACCATCCTGCGCAGCTACACCGGCGGCGCGGCCGAGGTGGCCGCAGAGGGCTCGAACCTCGCCGAGGTCATCGACGCGCTGGAGAGTTCGTACCCCGGCATCCGGGCCCGGGTGCTCGACGACTCCGGAAAGCTGCGCCGCTTCGTGAACGTGTACGTGAACGACGACGACGTCCGTTTCGCCGAGGGCCTCGCCACCGAGACCAAGGACGGCGCCGCGATCTCCATCATCCCTGCCGTCGCGGGCGGCTGTCGCTGACCGACCCCGGTCCCGTCCCGGCGCCGCGCGACTGTTACGCTGCCGCTGACATCGTTGTCGAAGCGTGTCTCCATGCGCTGCCGTGTTCGGTCGCGCGGTGCCCGGGAAAGGCGTTTTACACCCTCACGGATGACGCTCAGTCAGCCGTTGCGCTCCTTACGTAAGCGTCCACGGGCTGAGATGATCAGTAACCGTCCGATTACGGTTTCATGATCGGCCGCCCGCTTCGTCGGGTTTCGCCATGGTTTGTCATGGCGCGAAAACGCAGTAGTGCTGCGAGTTATCGTCCCAATGACCTGTTGCGTCCGGGGCGGTTGAGGATACTCTCACGCCGGTCGCACAGTTCAGCGAGGCCGTGTCCGAAAGGTGGTCGAAGGCTGCCTTAGGCGCGGTGCGAGTAGAACAAAGCAGTCATCACCGGCCCTGGCTCGGTACGCGAGACGGAGGGGGCGGGGGGACGAACGACCCGAATCCCGCGCCCGCGGGATAGATGGAGAGGGCCGGCAGCAAGGAGTTAGGGAATGGCTCAAGGCACCGTCAAGTGGTTCAACGCGGAGAAGGGCTACGGCTTCATCGCGGTCGACGGTGGCGCGGACGTGTTCGTCCACTACAGCGCGATCCAGATGGACGGGTACCGGAGTCTCGAAGAGGGCCAGCGGGTCGAGTTCGAGATCTCGCAAGGCCAGAAGGGTCCGCAGGCCGACATGGTCCGCGCACTGTAGTAAACCAGACCTGTAAATACAGGCAGAGCGCTACATATTGATCCGGCGGGTGCCGGTCCTTCGGGATCGGCGCCCGCCGGATCCGTTCGCGAAGGGTCTTCCCGGCGTTCACTGATCGGCTTGCACTCAACAGCCCCGAGTGCTAATCATGGGAGCTGGCACTCTCTGGACCAGAGTGCTACCGATAGCTTCCACTGGTGAGGTGCGCCTACCGCACCGGCCGTCGCGGGCGCCCGTGGGGCACGTGATACGTCCCTTCTGTGGGAGGACAGTACCTATGGCAAAGATCATCGCGTTCGATGAGGAGGCCCGTCGCGGCCTCGAGCGCGGTATGAACCAGCTCGCGGACGCCGTGAAGGTGACGCTCGGTCCGCGTGGCCGCAACGTCGTGCTGGAGAAGAAGTGGGGCGCCCCCACCATCACCAACGACGGCGTCTCCATCGCCAAGGAGATCGAGCTCGACGACCCGTACGAGAAGATCGGCGCCGAGCTGGTCAAGGAAGTCGCCAAGAAGACCGACGACGTCGCGGGCGACGGCACCACCACCGCGACCGTGCTGGCCCAGGCCCTGGTGCGCGAGGGCCTGCGCAACGTGGCCGCCGGCGCCAACCCGATCGCGCTCAAGCGCGGCATCGAGGCGGCCGTCGAGCGGATCAGCGAGGAGCTCTCCTCGCTGGCCAAGGACGTGGAGACCCGCGAGCAGATCGCCTCCACCGCCTCCATCTCCGCGGCCGACACCGCGATCGGCGAGCTGATCGCCGAGGCGATGGACAAGGCCGGCAAGGAAGGCGTCATCACCGTCGAGGAGAGCAACACCTTCGGCCTCGAGCTCGAGCTCACCGAGGGCATGCGCTTCGACAAGGGCTACATCAACTTCTATTTCGCCACCGACCCGGAGCGGCAGGAGGCGGTGCTCGAAGAGCCGTACATCCTGATCGCCAACCAGAAGATCGGCAACGTCAAGGACCTGCTGCCGATCCTGGAGAAGGTCATGCAGTCCGGCAAGCCGCTGCTGATCATCGCCGAGGACGTCGAGGGCGAGGCCCTGGCCACCCTGGTGGTCAACAAGATCCGCGGCACCTTCAAGTCCGTCGCGGTCAAGGCCCCGGGCTTCGGCGACCGGCGCAAGGCCATGCTCGGCGACATCGCGATCCTCACCGGCGGCCAGGTCGTCACCGAGGAGGTCGGCCTCAAGCTCGACTCGATCGGCCTCGACCTGCTCGGCCGCGCCCGCAAGGTGGTCGTCACCAAGGACGAGACCACCATCGTGGACGGCGCAGGCGACGCCGACGCGATCGAGGGCCGCAAGGCCCAGATCCGCGGCGAGATCGAGAAGTCGGACTCCGACTACGACCGCGAGAAGCTGCAGGAGCGCCTGGCCAAGCTGGCCGGCGGCGTGGCGGTCATCAAGGCCGGCGCGGCGACCGAGGTCGAGCTCAAGGAGCGCAAGCACCGCATCGAGGACGCGGTGCGCAACGCCAAGGCCGCTGTGGAGGAGGGCATCGTCGCCGGTGGCGGCGTGGCCCTGCTGCAGGCCGCGACCAAGGCCTTCGAGAAGCTGGACCTGGTCGGCGACGAGGCGGTCGGCGCGAACATCGTGCGCATCGCCGTCGAGGCCCCGCTCAAGCAGATCGCGGTCAACGCCGGCCTCGAGGGCGGCGTCGTGGTGGAGAAGGTGCGCAACCTGGAGCCGGGCTTCGGCCTGGACGCCGCGACCGGCGAGTACGTCGACCTGGTCAAGGCCGGCATCATCGACCCGGCGAAGGTGACCCGCTCCGCGCTGCAGAACGCCGCGTCCATCGCGGGCCTGTTCCTGACCACCGAGGCCGTCATCGCCGACAAGCCGGAGAAGGCCGCGGCCCCGGCCGGCGGCGGCATGCCCGGCGGGGACATGGACTTCTAAGTCCGCCCTGACCGAGCGGGCACCCGAGGTAGTCCTCCGCAGCAAAGCGAAACGCCCCCGCACTCCGAACGGAGTGCGGGGGCGTTTCGTCGTTGTCAGGACTCTCGGCGCAGTCAGCGTTCTTGCACTTACTGCAGGGCGGCGCGGGCCAGCTCGCGGCACTGCTCCATGGTGTGCGCGGCGAGTGCGGCCCGCACCTGCGCGATCGCGGACGGCGCCATCGACAGCGAGGTGACGCCGAGCCCGACGAGGACCGGCGCCAGCCGCGGATCGGCCGCCGCCTCTCCACAGACCCCCACCGATTTTCCGCAGGCGGCTCCCGCCCGGCCGGTCAGCTCGATGAGGCGAAGCACCGCCGGATGCCACGGATCCTGCAACGTGCCGAGCGAGCCGAGCATGCGGTCCGCGGCCAGCGCGTATTGCGTCAGGTCGTTCGTGCCCAGCGATACGAAGTCGACCGCCGAGAGCAGCGGTTCGGCGCGCAGGGCCGCCGACGGAACCTCGATCATCGCGCCGACCGTCTGCAGGCCGTGCTCGCGCGCCCGCTGCGCGAACCAGGCCGCGTCGTGCTCGTCGGCGATCATCGGGGCCATCACCCACAGCTCGGCCGCGCAGTCCTGGGCCGCCTTGGCCAGCGCGGCGAGCTGCGTGTCCAGCAAAGCCTGGTGCTCGCCGCGGAAAGCGCGCAGCCCGCGCACGCCGAGCGCCGGGTTCGGCTCCGCGCCCAGCGGGAGGAAAGGCAGCGGCTTGTCAGCACCCGCATCCAGCGTGCGCGCGACCACGCGGCAGCCGGGAAAGCCGTTCAACACCGCGCGATACGCCTGGACCTGCGTCTCCAGCGAAGGCGGCGTCGCAGAGCCCAGATACAGAAACTCGGTGCGGAACAGCCCGACGCCTTCCGCCCCCGCCGCGACCGCGTCGGCCACGTCTCCCGGCCCGCCGACATTCGCGAGCAGACTGATCGCCACGCCGTCCGCCGTCCGGCCGGGACCGGTGACCTGCGCGGCGCGCGCTCGCGCCTGGCCCCGCTCGTGCGCCGCGGCAATCAGCTCCGGTGAAGGATGTGGCGTGACAGTGCCTGAGGCGCCGTCCACCAGGACCGGCGTTCCGTCGGCCAGGTCCAGCGCCCCGGAAACGCCGACCACCGCCGGAATCCCGCGCGCACGGGCCAGGATCGCGGTGTGGCTCGTCGGGCCGCCCTCCTGGGTGACCAGCGCCAGCACCCGGGTCAGGTCAAGCAGCGCCGTGTCGGCCGGGGCCAGGTCGAGCGCGACGAGCACGAAAGGCTCGGCGAGCTCGGGCACTCCGGGCATCGGGACGCCGCTCGCCACCGCTATCGCGCGCGCGGCCAGATCGTCCAGGTCGCCGACCCGGTCGGCCAGGTAGCCGCCGGCCCCGGCGAGCAGGTCCCGGTATCGGGCGAAGGTCTCGAATATGGCCCGCTCCGCGGTCAGGCCCGCGGCGGTGCGCTCGCCGACGCCGTCCAGCAGCGACGGATCCTCGGCCATGAGCACCTGGGCTTCCAGGATCTCGGCGGCGTCGGCGCGGCCGAGCTCGTCGCGGGCGACGGCGGCGCGACGGGCCAGCTCCCGCGCCACCTCACGCAGCGCCGCCTCGGCTCTGGCCCACTCGTGTGCCGAATCGCCGTGCGGTCGCGCCGCGGCGGACGGTTCCGCCGGCCGCGCGGCCATTCTCGCCACCGGCCCGGTGGCCGCCGCGCTGCCGACGCCGAGGCCGCGCAGCGGTTCTGTGATGGCCGCCATCCTCCGCCTTGTTCTCCTTAGCCAGCTATCCTTCGAGATCCGCGCTCAGCAGCGCCTCGAGCTCGTCCAGCGTCGCCTCGGCGCCGGTGCCGTCGGCGGTGATGGTGACCTGGTCGCCCTGCCGCACGTCCAAGCCGAGCACGGCCAGGATCGAGCGGGCGCTGACCGGGTCCTTGCCCTCCTTGGCGATGGTCACCGGGACCGGGGCGGCGCTGGCGGCCTTCACGAACACCGCCGCCGGGCGGGCGTGCAGGCCTACGCGGGACGCCACGGTGACGATTCGCTCTGCCATGTGGGCTCCTCGGCTTCCTATCCGACTGGGAACAGGGGCGATGCTACGCGTAGTCGGCCAACCTTAGAGAACTCCGCGCTGAACGATGCACCCTGTTCCACATGCACGCGCCCGCCAGGCGCCGGGTTCGCCGTCGTACCACTCCAGTCGTCGTCCGGGCCGTTAAGCCGTTCGCTCATGCGCCCCACTGGAACAGCGTGCGCCCGGGTTCGATCGGGCCCGCCGCCACCGCGCCGACCGCCGCGGTCTCGGCGTCCAGCGCGATCACCGGGCAGACCGGGGAGAGCCCGCGCGCCTCGATCTCGGCCGGGTTCCAGCGGACCACCGGCGCGCCCGCGGCGACCTCGGCCCCCTCGACGGCCAGCAGCTCGAAGCCGGCGCCGTCCAGGTTCACCGTGTCGATCCCCAGGTGCACCAGCACGCCGCGGCCGCCTGCCGCGACGACCACGAAGGCGTGCGGTTTGAGCTTGACCAGGGTGCCGGCGATCGGCGAGACCACGGTCAGCGGCCCGCGCTCGGGGTCGACCGCGGCGCCGGGGCCGACCATCGCCTGCGCGAAGACGGGGTCCGGTACGTCGCGCAGCTCGATCGCGGTCCCGGACAGCGGGGCGCCGACGAGCAGGACTGTAGTGGTGTCCATTCCAGTGCGGTGTGTGGTCCGGCTCTCAGAGCAGGTCCTCGATGTCCATACAGAGGGTGTCGGCCTCCGGCCCGACCACCACCTGTACGACCGTGCCCGCCTTCATCACGCCGTGCGCCCCGGCCGCCTTGAGCGCGGAGTCGCTGACCTTAGAGCCGTCCCGGACCACCGTGCGAAGCCGGGTGATGCACGGTTCGATCTCCACGATGTTGTCGGCTCCGCCGAGCCCGGCGATGATCGCCTCTGCCTTGTCCATCATTCGCTCCACTACGGGTCGGTTACGCGCGCTGCACCAAGACGTACGTTCGGTGTCCGGGACCTTGACAGCGACTGGTCCTCGGTGGTCTAGTCCGGTCCAGACACTAGCGTGACGCGGTTCACAGGAATAGAGCCACCACCCGACTCGTACAGACAGCGCCCACTTTCTGTTGAAGGAACAGGCCGACCGATGGAGATCAGCCCCCGCAGTCCGGTGCCCAAGCACCAGCAGCTGCGCGAGATCCTGATCAACCTCATCGACACCGAGCTGGAACCGGACACCCCGATCCCCTCCGAACGCGACCTCGGCGAGCGGTACGGGCTG
Organism: Actinocrinis sp.; assembly: GCF_035650855.1. Classification (GTDB taxonomy): domain Bacteria; phylum Actinomycetota; class Actinomycetes; order Streptomycetales; family Catenulisporaceae; genus Actinocrinis. Next base: position 18,531 of record NZ_DASRGV010000071.1, on the reverse strand, counting down.
TCCAGGATGACCGTCCGTCAGGCGATCAACCAGCTGGTGGCGGACGGGCGGCTGTACCGGGTCCGGGGCCGCGGCACGTTCGTGGCGCAACCGAAGATGGATCTGCAGATCAGGCTGGCGTCCTTCACCGAGGACATGACCCGCCGGGGGATGATCCCGGCCTCGCGCACGCTCGGTTTCGAGCGGATCGAGGCCACCCCCGTGCTGGCCCGCCAGCTGGAGCTCAACCCGGGGGAGCCGGTGGTGCGGCTCGCCCGGCTCCGTTACGCCGATTCGATCCCGATGGCGGTGGAACGCACCCACCTGCCGGAGAACAGGGTGCCCGGCCTGCTCAGCCGTGGCACGCCGCAGTCGCTCTACCAGGTCCTCGCCGACGAGTACGGCCTCAAGCTCACCTGGGGCGAACAAGTCATCGAGGCAGGCAACCCCGACCCGGAAGACGCCGCGCTGCTGGAAATCCCGGCCGGCGGCGTCGTGCTCCGGATGTCCCGGCGCAGCTACGCCGGCGACGTGCTCATCGAGTACGCCGTCTCCGCGTACCGCGCTGACCGGTATCAGCTATGGGTACCGCTCGAAAGGCCCGCACAGCCGATCACCAATCCCCGCGCGGCGCGTCCGGCAGGCGATGTCGGCGCCACCCGCGGATAGACCCTCGGAGGACCCTCCATGACCGCGGCCACAGCCGACGGGCTGCCACCACAAGCACCCACGAGTAATCCCGTACTAGCCACCCTCCAGCGCATCGGCCGCTCGCTGATGCTGCCGATCGCCGTCATGCCCGCAGCGGGATTGCTCATCCGGCTCGGTTCCGACGACATCCTCGGCGCGCGCACGCCCGGCGACACGACCCAGCACGGCCTGTACCTGGCGACCGCGACCGGCTGGCACTTCCTGGTCTACGTGGAGGCGGTCTTCGCGGCCGCCGGCAACGGCATCTTCAACTTCCTGCCGCTGCTGTTCGCCATCGGCGTCGCGATCGGTTTCGCGCGGCGCGCGGACGGATCGACCGCCCTTGCCGCCGCGGTCGGCTACCTGGTCTACAACGAGGTGACCGCCGCGGTCTTCGCCATGCCGGCCGGCAGCGCGTGGCGCAAGGACTGGGCCGGGCCCTTCTACGGCACCGACCCCAAGACCGGCGCCGTGACGTACTCGGACGTCATCTCGCACAACCCGACCTACGTGCTCGGCGGCATCTTCGTCGGCCTCATGGCGGCGGTGCTCTACCAGCGCTACTACCGGATCAAGCTGCCTCCGTACCTCGCGTTCTTCGGCGGCCGCCGGTTCGTGCCGATCGTCACCGCGTTCGCCGCGGTCGGCCTCGGCGTGGTGATGGGCCTGCTCTGGGAGTTCGCCGCGGTCCCGATCAACAACCTGGGCGGGGTGGCCGCGCGCAACGGCACCGCGGGAGCCGGCCTGTTCGGCGTGATCAACCGGCTGCTGCTGCCGTTCGGTCTGCACCACATCCCGAACAACATCGTGTGGACCTCCGCGGTCGGCGGCAACTGCAGCCAGAACGGCACTCCGTACCGGGGCGACCTCACCTGCTTCTTCCACGGCTCCCACACCGCGGGCATGTTCATGACCGGGTTCTTCCCGATCATGATGTTCGCCCTGCCCGCCGCCGCGTACGCGATGACCCGCGCCGCCCGCCCGGAGAAGCGCAAGCTGGTCGGCGGCATCATGCTCTCCGCCGCGCTGTGCTCGTTCCTGACCGGCGTGACCGAGCCGATCGAGTTCGCGTTCCTGTTCGCCGCTCCGATGCTGTTCGGGGTGCACGCGCTGCTCACCGGCGTGTCCCTGGCGGTCTGCCAGGCGCTCGGCATTCACGACGGCTTCTCGTTCTCGGCCGGATTGTTCGACTACGTGTTCAACTACGACATCGCGACCAAGCCGCTGCTGCTGATCCCCATCGGCCTGGTCTTCGCGGTGGTGTACTACTTCCTGTTCACCTTCGCGATCAACCGGTTCAACATCCAGACCCCCGGGCGGGAACCCGACGCGGACGAGGATGTCGGCAGCGGCTCGGGCTCGGTCCTGGCCGAGGCCGCGAGCTGACGGCGACTTCGGTAACCTAAGCAACGAAACGATCCTTCCAAGCGCCAACCCACCTCACGACCCCCGTCTCCGGCCCCCGCGACCAGGGCCGGAGACGGGTTGTTTTCCGGGTCTTCCGCTCGGTGCGCCGGGCGACGACCCGGTCGCCGTAAGCGCTACGACAGCGCCGCACGCGCTCTGCAGCGCCGCACGCAACAGGTCCCCGGCTCCGTCGCAACGGAGCCGGGGACCTGCTGTGTCCGCCCGGGAGACCGGCCTACGGGGCCGTCACGCCGTGCAGGACCACCGGACCGAGCGTCGGGTCGAGCTCAGTGGCCTGAGACACGCCGCTCGGAGTGATCGTGTCCATCACCTTCGGCACCATGGCCGGGTCCACCGCGCAGATCGGCGACGTGCCGCCGGGTGCGCACACGCCGAACGCGTAAGGCTGCGCCGTGGCGGAGAAGGCGCGCGCCTGGTCGCCACTGAAGCCGTCCTGACCGGTCAGCGCCAGGGTGAAGGTCCAGCCGGAGCCCGGCGTGCCGAACTGCGCCTGCGGCAGCGCGATGGTGATCGTGTTGGACACCGTGGAGGCGACCACCGCGGTCGGGGTGCCGACCTGGTTGCCGCCTGGATCGACCCACACCGGCGAGGCGAAGCCCTGCACCTCGATGCGCTGGCTCCACGCGTCTGACGCCGCGATCGCGTAGTTGCGCTGCGGGAACGCGGCCGCGGTGGACGTGCTCGCCGCGCCGGGGGCGCGGACGTACACGTCGAGCAGCTGCGCGCCCATCACGTTGCCAAAGGTCGGGGTCAGCTTATTCAGCGTGGTGCGCAGGTAGACCGTGCCGTTCGCGGTGATCACCTGGAACCGGGTCAGGTCGAACGAGCCCGCGCTGAACGAGGACGAGGTCGGGTACTGATACGTGCCCGGCCCGTTGTCGTCGCCGGCCGGGTCGGTGAGGTCGAGCACCGTCGTGCCGCCGACCACATCGCCGACCACAGCGCTCTGCGCGTAACCGGTCGCGCCGGCCTTCGCGGTGGCCGCGACCGTGATGATGTTCGTGCCGAAGCCCACGGACGCGGTAGCTGAGAACGCGCCGGAGGAATCAGCTGTCGTCGTCGCCGTGGTCGCGGCCGCGCCGGTGTCCGTGTCGTCAGACGCGATGACGACCGACGCACCGGGAGCGGTCGTGCCGGTGACCGTCGTGCTGCCGCCCTCGATCGTGGTGCCGGAGGCCGGAGCGGTGATCGTGACCGGGATCGCGCCGGGGGCGCCGTGCGCGACGTATCGCGCGGTCGTGATCTGCGGCCGGTCCACGGTCTGATGCGTTCCGAGATCCACGATCAGCCGCAGCTCCTGCGCCTGCGCCCAGGTCAGCGGCGACGCGGATCCGGCCGGGTGGCCGTTGTCGAATCCGATCGACGCCGTGGTCGGGTCGCTGCCGAACGGCGCGGCGGGCAGGTTCGGGTCCTCCCAGACCTGCTCGGGGACGAGACCGACTCCGGAGGCTGATTTGATCATGAAGGAGAGCAGCGCGGACGCGCCCGCGCGGTCGCCTTCGGCCAGATCCGATTCGGCCCGCTCGCCGGAGAGCACGGGCCACAGGTGCCCGGTCCCGACGTCCGTGGTCGGCCACGGCTCGCCGTTGACCGTGCACGAGGTCTGGCTGTCGACCGTCGAGCAGTCGCCATAGCCGTCCGCGCTGCCGTCGGCCGCCGCGTTGCCGTAGCGGTAGTAGCCGGTGCCGGTGGACGTGGTGACCGAGATCTGCTTGTCCAGCACCGAGAGCGAGTTGCGGAACGTCGCGTCGCTCGGCGACAGCTCGCCGAGGCGCACCAGCTCCTGGAACCCGCCGTCGATCACCGTGCGCTGATCCAGCGTCGGGCCGCCGTTGCCGAGGTTGTAGGTGATCGCGGCGTTCGGGTCGCCGGACTTGGAGAGGCGGATGAAGTACGGGCTCGCACTGTCCGGCCCGGTCGTGGTGACCGTCCAGTTCTTGATGCCGCGCTGGAAGTCGTCCGCGGTGGCCTGATAGAGGGCCGCGTCGGCGGCGTCGCCGTGGCGCTTGGCGATCGCGGAGGCGGCGGTCAGTCCCGCGATCTCGGCTGCGATGGTCGAGACCGAATACCCGGACTGCTCCTCCCAGCGCTCCACCCCGAAGGACGGACCGTGCGAGACCAGGAAGTCCGCGGCCGACTTGATGTGCTGCGACCACAGCGTCGCGTCGCCGCCGAGGCCGGACAGGTAGGCCATCAGGATCGGATACGCGGTCTCGTCCAGCTGGTCGCCACCGGTGTCCGGCGCGGACTGCCCGTTGACGAGCGAGTTGCGCGGCAGCTCACCGTTCGGCCGCTGCTGCTTGGTCAGCAGGAAGCGGGTCGCGGCGCGCGCGGTGACCACGTCGCCGTCCGCGAGTAGTCCGGTGAACGCCTCGTACAGGTCACGCGCGAACACCTCGCGGTACGAGCCGAAGTAGACCGCCTTGCCGTTCACCAAGGCGCCCGCGTTCACCGCCTGGCCCCACGGAGAGGCGAGCGACGCGACGACCGCTCCGGGGAAAGTCTTGTCCTCGCTGGCCTTGAGCACGTTGGCGTCGAGCCAGTACGTCTTGCGGACCGTGTCGCTGCCGATCCCTTGCACGGAGCGTGGCGCCGGGTTGAGCGAGGCGTCGTAGTCACGCCACGAGTCGGTGTACGCGGCCAGGACGGCGCCGAAGGGAGCGCGCAGCGACTTCGAGGCCGTACTCACGGCGTCGGCCTGCGTGCGGCCGAATCCGAGGGAGAGGGTGAACTCGCGGCCGCGGGTCCATCCGCCGGCTCGCGGCGTGACGTCCTCGGTGGCCACGATGTGGCCGTTGGGCGCCGAGGAGGTCGGGAAGAGCGCGTGCGCCGCGTCGAGCTGCGTCAGGCCGTCGCTGGCCGTGCCCGCGTAACCGACCGAAGCCGCGCCGAGCGAGCTGGCGGTCAGCGCCATGAAGGTGGGCACCGCGTACGTCCGGTTCGCGGCCTCGCTCACCGTGGAGGTGTCATAGACGACCGGGACACCGCTCGCCGCATCCACGACGCCGGTGTCCGCGCCCGCGTTGTCGGTGCCACCGCCGCCGTTGCCGTTGACGTGCGCATCCACGCGAGCGAAGACGTGCAGCTTGGTCACGTCCGTGCTGCTGCCCGAGGTCGGCGCGAGCCTGGTGTTCATCAGAACGCTGTCGCGCTGCGGGTCGGTCAGGTAGGTGGTGGTCAGCCGGTAGCCGTGCTTGGCATCGGTCGAGGTGACCGTGCAGACCATGCCGGTCGCGTCCGATTGCACGGTGTACGTCATGTCGCGGGTCTGCAGGTCCGTGAAGGAGGAGCCGTCGGTGACGACGTACTGCAGGGTGCTGACGTTCGTGTTGTCGATGGTCGGCTCGTACACGTCGGAGAGCACCCCGCCCGCGACCGTGTACCAGACCTTTGACGTGGTGTCGCGCGCGGTGCCGAGGCAGTCCTTGCGCGCGAGGTCGAAGTAGGCGGGCGCGCCGGGCGCTCCGGCCGCGGTGCCTGAGGCGGTGGTGTTCGAAGCACTGCCGCCGGTGGCCGGGGCCGTGCTCGCGTAGGCGGCGCCCCCGGCCGCGAAAACGGCGAAGGCGGCGGCTGACGCGAGCGCAGCCGACCGCCTTCCGGATGGTCGTGTCATCGTTGACCTCGTGGTGACAGACGGAATGTTCCGCGCCGTCGTCGACAGCGCGGTGAGCGCCCGGGTCAGAGCCCGCCGATCCGCCGCTGGATCAGTTCACCCCGCCTGCCCGCCGGTCCGACACCGCCAGGTCACGGCACCGCTATGCCGTGACGCCAGCCCGCCTGTCGTGTCGCAACCGCCGTGCAGCACTTACATAACCGAGCGCGTTTGCACACTGCCCGCCACCCGCTGGTGTGTCAAGGGCGAGCGAAGACACCCTCGGCTGCCGCATAGTCGTAGGTGTAGATCTCCCGTCCGTCGACGTACGCGCGCTCGACCCGCTGCATCACGTCCAGCGGATCACCGGACCAGACGCACAGGTCCGCGTCCTTACCCACGGCCAGCGAACCGAGCCGTTCGTCGATGCCGAGGATGCGCGCCGGATTGATGGTCAGCGCACGCAGCGCCGTCTCCCGGTCCAGGCCCTCCTTCACCGCGAGCGTGGCCTGGTGCACCAGGAAGTTGATGGGTACAACCGGGTGGTCGGTGGTGATCGCGATGGTCACGCCCGCGCGGGCCAGCCGGCCCGGATTCGCCAGCGAGCGGTTGCGCAGCTCGACCTTGGAGCGCGAGGTGAACAAGGGGCCGATGATCACCGGGACGCCGCGCGCCGCCAGCTTGTCGGCGACCAGGTGCGCCTCGGTGCCGTGGTCGATGACCAGTTCGTACCCGAATTCGTCGGCGATGCGCAGCGCGGTGGCGATGTCGTCGGCCCGGTGCACGTGCTGGCGCCACGGGATCTCCCGGCGCAGCACCCGGCCGATCGCCTCCAGCTTGAGGTCGCGCTCCACCGGCTTGCGCTCCTCGGCCGGCTTTGCCGCCTCCGACTCGATCTTGGCCAGGTAGTTCTGCGCCTCGACGAACGCGCCGCGGATCACCGCCGCCGTGCCGAGCCGCGTCGAAGGGGTCTGCTTCTTGTCGCCGTAGACCCGCTTCGGGTTCTCGCCGAGCGCTGATTTGATCCCGGCCGGCTCGCGCAGCAACCGGTCGTCGACCGTCCCGCCCCAGCTCTTGAGCGCGACCGTCTGCCCGCCGATCGGGTTGCCCGAACCGGGGTTGACGTTGACCGCGAGCACGCCGCCGATGATCGCGTCGCGCCAGCCCTGCTCGTCCGGGTTGATCGCGTCCAGGGCGCGCACGTGCGCGGTCACCGGGTCGGTCATCTCGTTGGTGTCGTTGCCGGCCCAGCCCTCGCCCTCCTCGTGCACGCCGAGGTGGCCGTGCGCCTCGATGAAGCCGGGCAGCACCCACTTGCCGGCCGCGTCCACGACCTCGGCGCCCTCCGGCACCGCCACCTGCGCGCCGCCGAGCGCGCTGATCCTGCCGTCCTCGATCAGCAGGATCCCGGCCTCGATCGGCTCGGCGTCGACCGGCACGATCCGGCCGCCGACGATCGCGGTCACCGACATGGTTCCTCCCGTGGGTAATCTCGCTCAAGGTAATGACTCAGCCGCACTGCCGACCATGACAAAATATCGGTTGGCGGCCTGGGACGGGCTGGTATAGTGGTCCGCCTTCCCAGCACATGTACGGCGCGCGACCATCACCGCGCCGAGACCTCTGCGCTCCGGTGAATACACATTTCTTCCTTCTGACCTGTGTAACTGCTTGGAGCCTCTGTGCCGTCTTCAACCGCGCCCGCTTCCGCGGCGCCTTCCTCCATCGACGATCCAGTCATCCGCGCCGAACGCGCGCACCTGGCCGCGTCTCGGGCCGCGCTGCGCACGATGCGTGAGGAGACCCTCGCGCTCAAGGCGCAGGGCGGTACCGCCTGGTCCACCGGCGTGCTCAACCTCGCGCTCCAGGCCCGCGCGGCCGCGCTGCTCGATCACCCGGACGTACCGCTGTTCTTTGGCCGGCTGGACTATTCGGCCACCTTGCCGAGTGAGTACCGCGGCGAGCGCTACTACGTCGGCCGACGCCACGTGCACGACGCGGTCGGCGATCCGATGGTCATCGACTGGCGCGCTCCGGTGTCGGTCGCCTTCTACCGGGCCAGCGCTAAGGACCCCTACGGTCTGGCCCTGCGCCGCCGCTTCGGCTTCTCCGGCGGCGAACTGACCGCGTACGAGGACGAACCGCTGGACGGTACGGCCGCGGCCGCTGCCGCTCCAGGAACCGCTGCGTCCTCGGGAAGCAGGATCCTGACCGCGGAGATCGAGCGGCCGCGCGTCGGCCCGATGCGCGACATCGTGGCGACCATCCAGCCCGAGCAGGACGAGATCGTCCGCGCCGACCTGACCGAGTCGGTCTGCGTACAAGGCGCCCCGGGCACCGGGAAGACCGCCGTCGGCCTGCACCGCGTCGCCTTCCTGCTCTACACGCACCGCGAACGGCTGAAACGCGGCGGCGCGCTGGTGGTCGGTCCGAACCGGCAGTTCCTCAAGTACATCGAGCAGGTGCTGCCCGCGCTCGGCGAGGTGGACGTGGCGCAGGCGACCGTCGAAGAGCTCGTATCCAAGAGCTTCGCGCAGCGCTTCACCGTGCGCGGCACGGACAGCGCCGAGACGGCCCGGATCAAGGGCGACGCGCGCATGGCAGAGGTCTTGCACCGCGCGCTGTGGTCCAGCCTGTGCGCGCCGACCGAGGCGCTGGTCGTGCCGCGCGGCGTGCGCAAGTGGCGCGTCCCGGCGAACGAACTCCAAGAGCACATCGACGCGATCCGTGAGCGCAATGTCCGCTACGCCGCGGGGCGGGCGATGCTGGCGCAGCGGATCGCGCACGCCGTGCTGACCCGGATGGAGGCGGCGGGGGAGTCGCCGGACGACCGGGTGCAGGACGCGGTGGCCCGCTCCCGGCCGGTGAAGCTGCTCGTCGATCAGCTCTGGCCCGCGGTCGATCCGATCAAGCTGCTGTTCGCTCTGCTCTCCTCGGCACAGCGGCTCGCCGAGGCGGCGGACGGCCTGCTCGGCGATGAAGAACAGGCGCTGATCTGCTGGGAACGAGCGGGCGGGAAGGTCCCGCGCACGCCGGGCGCCGCGCGCTGGACGCCCGCCGACGCGGTCCTGCTCGACGAGCTCGCCGACCAGTTGGACCGGGTCCACTCGCTGGCCCACGTGGTGCTCGACGAGGCGCAGGACCTCTCCCCGATGCAGTGCCGGGCGGTCGGCCGCCGCTGCGCCACCGGCTCGGCGACCGTGCTCGGCGACGTGGCGCAGGCGACCACGGCGTGGGCCGCCGGGTCGTGGGAGGAGACGCTGCGGCATCTCGGCAAGCCGGAGGCGGTGCGGGAGGAGCTGACGCAGGGCTTCCGGGTGCCGCGGCAGGTGATCGAGTACGCGGCCCGCCTGCTGCCGTACGCGGCGCCGCAGCTGGCCCCGCCGACCTCGGTGCGGCAGGCGGCGGGGGCGCTCGACCTGCTGGCGGTCGCGGACGTGCCCGAAGCCACGGTGAAGGCCGCCGCGAGCGCGCTGGAGCGCGAAGGCTCGATCGGCATCATCGCGGCGGACGCCTCGATCGACGTGCTCGCGAAAACCTTGACGGAGAACGGAATCGGGCACGAGGTGCTCGGCGCCGACGACGACGCGTCAGACGGCCGTGTGTCAGACGGCGGCGCGCCCGACGGCGACATCGCCGATGACGGCGCGTCCTCCGGTGCCGAGTCGGGCGCCGATGAATCGCCGCTTGAGCAGACCGCTACGGCGCCTCGCATCTCACTGGTGCCGGCGAGTCTCGCGAAGGGCCTCGAGTACGACCAGGTGATCGTCGCCGAGCCGGCGGACATCGTCGAGGCCGAATACGCCGAGATGCTCGGCCTGCGCCGCCTCTACGTCGTGCTGACCCGCGCCGTCAGTGCGCTCACCGTGCTGCACGCCCGGCCGCTTCCGCCCCAGCTCGCCGAGGGCTAGGCGCGACCCGCGCGGTCCGGTCAGCCGACCGGCTCGCTCAGCGGTGCGTCCAATGCCGCCCGCCAGGTCTTGACCAGCTCCGCGTCGACCGGACCGTTCCAGTCGCCGGAGAACCGCGCGGCGGTACCGATGTGGAAGCCGGTCAGGCCGGCCGTGCGCAGCGCCGCCACGTCGGTCAGCTTCAGCCCGCCGCCGACCAGCAGGCTCAGCCCGTTCGGGTCGGCGGCTTCGCGGGCCGCCTCCGCCGCGAGGACGTCGATGCCCTGCGCCGCCGGGAACGGGCCGCCCGAGGTCAGCACCGTGTCGAGGCCGGGAAGCCGGCGGATCGCCGCGTACACCGCGTCCCGGTCCGCCGCCTTGTCGATCGCCTTGTGGAAGGTCCACGGCGCGCCTTCCAGCGCCTCGAGCACCGTTTCCAGCGCCGCCAGATCCACCGCGCCGTTCGCGTCCAGCCAGCCCATCACGAATTCGTCCGCGCCCTCCGCGCGCAGCTGCTTGACCGACGTGGCCAGCGCGCTGACCGAGCCCGGTCCGCCCGTCAGGAATCCGTCGCGTAAACGGATCATGACGCGTAACGGAACGTTTACCGCGGATCGGATCGAGCTGAACGCCTCCAGGGAAGGATTAAATCCGGAGAACTGCATGGAGCTCACCAGTTCCAGCCGGTCAGCGCCGCCGTCCACGGCCATGCGCGCGTCGGTTGCGTCCAGGGCGATGACTTCGAGCAGCGCTTTCGACATGCCGCCAGCCTGCCATAGGGGCGTTCGAAGCGGTGAACAGGGGGCGCAGGGTGGAGGCCGTACGCGCGAGGGCGCCCCGGGGCGCGCTACACGCGCCGGTGCACCGTCCGTCTAGGCTGGGAATATATATCAGGACTGAGAGCCCAGGACTGAGCACGACAGGACCGCGAGCACGCAGGGCCCAGGGGCCCGGGAACCCGAGACCGGAGAGAGGCCGAATTGCGCGGGGCACCGACCAAGAGCGCGAAGATCCAGCCCGAACAGCGGCTGTTCGGGTATCTGAGCGAGGTGGCGAACGAGGCTTCCGGCAAGCTGTCCCCAGCCGCCCGCACCAGGCTCGTCGAGTCCCTGCGCAACACCATCGAACAGGAACGCGCGCGCCGCGGCCCCGACCTGGCCACGCTCGACGGCATCCTGCGCCGGATCGGCGACCCGGTCACCCTGGTGGACAGCGAGGTCCAGCGCGACCCCGACTACCAGGCCAGGCTCAGCGCCCGGCTGGCCCGCGCCACCGACGGCCCACAGGTGCCGATCACCGACGACCTGGCCGAGCTGCTCGCCCCGCAGTCCTCATCCGGCCCCGACGTGCCCTTGGGGACCGGCGGGCGTGCGAGCGTCGCCGGCCCGGAGCTGTGCCTCGACCCCGATCCGTTCGCGCCGGACCACTCGGTGGAGACGGTCGGCGGGCTCGCCGCGGTGTCCGCGCCCAGCTCGGTGCCCGCGACGGCCACGACCATGACCATGGTCCTGCCGGACTTCGGCGAGGCCGGCGACCCGGAGCTGGCCTACTCCCCGGTGCGGGCGCGGGTGCGTTCGGCGTGGCTGCAAGGCCCGAAGGCGCGCCCCTGGGAGGCGCTGGCCATAGCGGTGTTCCTGGTCGGCGCGGTCCTCGGGCAGTGGGTCGTGCTGCTGGTCGCCGCGCTCGTCGCCTGTACGTCGCGGTACTTCACCCCGGTGGAGAAGTGGTTCCTCGTCGTGGGCGTCCCGGTCGCGACCGGACTGGTCTACGCGTTCGGGTTCTGGCTGCACCAGCACGGCTTCTGGGGCGGAACCGCGGTGAACACCTCGGACCTGCTGTCCGGCGCGGCCTCCTTCTTCGGCACCCTGCCGAGGATCGCCGCGCTGCTGGCCGCGCTGTTCCTGAGCTGGCGGCTGGCCCGGGGCATCACGCGCCAGCTGTGACCATGCGTCCGCCGACCGGATCCGCCAACGGCCCGGCGATCCCCAGCAACCGGTAACCGGTCGGCGTCTCGACCGTGCCCGCACCGCACGAGGTCAGCCGCGGGCAGGTGGCCTCATGGCGCGCGAGCGTGACCGTGTGCGCCCCCAGGCCGGCGACGTGGAACCGCACCCGGTGAACGCGGTACGCCACGCCGGTTGACTGCTCCTCAGCTGCGGTACCTGCGGCGTGCGCCTCGCCGTCACCGTCACACTGGCCGACATATCGCACGGCGCTTTCCTCCACCGTCCCGAGCGCACGCCGCAACAGACACTCGGCCGCCTGCGCCGCTGCGGGAAGCCCGGCGCTGCCCCGGAGCCGGTCCAGCGCCACCCGATTGCCCAAGGCAGCCTCGGCGACGCGAACCGCATCGTCCGGGTCCAACCGGCCGTAGTACGCACCGGCCGGCAGCACAACGAGATTCGCGGCAAAGCGGTCCCCACCCACATGCGTCGTCTCCCACACCACAGGCCCAAAGCGCGCGGCGAGCGCACGAGCCACCGGCCTGCCGAACTTGGCGCAACACACCTCGCGCCGGCCGTGCGTACAGACCAGCAGCGCCGTATCGACCGGGGTGCCAAAGCCCGGCGGCGACGATCGCGCGATGCGAGCCGGATCCAGGTCACACAGTGCCTGAGGATCCGTCAGAGTGCGCCGTTCAAGCCATCTGCGGCCGGGCGTACCGCCGCCGACCATCACGGTCGGCGCACCGATCTGACGTCCTGTCCGATCCGGCCGCCGGATCAGCTGCGTGCGGACACCGTGTTCGAGGGCGTCGTCGGCGAACCGGGCGATCGGCGCGGGCACGTCTCGAGGCAAACCGAAAGCCGGCCACGGCCCCGGATGCTCGATGAGCAGCCATCCCACGGCGGCGGTCGGCGCCGTGCCGATCAGCGGTTCGCCGAGCTGACGGCAGATCGCAGCGCAGCCGGCGTAGTCGGCCCGTTCGCGTTGCAGCACTGCGTGACCGCCCCGTGATGGATTGTTACTTAGGGTCGCCTTACTCTAGTAAGGGAACGACGGGACGGTCTGTCTCGTTGGTCCGATCGAGAACCGACGAGTTCGGTAACGTGCGTGGGTAACCATGGTGACCGTCGGTTGATCGCCAGCTAGCCTTAACTCATCAGGGTGACGCGAATCGGAACCGCGCCACCCGGTCGACCGCGCCTGGCGCGGGCTCTGCAAGCACTCCAGCGACGACAAGACGGATGAGGTAGTCCCGTGCCAACCGGCAAGGTGAAGTGGTACAACGCCGACAAGGGTTACGGATTCATCACGCGCGATGACGGCGGCGATGTCCACGTCCACTCCTCGGCTCTGCCCGCCGGGACGAGCGCGCTCAAGCCGGGCCAGCGGGTGGAGTTCGGAGTAGCCGAGGGGCGCCGCGGCGAGAGCGCGCTGAACCTGCACCTGCTGGACGCCAGGCCGTCCGTCGCCGCCGCGACCCGCAAACCGGCCGATGAGCTCGTCGTCATCGTCGAGGACGTGATCAAGGTGCTCGACCACACCTCGAACACGCTGCGCCGCGGCAAGTACCCGGACCGGGAGGCGGCCCAGAAGGTGGCCAAGCTGCTGCGCGCCGTCGCCGATCAGCTGGACGCCTAGGCGCGTTCAGCCTCAGCCGCGCCGCCGGGACGTAAGGCGAGCTCTAACACCGTGCCTTCGGGCAGCGTGTCGCCGAGCAGCCTGCGCACGGCCGCGTAGCCCTCGGGTCCGAGGTCGCGGGTGAATTCGTTCACGTAGAGCGCGATGTGCGCCTTCGCGACCTCGGGGTCGAGTTCCTGCGCCTGCTCCATCACGTAGTCGCGGGAGGCCTCGGGGTGCGCGAAGGCGTAGTCCACGCTCTCCCGCACCACCCGGCTGAGCTCCGCGATCCGCTCCGGGCCGAGCGCGCGGCGGGCCACGATCGCGCCGAGCGGGATCGGCGCTCCGGTCACGCTCTCCCACCAGTCACCGAGGTCCGCGAGGCGGCGCAGGCCGAAGTCCGGATAGGTGAAGCGCGCCTCGTGGATCACGAGCCCCGCGTCCACGAGCCCGTCGCGCACCGCCGGCATGATCTCGTGGAACGGCAGTACCCGGATCTCGCCGAGGCCGCCGACGCCGCCGGTGACCTGCTCCTGCGCCCAGCGCTGGAAGAGCAGGTACGCGGTCGACTTGAGGCTCGGCACCGCCACGGTCTTGCCGGCCAGTTCGGCGCCGGAAGGCTCGCTGTCCGCGCCGCCGGGGCCGGTGAGCACCAGGGGTCCGCAGCCGCGCCCGAGGGCCCCGCCGCAGGGCAGCAGCACGTACTCGTCGAGCGCCTCGGGCAGCGCAGCATACGAGATCTTCATCACATCAAGGCCGCCCTCGCGGACCAGGTTGTTGGTCACGTCGATGTCGGCGTGTGTGACCTCGATGTGCGGCGCGCCCTCGATCAGGCCATGCGACCAGGCATGGAAGACGAAGGTGTCGTTCGGGCACGGCGAGTACGCGATGCTCAGCGTCTCAGTCACCCCAGAAGTCCTTCCACGATCGGCAATGCCGCCGCGGTCAGCGTGCTCAGCGCCTCGCCGATCCGCCAGGCCGAGCGGTCACGCGGACCGATCAGGTTCGAAGCCGCCCGGACCTCGGCGACCGGCAGTCCGAACTGCACGGCGGCCACCGCCACACCGTAACCCTCCATCGCCTCGCCTACCGCGGCCGGGTAGCGCGTACGCAGCCAGGCCGCGCGCTCCGCGGTGCCTGTGCCGGTGCTCACTGTCAGCACGTCACCGCGTACCGCATCGCGTCCACTGACGGCCTTGAGCCCGTCTAGCGCTAACGCATCGATCACTGTCGTACCGAACCCGAGCTCTTCCACGGACTGGAAGCCCTCCGGACCATCCGCGCCGAGGTCCGCAGCGATGATCCGCTCTGCGATCAACAGATCGCCGAGCCCGCCCGACTCCGGGAACACGCCGCCGATCCCAGCACTGAGCACGACGTCGAATGGCTCGCGCGCTAGTGCCACCGCCGCCGACGCCGCAGCTACGGCCGCCGTCACGCCGCCGACCAGCAGCGTGACCGAGGCGTGCAGTTCCTCGGGCAACTCCACCAGGCCCCGCTCGAACGCCTCGCGTTCGGCCTCGACCGCGGTAACGATCAGACAGCGTCTAGCTGTGTGGTTCGAGCTCACCGTCAGGACGCTACCTCAGACGCCCCCGGCTGCCAGCGCAGGTCGTACAGCGCCTTGGTGGTCAAGAGCGCCATGACGCTCAGCCCGACCGCGCCAAGGCTCAGGCCGAGCACGCCGTTGGAGGGCAGCGCGAGCCCGAGCGCGCCGCCGAGCACCCATGCGAGCTGAAGCAGCGTCTCCGAGCGCGCGAACGCCGACGTACGCACGCGCTCCAGGGTGTCCCGTTGTAGCAACGCGTCCAGCGAGAGCTTCGAAAGTGACGGAGCCATGCCGGTCACCGCGCCGAGGACCAGCACCATCGGCAGGCCGTAGAAGAACGCGGCGATGATCGACGTCACCGACGCGACCGCCAGCGAGGCGGTGATGATGGTTTCTGGGGCCCCGGCCCGCAGCAGCTTGCCGAGCAGCGAGCCGAGCGCGCTGCCGACGAACACCGCCGCGGCGAAGACGCCGACCGCGGTCAGATCCTTCAGCCCGCCGAGCGGATGACGGCGCACCAGGAACGCGATGAAGAGGCTGAGGAAGCCGGAGAAGGCCCGCAGCGTCGCGTTGGCGCGCAGCGCGAGCACTACCGAGGGGCCGACCGAGCGCAGCCGCCGGTCGGGCATCGACTCGGCGAGCGTGGCGTCCGGGCCGCGATCCCGCTTGCGTAGCTGCGCCTTCACCTCGCCCTCGTTCGAGTCGACGATCTTGGGCAGCCGGATCGCCAGCCAGGTGCCCAGGAAGAACACCAGCGCGGCGAAGCTCAGCGTCCAGGCCGGGCCGATGGCGCCGAGGCCTAGGCCGATCGGGGTGGCGATGATCGTGGCCGCCAGCGCCGTCATGGAGATCCGCGAGTTGGCCCGTACCAGCGTCGTTCCCGACGGCAGGACGCGCGGGATGACCGCCGCCCTGCTGACGCCGTACGCCTTGGACGCGGCCAGGCACCCGAACGCGGCCGGGTAGAGCGCCAGTCCGCCGCCGCTGATCGTCTTGGCCATCACCAGGCACAGCAGCGCGCGGATCAGCGCCGTTACCGCCATCGCGAAGCGCCGGCCGCCGCGCAGCCGGTCCAGCAGCGGCCCGATCAGCGGCGCCAGCAGCGTGAACGGAACCATCGTGATCAGCAGATAAAGCGCGACCTTCGAGCGCGCCTCGGTCGGCTGCACCGAGAAGAACAGCGAGTTGGCCAGCGCGAGCGTGACCAGGATGTCGCCGGCGCCGATGACGGCGCCCATCTCCAGCACATGCGCCAGCCCGGACTCGCCGGCGCCCTCGGCGTGCGTAACGCGCTGGATGCGTCCATATACCGCGTCGGCTGCGTCCAATCCACGTCCGGCCGAGCGCCGGAACGCACGCACACCGCGGTGAACCGGATCCTCCGGATCGGGCGCCCCGACGCGCGTGGAGTCCAGGCCCGGGGTGACGACCGTCGGATCCTCCGGCGTGGCGAAGGAAGCTGTCGGTGCGTCAGGAGACGAGGTCGGCGTGAGGCGTCCGGTCAACTGCGCTGCAAGCGCCGGATCAACCGGCTGAGTGACATCGTGAGGGGCGGCAGTTCCTGCCGGCCCTCTTCTTTCCTCACTCGCCTGCGTGGAAGGTTCATTCACCGGCTGCGTGCGCGACCAACGCTCATCGGGTCGACGCGTTATCAGCGGCTTGTTGACCCTTATGCCAACAGACTCAGACGCGGCGGCTCGAATGTTCGGATCTTGTGTACCGGCACCCTGCTCCGGCAGCGTCAGACGCTCGGTCGGTGCCTCAGCGTCCGGCTGCCCCTCCCCATAGCCGCGAGGGTTCCGCCTACCAATGCTCACTTACCTATCCTCGCGCGTCACCGCCTTAGTTGTCTCCTGTCCGCCAGAGGCATCCCGGAACGACTAACATCGACCCCGTGAGCGCGACGACCAGGACCAGGCCGAGCCGTACCCCCGTGCTGGACCAGGCATGCGCCGAGGCGGTCGATCTCGCCTTCGCCGCCGCCGAGGACGTGGCCGGCATCGGCCGGGTCGGTGAACACCAGGGCGCGACCGCCGAGGGCGAGCGCACCGTGACGCACTACTTCGCGGCCCAGGAGCGCGGCTACGCGGGCTGGCGCTGGGCCGTCACCGTGACCCGTGCCTCGCGCTCGAAGCAGGTGACCGTCGACGAGACCGTGCTGCTGCCCGGCGAGGGCGCGATCCTGGCCCCGCGCTGGCTGCCGTGGAGCGAGCGGATCCAGCCCGGCGACATCGGCGTCGGCGATCTGCTGCCGACCGCGGCCGACGACGTGCGCCTCGAGCCCGGCTACACCGGCGCGGACGACACGGAGCCGAAGCCGCTGCGCGACGCCCCGCCGATGCCCGCGGGCGACGCCGATCCGGCCCGGCCGCAGCGCGACAGCCTGCCGCTGATCGCCTTCGAGCTCGGCCTCGGCCGCGCGCGGGTGCTGTCCCTGACGGGCCGCCAGATGGCCGCCGACCGGTGGAGCGAGTCCTTCGGCGCGGCCGCCCCGATCGCCCAGGCCGCCCCGGCGAGCTGCGCCAGCTGCGGCTTCCTGACCTCCCTGCGTGGAACGCTGAGCCAGGCCTTCGGCGTCTGCGCGAACGAGTACTCCCCGGCCGACGGCCACGTCGTCGCGCTGGACTTCGGCTGCGGCGGCCACTCGGAGGCCGCTGTGGTGCCCGACGCGGCCGAACTCGGCGAGCCGATCGTGGACGAGTACGCGGTGGACCAGGTCCAGCTGCACCCGACTGGATCGGTGCACGCGGACGGGGCCGGCGGGCAGAGCGAGGACGCTGAGTTCACCGACGAGGAAGCCGAACTCGGCCACTCCTGAGCGGGAACGTCCTCCTGCCGGGACAGTCCGATATCACTGACAGGCAGGGGCCGACCCCTGCTACGTTCCGGCCGTCAACCACCCACGACTGGCCTGACCTGCTGCTGCGCGGCTACCAGTCGTGCGCCGCTCTATTCAGCTGCCTACTGCCTATCTGCCGTGGATCGGGTCGTACCAACCCACGCCGTTGCAGACCGCGCATTCGCGCAAGGCCACCGTCTCCAGAACGCGCGTCGACCGTACGCCGGCGCCGCGCAGCAACCCGAAAGTCACAATGGTGCGGCCCTGCCCGTCGCAGTCTGGGCACAGTGCCATCATGGCGCCCGTCCTTGGACTGCTCGCTGCGGAGCGTGGTGATTCCACACCACACAGTATATGGACGTTGGTGCGATCAAGCGACTACTGTGCGTTGGCTTTGGACATCCTTTGCTGACGGCGGCGGCAGTACACCAGGCCGACCAGGCCGAGCAGTGCCCCCGAAAGGGCGATCCACGGCCAGCGTCCGTGTCCCGAACGCTCCAATGAACTGCGTAGCGCGAGCAGTACGACGAAGGCCACCGCGAACAGTGCGGTACCGATGGCGACGATGAGTACGTCGTTGGTCTCCATCGGCTCAATCTCGACACGCCCCGCGGCAGCGCCGTCGACGTTCGCATCTGTGCGTTCCGAACCGGCACGCTGCGTTACTGCATCGCCGCTTCCGTCCGCCTCGGAATGCCCGTTCCGAGGCGGATCCGATGCCATTTCTTGATCACGGGGAACAGTCACGGTAATCAGCCTATGGAACCCTGGCCCCGGCCGTACACCAACCCGTACGCGTGCACGCCGACCACCCACAGCTGGACAGCCCCAGACTGTTCGACGACACAAAGGGATTGCTGCCGATGTCCACGACGCTCGACGCTCCGCCCGGCTCCTCACCGGGCAACGTGCTGGACCGCTACTTCCGCCTGAGCGAGCGCGGCACCTCGGTGGTGCGCGAGGTGCGCGGCGGGGTCGCCACCTTCTTCGCCCTGGCCTA
>NZ_DASRGV010000070.1:0-5093 GCF_035650855.1 Actinocrinis sp. | reverse complement strand
AGTGCACTTCGACGGCACGGTCTTCGACGAGGTCGCCGTCGGCGGCGCCAGGTTCATGGACTGCGCTTTCGAATCCGTGCAGTTCGACGGCGGAAAGCTGCGCGGCTCGAGGTTCAGCGACGTGTGGTTCCACGACTCGCGGCTGATCGCCACCGATCTGGCGCAGACCGAGTGGACGGACTCCTCGTTCGTCGCGGTGAGCGTCGCCGGGGTGCAGTCCTACGAGGCGCAGCTGCGGCGGGTCGTGTTCGAGCGGTGCAAGTTCGACTCGCTGAACCTGCGCGCCGCGAAGCTCTTCGACGTGACCTTCGACAACTGCATGCTGCGCGACGTCGACTTCGGCGGGGCCTCGCTCACCCGGGTGTCGTTTCCGAACTCCCGGCTGGTGGACACGGACTTCACCAAGGTGACCTGCGAGCACCTGGACCTGCGCGGAGCGCAGCTGGGCATCACGGCCGGCTACGACGCGCTGCGCGGGGCGATCATCGACAGCGGACAGCTGGTCGACCTCGCCCCCGCCCTCGCGCAGGCGCTCGGCATCACGGTCGCGGACTTCTGAGCCTCGACCGGATCCGGCAGCAGCTCAAGACTCGACGCCGAACGCGTCGCGAAAGGCGCCCAGGTTCCGCTGTTGCGCCGAACGGTCGAGCACGGCGAAAGTGACGTGCTCGAAGACATCGCGGTACGCGCCGTCGCCGGTCAGGTGCGCACGGAACGCCGCGGCAACGTGCCGTGGATCGTTGCGGAAGACGCCGCATCCCCAGGCGCCGAGCACGAGCCGCCGTGCGCCGTGTCGCGCGGCCGCCTCGAGGACGGCTCCGGAACGTTCGGTGAGCGACGCCGGGATTCGGCCGACCAGTTCGGGCCGGTAGCGCTCGATGACTCCCGCGTTGGGCGCGGCGCAGGTGATCACGTCCATGGTGATCATCGGAGCGGTCGGCCGGTTGTGGTTGTCGCGGATGACGGGAACGGCCGGCGAGTAGATGAGCCGATGACTGTAGAACGGGTCCCGTGCCCGCTGGTGGGCCGCGTAGTAGTCGGGAGCCGCGAGCAGGCACCAGTAGAGCAGGGTCTTGCGACAGAGGTCTTCCTCCTGCGCCTTCGCTCCGGTCAGATATCCGCCGCCGGGATGCCGTGCGGACGCGAAGTTGAGCACCGCGACGGTGCCGCCGGGCCCGGACAGCGAGGTCACGTCCGAGTCCGGAGTCGAAGCCGAAGCTGAAGGGGCCGCCGTGGCGAAGTCGTGTCCTGAGGCCGAATTTCCAGCCCACGCCACCAGGCGCCGCGCGGCCGTGACCGTGTCCTCTCCGGTGACCTCAATCGTCGTTTTCACCTCCCCGCTATCGGCCCACTCAACGGTGCCGCCCTTCTCCTGCGGGCCTGTTAATTCGGGGGCCTCGTAGTACCTCGTCCCGGCCACCGCCGCCGCCAGCACCGACGCGACCTCGACCTCCTCGCCGCCGGCCGTCCGATACCGGCCGGCGTCCACGATCGCCTGGTTCTCCACGGCGACCTGCCTGAGCTGCGCGCTCATCACACCTGCCATTCCACTTAACGTCAGTATGACGATAATCCCTGCCGCGGACCGGCCGCCACCCGATTTCCCCGCCCGCGCACCGGCACGCGTACCTACGATGTGAGGGAACGGCCCTTGGTCCGCCCGACGGGATGGATGGCGAAGTGGTTGACGAGGCGATCCGCGCGGCGGTGTCCGCGACCAACCGGCTGACCGCGCGGTGGGCGGAGACCTGCGACGGCGGCGGCACGGTCCTGTCCGGACTGGGGGTCTGGCCGCTGCTGGCCGCGATCGCCGACCCGGCGAGCGGCGCCGCGCGCGCGGAACTGGCCCGGGCGACCGGCCTACCCGCCGACGAAGGGCTCGACGCCACCAGGCGTCTGCTGGCCGCCGTCGACGAGAACTGCGCAGTGCACACCGCGCTCGGCTTGTGGACTGCGGCCTCGCTGCCCGTCAACCCGGATTGGGTCGCGCGCCTGCCCGGCGTCGCGCACGGCGTGCTCGATCAGATCCCGACGCGTGCGCAGGCTGCGCTGGACGCCTGGGTCGAGAAGGAAACCGACGGGCTGCTGCGGCGGATGCCGATCCAAGTCGACGCTGCGACCTTGCTGGTCCTTGCCGGCGCGCTGACGGTGCGGACGCAATGGGAGCAGCGATTCGAGTCCATGCCGTGGAAAGTCGCGGGTCCTTGGGCCGGACGCGAGATAACAGGGCTCTCCCGCGCCACGTCCGTCGAGGAGCTGAGCATCGCAGCATCCGATGACGGGCCGATCACGCTCGCGACCGTGCGCGGCCGCGACGAGATCAACGTCGTGCTCGCACTCGGCGCTCGAGATGCACATCCCGGCACCGTGCTGTCGACGGCGGTGCGCGCGTGCGACTCAGCCGCCGAGGCGACGACCGAACCCGTCGACCTCGAACGGGCGCAGCCGGGCCCCGGTCTGACGGTGCGCGAGATCCGCTCGGCCGGTGCGCAGCCAAAGGCGCGCCTGCAAACAGTCGCGTTCACGGTCGGCGGCCAGCACAACCTGCTCGCGCGCGCCGAACTGTTCGGGCTCGGCGCTGCCGCCGATTGCTCGACCGGCCATTTCCCTGGCATCAGCAGCGAGGTTCCGCTGTGCGTCCAGGCCGCGGCCCAGGACGCGACAGCCAGCTTCTCGGCGGAGGGTTTCGTCGCGGCGGCGGTCACGGCGATGGGCATGATGGCGGCGGCCGTCATGCCGTCGCGCACCGTGAAACAGCTGACCGCCTCCTTTGACCGGCCCTTCGGTTTCGTCGCGGTGGACCGTTCGACGGGGCTGGTGCTGGTCTGCGGCTGGGTGGACGAACCGCAGCGCTACCCGCGCTAGTCACCCGATCTCGAACACTCCGTAGGAGAAGCCGTCCGCCTCGACATCCCTCCCGGCGATCCGCACGCCGTGCCCGGCCAGCGTGCGCAACTGTGGCGCCGATCCGGCGGCGGCCCCGGCGAGACCGGAGATGTCGAACCTGGCCGGCTCGCGCCGCGGGTTCGTCACGATCAGGTGGTTGCCGCCGCGGGTGTACACGAACGGATATCCGGTGTGCAGGACGTCCACCGTGCCGCCCGCGCCGAGGGCCGGATGCGCGGCGCGCAGCGCAATTAGCTTCCTGACTTGGCCGAGCAGTGAGTTCTCGTCCTCGCGCTGTGCGGCGACCGTCGGCCGGTCCTCGTCCGGATCGATGGGCAGATACAGCCGCTCCGGCGGCGCGGTGGAGAACCCGGCGTTGGGCGTCTCGTCCCACTGCATCGGCGTACGCGAGCCCTGACGTGCTTGGTCGTCGAGCTGGCTGCCTTCCTTGTCCGGCACCCCCGGCACGTAGCGCATGCCGATCTCGTCGCCGAAGTAGATGACCGGGAGCGTGGGCCAGGTCAGCATGAAGGCGAAGGCCGGTGCGGTCATCTCGCGGCTGCGGGTTCCGCAGGCCAGGCGCGAGAAGTCGTGGTTGGCGCTCGGCAGCGCGATGTGCCCGGAGCCGCTGATCGCCGCGTCCGCCTCGCGCCACGCGGCCAGGAACTCCTTCATCGAGCCCTCGCCCTCGGGGGCGAAGTAGCACGGGTCGGTGCCCCACTGTGCCGCGTGGCTGCCCTGCCCGTTGTCCCACAGCGAGCGCAGCGCCCGGCCGACGAAGTGCAGGAAGAAGTCGACGTGGATTCCGGCCGGAACCGAGGTCTTCGGGTCGCCCCACTCGGAAAGCAGTGCCCGATCCGGGTACTCGCGGTCGATCCACGTGCGCATCTCGCCCCACAGCGCGGCGGTGGCCGAGCGGTCCGGATCGTCCTTGACCAGCGAGTACGCCATGTCGACGCGGAATCCTGAGACGCCGCGGTCGAACCAGTACGCCATGATCTCGCGCAGCGCCGCGCGGTTGGCCCGCGGCCCCGGCGCGTCGACCGGCTGGCGCCAGGGCTCGGCCGGGTCCAGGCGTGCGTAGCCGTAGTTGAGCGCGGGCTGGATCGGATAGAAGTTGGCGAGGTAGTAGCCCGGCCTGCGGCCCGGCGAGGGGATCCAGTTGCGCACCGGGGCGTGCACCGAGTCCGACCAGATGAACCGGTCGTCGGACGGATCGTCGGCGGACTGCTTGAACCAGGGGTGCAGGTGCGAGGTGTGGCCGGCGACCAGGTCGAGCATGATCCGGATGCCGCGGGATCGAGCGGCGTCGATGAGCCGTTCGAAGTCCTCATTGCTGCCGTAGCGCGGCGCGATGGTCAGATAATCGGCGACGTCGTAACCCGCGTCGCCGAACTCGGAGACGAAGCAGGGGTTGAGCCACACCGTGTTGACGCCCAGCCAGCTGAGATAGTCGAGGCGGTCGGCGATCCCGGCCAGGTCGCCGATTCCGTCGCCGTCGGAGTCGGCGAAGCTTTGCGGGTAGATCTGGTAGATCACCGCGTCGGCGAGCCATCCGGGCAGCTTGCGGGCCGGATGCGGGGCCGGGTACGCGACGGCCGGGCCGGCGCCGGATCCGGCCTGCGCGCCGTCGAAGTCCCCGTGTCGAGAGTCGTTGTCGTGGATTCCGCGGTCCGTCGTGTCATTCCCCAGGGTGTCGTTGTCCACTTACTCATTATCGACCGGGCTCGGTCGGGCGGGGCGGAATCGGCGCACACCCGCCGCAGGCGGTCGGGTGCACACGGCGAGAGGGGCTGCGCGCCGCGGCGCGGGCCACTACGGTGTGCGCCATGACTCTGCCGGTCGCACGCTGCGTTAGACAGCTGCGCCGTACCGAGGTGCCGCGTTCCGCCTCGGCAATCCTCGGCGCGATGGGTGCGCTGGTCGCGCTGGCAGCGTGTTCATTCGGTGGAACGCAGCACGTGGCGGCCACCAAGTCGGCTGCGGCCGCCTCGCCGAGCGCGCCGGCGACGTATGACCCGCTGTCCGGGCCGATCGAGCCCGCCTCCGCGTTGCCGAAGACGTGCTCCTCGATCCTCAGCGATCAGGATTTGACGAGCGCGTTCGGCTCTCCGCAGGTCGGCGACACCTCGTACGGGAGTTACGCGCCGCTGCCGACCATCGGCCGGACCGGCCGCGTGACGTGCGGCTTCGGCATCTCGGTGGAC
>NZ_DASRGV010000069.1:0-18122 GCF_035650855.1 Actinocrinis sp. | reverse complement strand
GTCGAATTGAATATCCTGCTGGCCACGCAAGGGGCGTAGTCCAGATCTGACACGGCGCCAGAACGACGGCGCGCTTGAAGGTTCGGGTGGGAGTCAAACGACGACACCTTCGACGGTTATCGGCCCGTCCGGCCATCGGCGCAGGGCGACGCGGTCGCCGGGCCGGGGCCAGATGCGGCCCGCGGCCTTCGCCTTCGCCGCCGCCAGCAGCAGGCCGGCGCAGTAGGTCGCCCTGGCGGCGCCCCAGGGCATCAACACCAGGGCGCCTGCCTGGTCACATTTGACGATCCGGCCGGGCAGCAGCCCCGGCGCCGTGCGGTCGAGCTCTTCGAGGTCCGACTCGCTCCAGCCGAGCCCGTCGGCGGGCACGGCGATCAGCGGCGCGGTCGAACGGGCGCCGCGGCGCCCGGGGGTGCGCGGTGGGGGCACGTCGGTAGCCGGCGCCGGGTCGCCTGTGGCGGCACTTGCCTGCATCGTGTCCTCCAAATATCGGACGGCCAGCGGTTTTCACCTGTGCCGACGCCGACCCGCGGCTGCCGCGCGCCAGGTGATCTGGCGTCTGTCAGCGGTCCGGGTCGGTCCGGCCGGTCGCCGTCTGGTCGGCGGGCGGATCCTGACTGCGATCCACTGCGCCACTTGTCAGCTTCGTTGTCAAATATCCGTTTATGCGGATGATCGTGTCATCCTAAGCGACCCGATCCGCGCTGTCTGCCGTTTTATTGTCACTCGCATTGTCACCCGGCGGGCCCGCAGGTTCGACAGCTTTTTCCGCTACGCCCCCACCAGTGCCGACGCGGCCGGCACTGTCACCGTTGGTACCCGCCAGGACCGCGTTGAACACCGCGCCGATCAACACCGCCAGCGCGGTGATGTAGAGCCACAGCAGGATGGCCGCGGTAGCGGCGATCCTTCCGAAGCCCGCAGCGCCGGTCGCGCCGTCCTGGCCGGTCTGGCTGCCGTGGAGGTAGAGCCGAAGCAGCGCCGATCCTGCCGCCCACACCGCGAGCGCGACGAGCGCTCCCGGCAGTCCCGCGCGCCAGCGCGGACGGTCCGGCAGCGCCAGATGGTAGAGCGTGCTGAGGAAGACCACCAGGGCCGCGGCCACCAGCGGCCAGGCCAGCGGGCCGAGCACGGCGGCGGCGGCCGGTGCGATCCCGGCCAGCAACTCCGTCCCGACCAGCAGCAACGGCACCGTCGCCGCGCCGAGCAGCAGGGCCGGCAGGTAAAGCCCGAACGCCAGCAGCCGGGTGCGCACGATTCCGCGCCGCCCGTTCTGACCTGAGGCGACGGTGATCGTGTCGATCGCGACGTTCAGCGCGCGTGATCCTGACCACAGTGCGACGACGAATCCGACCGAAACGACGTCGGCGTGCCCTGACGTCAGCATGCTGTGCAGCGCGGGCGCGATGGTCTGCCGCACCGCCCGCTGCGAGAGCACCACGCCTGCAGCGTTGGTCAGATCGTGCTCTAGGCGAAGCGCGCGTGCGGTACCGAGTTGGGTGTGCAGGTAACCGAGAACGCCGACGATGCCGAGCGCCAAAGCCGGCAGCGAAAGCAGGATCCAGAACGCGGCTTCGGCGGCCAGTCCGGTGATCCGGTAGCGAAGGCAGAGCCGGAACGTTTGAACGGTTTTGCCGCGGCGGCGCGGTCTGCCGCCGCGGAAGATTCGACGGCGAGGAACCGCGATATCGAACAGCGCGTCGGCTTGTGTCGCGGAGTCGAGTCCTGGGGACTCGAAGGCTGCAGTGTCGAGACTGGGCGCGGCGACGGCGATCTGTGTAGATCGGGCGCTGCGTAACGCCTCGTCGGCGGTTTCCGTATACATCCTGATTTCTTGCTCTTCTGCACCGGGCACCCCACGGTACCTCACCAAACGGTGCCCCGAGCAGCACGACGCTCTCAGCTGTCTGCGATTGCACCGTGCGGCCGTGAACATACTGTCGGTAGAGGAATCAGGGCTACACGTCGTGGACGCGTCCTAGGGTCGGAGCGGGCCGGTAAATTTCAGGTAAAGACCCATCGTGAAGTCCGAATTGTCCCAGGCCGACAGGCATATCTTTTCGCTTCAGGCGCTACCTGACACCCGGTCTACTCCCCGGATCGGACGCGGGTCGCGCTCGACGCCGAATCCGGCCGCGAGGCCGGAACCGGGGAACCATCGGTTGCCCGGCGGTCTCGGATCCCACCCGGCCAAGCCGGTCCCGAACCCGCCGAAGCGACCCGGGGTGAATCGGACCGCACCGCCGCCGCGCGTAGGAGCGCGAGCCCGGCGATGCGCGCCGTAGGGCACTTTCCGCCCGAACCCGTCAGCTCACCCGGTAGGCGGCAGGAAAGAGATCGCATTGGAGTGCGCGAGAAATGGCGTCCCACAGACGGGCGAAGGTGCCGGCCCGTTCCGTCATGACCCTCACGGCCACGACCGCGGCGGCAGCCGTCGGCGTGGGGCTCGCCCCGACCCCGAGCCACGCGGCCTCGGTCTCCGAGATCGAAGCCCAGGTACACGAGCTCAACGCGCAGGCTGAGCAGGCCACGAACGTCTACGACGCGGCCGTCGAGCAGCTGGCGAACCTGCAGAAGCAGGTCGACGACCTGCAGGGCGAGGCCGCCACGATGCAGCAGTCGATGAACAAGCTGCTCTCCACGCTCGGCCCGCTCGCCGCCGCCCAGTACCGGGCCGGCTCGGTCGACCCGACCCTCGAGCTGATGCTGCAGAGCCACCCGGACCAGTACCTGCAGCAGGCCGCCACGATGAGCCAGGTCGGCCAGAACGAGACGATGAACCTCAAGGCCCTGAAGCTCGAGCAGGCGCAGCTGGCCGTCCTCAAGAAGCAGGCCGCCGACCGGCTCACCGCGCTGCAGCAGGCCGAGTCGCAGGCCGCTTCGATGAAGAAGCAGATCGTCGGCAAGTTCCAGCAGGCGCAGACGCTGCTCTCCCAGCTGACCTACGCGCAGCAGCAGAGCTTCAACTACTCCGGCGTCACCCAGGCCGAGATCAACGCGGTCCCGCAGGCCACCGGACGCGCCGCGATCGCCATCGCCTTCGCCAAGTCCAAGCTGGGCATGCCGTACCAGTGGGGTGGCACCGGCGACCCGAGCTACGACTGCTCCGGCCTCGTACAGGCCGCGTGGGCGGCGGCCGGGGTCTCGCTCGGGCGCACCACCTACGACCAGATCAACGACGGGTACGCGGTGCCCGCGGTCCTGGCCGACCTGGAGCCCGGCGACATCATCGAGTACAACGGCGAAGAGCACGAGGCGCTGTACATCGGCGGCGGCCTGGTCATACACGCGCCGACCACCGGCCAGGTGATCCAGTACGCGCACTGGAACATGATGTCGATCTCCGGAATCCGCCGGGTGAGCTGACCCGGGATCCAGGGGCCCGCCCGCGGCCCCGCGGCAGCTGCCAGACCTTCGACGGCGGCGGACTCGAGTCCGCCGCCGTCTCACATTCCGGTCCGCATTTTGAGCAGCGTTGGACGCTGCTCGCGTTCGGCTGGCAATCTCGGCAGGGAATGCCCTCTTCGCGAAGGACACGAGGATGACCGAGTCGAGCACGCCTGCCGCCGCCGAGCCTTCGGGGACGAGCGTGCGTTCCCACCAGGTGAGACGGCACCGCGGCGAGGGCCAGTGGGCCAAAGGCCACTTCACTCCGCTGAACGCGAACGAGCAGGTCAAGAAGGACGACGACGGCCTGAACGTACGCGCCCGGATCGAGAACATCTACGCGCATCGCGGCTTCGACGCGATCGACGGGCAAGACCTGCGCGGCCGTATGCGCTGGTGGGGCCTCTACACGCAGCGCCGCCCCGGCATCGACGGCGGCAAGACCGCGGTGCTTGAACCCCATGAGCTCGACGACGAGTACTTCATGCTGCGGGTACGCATCGACGGCGGCGTGTTGAACGTGGCTCAACTGCGCGCCATCAGCGAGGTCTCGGTGACCTACGCGCGCGGCACCGCGGACGTCACGGACCGGCAGAACATCCAGCTGCACTGGATCCGTATCGAAGACGTGCCCACTATCTGGAAGATCCTCGAGGGCGTCGGCCTGCAGACCACCGAGGCCTGCGGCGACACCCCGCGCGCGATGCTCGGCTCGCCGGTGGCCGGCGTGGCCAAGGACGAGGTGCTCGACGCCACCCCGGCGCTCGAGGAGCTCAAGCGCCGGTTCGTCGGCTCCAAGGAGTTCTCCAACCTGCCGCGCAAGTTCAAGACCGCGGTGTCCGGATTGCAAGACGTCGTCCACGAGACGAACGACGTGTCCTTCGTCGGCGTCGTGCACCCCGAACACGGCCCGGGCTTCGATCTCTGGGTCGGCGGCGGCCTTTCCACGAACCCGCAGTTCGCCAAGCGGCTCGGCACCTGGGTGCCGATCGAGGAGGTCGGCGACGTCTGGGCCGGGGTCTGCGGCATCTTCCGCGACTACGGCTATCGGCGGCTGCGCAACCGCGCGCGCCTCAAGTTCCTGGTCGCCGACTGGGGCGCGGAGAAGTTCCGCGAGGTGCTGGAGAGCGAGTACCTGCACCGCAAGCTGATCGACGGGCCGCCCCCGCCCTTCGTGCCGCCGGCCGAGCGCGACCACGTCGGCGTGCACGAGCAGAAGGACGGCCGCTTCTACGTCGGCTTCTGCCCGCGGGTCGGCCGGATCGACGGCGCGACCCTCGGCCGGGTCGCGGACCTGGCCGAGTCGGTCGGCTCGGACGAGATCCGCACCACCCCGGACCAGAAGCTGCTGATCCTCAACGTCCCCGGCGACCGGGTCGAGGGCCTGATCGGCGAGCTGAAGTCGCTGGACCTGCAGGTGCGCCCGTCGGTGTTCCGCCGGCACACCATGGCCTGTACCGGCATCGAGTTCTGCAAGCTGGCCATCGTGGAGACCAAGGCGCTGGCCTCGGACACCATCGACGAGCTGGAGAAGCGGCTGCCGGACTTCGACACCCCGGTCACCATCAACGTCAACGGCTGCCCGAACTCCTGCGCCCGGATCCAGACCGCGGACATCGGGCTGAAGGGCCAGCTGGTGCGCGACGCGGACGGCAACCAGGTCGAGGGCTTCCAGGTACACCTCGGCGGGCACTTCGGCGCGGACATGGACGACGACGGCTCGTTCGGGCGCAAGGTGCGCGGGCTCAAGGTCACCGCGAAGGAGCTGCCGGACTACGTCGAGCGGGTGCTGCGCAACTACCAGGCGGACCGCGAGGACGGCGAGTCCTTCGCGGCCTGGACCGTGCGGGCCACGGAGCAGCAGCTGTCCTGAGAGCGCCGGGTTCGGTGTCCGGCTATGTCGGACACCGCGTGTCTCACCGTTGCGTCCAGATGCTGGTACGTGCTGGACGTAAGCGCCGCCGCGATGGCACGCTCGTTGCATGTCCCGCGCCGGAATCGCCCTCGTAGCTCGACGCCACGTCGACTACAAGCGCGTCTCCAGCGCCGTCTGTATGCCGACGCGATAACCCCGCACACCAGCGAAAAGACAGTCAGCCAGGACAGTCAGAACCGCCTCCGAGGAGCTTCCCGGAGAGCGATCCGCGGGTGCGAGACGCGTCGGCCGGAATTCACGATGCCCTTCCCGGTCGCCCGCGTGACGCGCCCGCACCGACCCGGAGGACCGGACCCGTGAGCGCCACCCGACCCGAACGCGGCACCGGCGGTTTCGACGGCGGCGGCGAGCAACGCGCCGCGCCGCAGTACTGCCCGTACTGCGCAGAAGAGGACCTGCGTCCCGAACCGTCCAGCCACCGCGCCTGGAACTGCCGTTCCTGCGCGCGCGTCTTCGAGGTCTCCTTCCTCGGCCTCAAGCTGGGGGCCGGCGCATGACCTCCACGCTGACCGAGTCCGAGCTGCGCGAGCTGGCCGACGCCGCGAACGAGCGGCTCGCCGACGCGAGCGCCGCCGAGATCGTCGCCTGGGCCCGCGAGACCTTCGGCGCCGACCTGGTGGTCGCCTCTTCGATGGCTGACACGCACCTGGTGCACGTCGCCCAGGCCGCCGCGCCCGGCATCGACGTCCTCTTCCTGGACACCGGCTACCACTTCGCCGAGACGATCGGCACCCGCGACGCCGTCGCGCAGGCGTACAAGGTGAATCTGCTCTCGATCACCCCGAAGCAGACCGTGGCCGAGCAGGACGCCGAGTACGGCCCGAAGCTGCACGACCGGGACCCGGACCGCTGCTGCGCGCTGCGCAAGGTGGAGCCGCTGGAGCGGGGCCTGAAGCCGTACACCGCCTGGATCAACGGCATGCGCCGCGAAGAGTCGCCGACCCGCGCCGACATCCGGGTCGTGGACTACGACGCCAAGCGCAACATGGTCAAGATCTCCCCCATCGCCGCCTGGACGCAGCAGCAGGTCGACTCGTACATCGAGGAGAACAGCGTGCTGATCAACCCGCTGTTCTTCGACGGCTACACCTCGATCGGCTGCGAGCCGTGCACCCGCCGCCCGCTGCCCGGCGAGGACCCGCGCGCCGGGCGCTGGGCCGGGCGGTCCAAGACCGAGTGCGGCCTGCACACGTGACCGAGACCGGACCGATCGAGCCCGCTTCGATCGCCACCGAGCCGATATCGACGAAGGAGGAGCACGTGACCGTCCTGACCGACGCCCCGTCGCGACTGCGCCAGTCCCACCTCGACGCGCTCGAATCCGAGGCGGTGCACATCTTCCGGGAGACCGCGGCGGAGTTCGAGCGGCCGGTCCTGCTCTTCTCCGGCGGCAAGGACTCGATCCTGATGCTGCACCTGGCGCTCAAGGCCTTCTGGCCGGCGCCGGTGCCGTTCGGGCTGCTGCACGTGGACACCGGGCACAACTTCCCCGAGGTGCTGGAGTACCGCGACCGCACCGTCGCGCGGCACGGGCTGCGGCTGACCGTGGCCAAGGTGCAGGACTACATCGACGACGGCCGGCTGCGCGAGCGCCCGGACGGCACCCGCAACCCGCTGCAGACCGTGCCGCTGCTGGACGCGATCACCGGCAACAAGTTCGACGCGGTGTTCGGCGGCGGACGCCGGGACGAGGAGAAGGCCCGCGCCAAGGAGCGGGTCTTCTCGCTGCGTGACGAGTTCGGCGGCTGGGACCCGCGCCGGCAGCGCCCCGAGTTGTGGGCGCTGTACAACGGCCGGCACCGGCCCGGCGAGCACGTGCGCGTCTTCCCCCTGTCCAACTGGACCGAGCTGGACGTCTGGCAGTACATCGAGCGCGAGCAGATCGAGCTGCCCGAGATCTACTTCGCGCACGAGCGCGAGGTGTTCCAGCGCGACGGAATGTGGCTGACGCCCGGCGAGTGGGGCGGCCCGAAGGACGGCGAGCCGGTCGAGCGGCGCTTGGTGCGTTACCGCACCGTGGGCGACATGTCCTGCACCGGCGCCGTGGATTCGGACGCCGTGACGATCAGTCAGGTGATCCGTGAGATCGCCGCCTCGACGCTGACCGAGCGCGGGGCCACCCGAGCCGACGACAAGCTGTCCGAGGCCGCGATGGAAGACCGCAAGCGCGAGGGGTATTTCTAGACATGAGCGCCACGCCCACGGAAATCTCCCTGCTGCGCCTGGCCACCGCCGGGTCGGTCGACGACGGCAAGTCCACCCTCGTCGGCCGGCTGCTGCACGACTGCAAGGCGGTGTTCGCGGACCAGCTCGACGCGGTGGAGCGGGTCTCCCGCGAACGCGGCCTCGACGGCGCGGACCTCGCGCTGCTCACCGACGGGCTGCGCGCCGAGCGCGAGCAGGGCATCACCATCGACGTGGCATACCGCTACTTCGCCACCCCGCGCCGCCGTTTCATCCTGGCCGACACACCGGGGCACGTGCAGTACACCCGCAACATGGTCACCGGCGCGTCCACCGCGCAGCTCGCGGTCGTGCTCGTCGACGCGCGCAACGGCGTGGTCGAGCAGACCCGGCGGCACGCGGCCGTGGCAGCCCTGCTTCGCGTGCCCCACGTCGTGCTCGCCGTGAACAAGATGGACCTGGTCGGCTACGACGAGACGGTGTTCGCGCCGATCGCGGACGAGTTCACCGAATACGCGGCTCGGCTCGGCGTGCCTGAGGTGACCGCGATCCCGATCAGCGCGCTGGCCGGCGACAACGTGGTCGAGCCCTCCGCCTCGATGGACTGGTACGGCGGCCCGACGCTGCTGGAACACCTCGAGGCCGTGGACGTGGAGGAGAGCCCGGAGGCGCATCCGGCCCGCTTCCCGGTGCAGTACGTGCTGCGCCCGCAGACCCCGGGCGAGTTCCGCGACTACCGCGGCTACGCCGGGCAGCTGGTCTCCGGGGTGCTGCGGCCCGGCGACGAGATCGTAGTGCTGCCCTCGGGTCAGCGTTCGACGATCGCCGGGATCGACCGGCTCGGCGAGCAGGACGTCGACGTGGCGTTCGCGCCGCAGTCTGTGACGCTGCGCCTGACCGATGACCTGGACATCTCGCGCGGCGACGTGATCGCCCCGGCCGCGCGGGCCCCGCACGCGACGCAGGATGTGACCGCGACCGTGTGCCACCTGGCCGACCGGCCGCTGCGCTCCGGTGACAGGGTGCTGCTTCGGCACGCCACCAAGACGGTCAAGGCGATCGTCCGCTCGCTGGACGCGCGCCTGGACATCGAGACGCTGGCCGAGGAGCAGCACCCGCAGGCGCTGTCGGTCAACGAGATCGGCCGGGTGACCCTGCGCGCCGCGGCCCCGCTGCCGCTCGACGACTACACCGACAACCGGCGCACCGGTTCGTTCCTGCTCATCGACGAGAGCGACGGCGCGACGCTGACCGCCGGCATGGTCGGCACGCCGCTGCAAGCGGACGAGACCGCCGCCGCACCTGCCGCCGCCACGGCGGAGGTGTAGCAGGTGCCCGATTTCATACTGGCCGGGATCTCCGGCGCGATCCACCCGAGGGAGACGGGACGGCTGAGCGGGTGTACCGGCTCGCTCAACTGCCCAGCTGTGCTCTGAGCGCTCGACAGAGACGGTGCCTGCGCGAGGCACCCACGGCTGACGCATATCGACGCCGTTTGTCGCCGCGGTCCGGCCGAGTCCGCGCCGCCTTGCTCAGGCCCCCTTCTTCTCTCGACACCGAACGAGGAATCCACGTGTCCCCGCTCCGTATCGCACACCGCTCCCGAGAGCCGCGTCCCTACAAACAGGTCCTGCTCGCCGCGGTCGCCGTAGGCACCATCGCGGCCAGCGCCGCCTGCGCACACGCCGCCTCGCCGGTCAGCAGCACCCCGGTCGCCGCGAACAGCTCGGCCTCCTCGGCCGGCACCGCGGCCAGCGACGTGCGTCTCGGCTACTTCGCCAACGTCACACACACGACCGCCATCGTCGGCGTCGCGAAGGACTTCTTCGCGCAGAAGCTCGCGGGCGCCAAGCTGGAGACCCAGATCTTCAACGCGGGCCCGGACGAGATGACCGCACTGCTCGGCGGCAAGCTCGACGCCGCGTACGTCGGCCCGTCCTCCGCGCTCAACGCCTGGGTCAAGTCCAAGGGCGGCCTGGTCATCGTGGCCGGGGCGGAGAACGCCGGCGCCGAACTGGTGGTCTCCTCGAAGATCAACGCGCCGGCCGACCTCAAGGGCAAGACCCTGGCCTCGCCGCAGCTGGGCAACACCCAGGACGTGGCGCTGCGCTACTGGCTCAAGCAGCAGGGCTACACGACCGACCAGCAGGGCGGCGGCGACGTGAAGATCACGCCGACCGACAACGCCACCTCGCTCACGCTGTTCGAGGCCGGGAAGATCGACGGCGCCTGGGTGCCCGAGCCGTGGGCCTCCCGCCTGGTCGTCGAGGGCAAGGGCCACGTGCTCGTGGACGAGAAGTCGCTGTGGCCGAACAGCCAGTTCGCCACCACGAACCTGGTGGTCTCCACGTCCTTCCTGCAGGCGCACCCGCAGAGCGTCAAGGCTCTGATCGAGGGGCAGATCGCGGCGAACGCCTGGGTCAGCGCCAACTCGGCCGACGCGGCCAAGCTGGTCAACTCGACCATCAAGTCGCTGACCGGCAAGTCGCTCAAGGACCCGGTGATCACCCGGGCGTGGACCGAGGAGAACGTCACCAACGACCCCGAGGCGTCCTCGCTGCAGACCAGCCTCGACCACGCGGTCTCCGACGGCCTGCTCAAGCAGACCCCGCTCAACGGCATCTACGACCTGACCCTGCTCAACCAGGCGTTGACCGACGCCGGGCAGCCGACCGTGTCAGCGGCCGGGCTCGGTAACCAGTAACGCACCGACTGAACAGCAATCCCGCCCCACACCGCCGCCCGGCGAACCGCGTAACGCATGCCGCCACCGCCGGGCGGCGGACCAAGGAGGACAGCGAGATGACCGTGACGATCGACGAGGCGCCCAGCGCCGGCACGCTTACCGCGGCGGCCGTGCGGCTGAACGGCGTCACCAAGTGGTTCGGCAAGGAGACCGGCACGCCGGTGCTCGACGGCATCGACCTGACCGTCGCGCCCGGCGAGTTCGTCTGCCTGCTCGGTGCCTCCGGCTGCGGCAAGTCCACCCTGCTGAACCTGGTGGCGGGTCTGGACCCGGTCAGCTCCGGCTCCATCGAGGTGACCGGCGGTCGGGCGGCGCTGATGTTCCAGGAGTCCGCGCTGTTCCCGTGGCTGACGGCGGCCGGGAACATCGAGCTGGCGCTGCGGCTGCGCGGGGCCGGCAAGCTGGAGCGCCGCGCCGAGGCGGAGCGGCTGCTGCGGCTGGTGCGGCTGGAGGGCGCGGCGCACAAGCGGGCGCACGAGCTGTCCGGCGGCATGCGGCAGCGCGTGGCATTGGCCCGCGCGCTGGCCCAGCAGGCCAACGTGCTGCTGATGGACGAGCCGTTCGCCGCGCTGGACGCGATCACCCGGGACGTGCTGCACGGCGAGCTGACCGCGCTGTGGCAGGAGACCGGGGTGACGGTGCTGTTCGTCACGCACAACGTGCGCGAGGCGGTGCGGCTCGGGCAGCGGGTGGTGCTGCTTTCCTCGCGGCCCGGACGGGTGGCCCGCGAATGGCAGGTGGACATCCCGCAGCCGCGCCGGATCGAGGACGCCGCGGTGTCCAACCTGGCCCGTGAGATCACCGACGAGCTGCACAGGGAGATCACCAAGCACGCGGAGGTCAATCGCCATGGCTGAAGAGACCGCCACCGTGACCGCCGTCGCGGCCGCGCTGGACGAGACCGCGGCGCCGCGGATCGAGCCCGAGGCAGAGGACGGACACGACAAGCTCGCCAAGCTGGAAGCCGGGCTTGACGCCCTGGACGCCGCGGCGGCCAAGGACCGGCGGCCGTGGTGGCGCATCCTGCTCGGCCGCGTGCTGCCGCCGATCGTCGCGCTCGCGATCATCGTGGCGCTCTGGGACCTGCTCGTCGCCCTGCACGTACACTCGGGCGAGATCATGCTGCCCGGGCCCGGCGACGTGTGGGACGCGGTGACCACGAACTGGGGCCCGAGCCGGATCGGCGCGGCCATCTGGGACTCGGTGTACCGGGCCGCGATCGGCTTCGCCGCCTCGGTCGCGATCGGCACCGTGATCGGCCTGCTGGTCGCGCGGATCGCGCCGCTGCGCGCCGCGGTCCAGCCGCTGCTCTCCGGCCTGCAGAACCTGCCCTCGGTGGCGTGGGTGCCGATCGGCATCATCTGGTTCGGCGTCACCTCGGCGACGATCTACACGGTGGTGCTGCTCGGCGCGGTGCCCTCGATCGCGATCGGCCTGATCGACGGCCTCGACCGGGTCCCGCCGATCTACCTGCGGGTCGGGCGCAACCTCGGCGCGCGCGGCCTGGACTCGGTGCGCTTCGTGCTGTTCCCGGCGGCGCTGCCCGGCTACGTCTCCGGCATGAAGCAGGGCTGGGCGTTCGCCTGGCGCTCGCTGATGGCCGCCGAGCTGATCGCGATCTCGCCCTCGCTGGGGCCGGGGGTCGGCCAGGTGATGAAGTTCGCCCAGGACAACCTGGACCTCTCGCTGGCCATCGGCTCGATCATCATCATCCTGATCATCGGGATCGGCATCAACCAGGTGTTCTTCGCCCCGCTTGAGCGGCGCCTGCTGCGTACCAGGGGCCTGAGCCGCTCATGACCGCCCCGCCCGCACGCGTCACACGCCCCGCTCTGCTCGCCGTGGCCCACGGCTCACGTGACCCGCGCCACGCCGCCGCGCTGCACGGGCTGCTGGCCGCGGTGCGCCGGGCCAGGCCGGGGCTGCGCGCGGAGCTGGGTTTTCTCGACCTGTGCGGCCCGGACGTGCCCACCGCGCTCGCCCGACTTGTCGCGGCGGCGCACGAAGACATCGGCCGCGTCGTCGTGCTGCCGCTCTTCCTCAGCCACGGCTATCACGTCGGGCACGACATCCCGGCCGTGACCGCGCAGGCGCGTCGGGCCCTGCGTCGTCCGCCGGCGTTGCTCGTCGCCGATCCGCTGGGACCGGATCCGCTGCTCGACGCGGCGATGCGGCGGCGCCTGCGTGAGCAGGACGCGGACTGCGCCGATCCGGATCTGAGCGTGGTCGTCGCCTCTGCCACGATCGCCCCGACGGAGACGGCGAACGCCATCAGGGCACTGCGATCCGCTGGCACATCCCGGGTCGCCGTCGCCTCGTACTTCCTTGCGCCGGGCCTGCTGTACGACCGAGTACGCGCCGACGCCCTCGCGGCGCGCGTTGCGATCGCGGCTCCGCTGACCACCCCGGACGGCGAGCCGCCGGCAGAACTCGTCGAGCTCGTCTTGGAGCGTTACGCGCAGGCCGCCGGGACGCGGCCCGCGCCCTCACTCCCGGCCACCGCCGCCGTCGCAGTAGCCTGACAACCAGTCGGTACCCGCCGTACCGGCCGCGCCGCCCGGCGATCAGCTCGCCAGCACCCGCTCCCGCTCGACTTCGACGTCGAACTTGCCCGCCGGGTACTGCGGATCGATCCGCTCCAGTGCCTCGACCAGCAGCCGCGTGACCGCGTAGTTGCGGTACCACTTGTGGTCCGCCGGGATGGCGTACCAGGGCGCGTCCGGCGTCGAGCACTTCTCCAGCGCGATGCGGTAAGCGTCCTGATACTGCGGCCACAGGGCGCGCTCGGCGACGTCGCCGGGGTTGTACTTCCAGTGCTTGGCCGGGTCGTCGAGACGGGCCAGCAGGCGCTGCTTCTGCTCCTGGCGGGAGATGTGCAGGAAGCACTTGACCAGCACCACGCCGTCCGCGACCAGCTTCTGCTCGAAGCCGTTGATCAGCTGGTACCGCCTGCCGATGATCATTGGAAGCGCGAGCTTGCGCACCCGGGCGATCAGCACGTCCTCGTAGTGCGAGCGGTCGAAGATGCCGACCTCGCCGGCCGCGGGCAGCTGCGAGCGGATGCGCCACAGGAAGTCGTGCGCGCGCTCCTCCTCGGTGGGCGCCTTGAAGGCGGTCAGCCGGGTGCCGTTCGGGTCGAGCTGGCCGACGACGTGGCGCACCGTGCCGCCCTTGCCGGAGGTGTCCATGCCCTGCAGGACGAGCAGCACCCTGCGATTGCTGTCGCCGCCACGCGCCGCCGCGAACAGCCGCTCCTGAAGCTCTTCCAGCCGGGCCGCGAGCTTGGGCAGCTCTTCCTCAGCCTGGTCGCGTGAGGAGACGCCGGGCGTCGAGCCGGGGTCGATCGCCGCGAGGTCCACCGCCCCGGTCGGAACCCGCAGCAGCTCGCTGAACAGATCCGGAGCGGCGTCAGCCTCCTGCTTCACGCTCTTGCGCGCAGACTTCCCACGCGCCGCGTTGCCCACCGCGACCGTCTCCGGTGCCGCGTCCTCGGCTACCGCGTCCGCGGCGACCGCCTCGGGCGCCGCCGAGTCCGCATTCTTGCCCTTGCCGTTGCTCTTACCAGCACCCTTGCGCGCGCTCTTCTTGCGGCCCTCCACGGCTGCCTTCACCGTCTCAATGCTCTGCGGAGTGAGCCCGGGGAAATCCGCGGCTGCGGCCTGTTCCGGATTGTTCGCGCGATCGAGCTCCGCGATGACGATCTCGGCCGCGACCTGCTCCACGAGCTGCTGAGTGCCCTCGGCGCGCTTGAGCTTGACCGACTTGAGCTTCGTGGACCCGTTCGAGCGCGCGGTCGCACCGGCGGAAGCCTTCACGACCTCGGCGCGCTCGGCGACCTTCACCTTGGCCGGCTGCTTGTCCTTCTTCTTGTCCCCGCCGGCCTTCTTATCGGCCGCCTTCTTGGCGTCGTCCGCGTCGCGCTTCTTGAGCTTCTCGTCGGCACGGCGCTTGCCGTCGCCCTTGCTCCCGGACTTCGCCACGTGGCCGCTCCTCAGTCAGTCGAGCCGTCCGCTCGGTCGTTTACGCGATTCTCGCACTTCACCGGCCAGCCGTCAGGAACGCGCCGGCACCAGCGCGGCTCCGGCGCTCGCCAGCGAGACCAGCCGCGAGGTCGCGCGCAGATACTTCTTGCGGTATCCGCCGGCCAGCAGTTCGGGGGTGAAGAGCCGGTCAACCGGCACGCCCGAGGCGAGAACCGGGATCGAACGATCGTACAGCCGGTCCACCAGCACGACGAGCCGCAGCGCCGCGTTCTGGTCGTCGATCGGCCGCAGTCCGCGCAGCGCCGCCGCGTCAACCCCGTCGAGCAGTGCGCCATAGCGGCTCGGATGCAGGCTGCTGAGATGGTCGGTCAGTTCGTCGAAGTCGTCTACGACCCGTCCAGGCGCTTCAGCGTCCAGAAACGCCGCGATTTTGGCCTCGCTCGCGGGAGCGGGTGCCGCGGCGGCCTCGCGCCTGCGGTAGTCGCGGCCCTCGATGCGCAGCGTCACGAAACGCGCGGCCAGGCCCTGGATCTCGCGCAAGAAGTCGGCCGCGGCGAACCGGCCCTCGCCGAGCCGGTCGGGCAGCGTGTTCGAGGTGGCCGCGAGCCGCACTCCCGCCTCGGCCAGCCGGGTGAGCAGGGTGCTGATGAGCACGGTGTCGCCGGGATCATCGAGTTCGAACTCGTCGATGCAGACCAGTTCCCGGGTGGCCAGTCGCGCCACGCAGGCGGCGAATCCGAGCGCCCCGACCAGATTCGTGTACTCCACGAACGTGCCGTACGCCTTCTGCCCCTCGGTCGCATGCCACAGCGAGGCAAGCAGGTGTGTCTTGCCGACCCCGTAGCCGCCGTCGAGGTAGACCCCGACCCCGGCCTTCCCGTCGGAGCCGCCGTTCGGCGAACCGGCGCCCCTTCCCAGCAGCCGCCGGGCCGAGAACCGCGGCGCGCGCCGCCCATCCCCAGGCCTTCCGGCCCGCGCCGCAAGGAGGTCACGCGCAGCGCTCTGCGACGGCTCGTCCGGGTCGGGTACGTAGGTGTCGAAGCGCGCGGATGCGAAGCGCGGCGGCGGCACGAGTTCCGCGAGCAGCCGCTCGGGCGTGACCGCCGGAACACGCCCGGCAAGGCGCCCCAGTACGTCCGTGCTTAAGATCACCGTCACCTCACGATCGTATTTCCGCCATGACGGCGAACCCGGCCGCCAGCGGCGTGACCTTCCTCTCCCCCACGCACATCTGCGCAGGTCAACGGCAACCTGTGAGCGATATCACGGCCCGAGCACGACCGGCTCGCACGCCTTCCGACCCGCTTCCACCAGGCTCCTGGTACGGCTGCGATAGCGGCGCGGCTGTGTCACGCTGACTATGTGCGCCAACTGATTCCGCGACCCAACCGAGACGTCGAACCCGATCTGGCCGTGGTGTACGCGTACCCCGGTCACACCCGCCGCTGGGTGCGGGCGAACATGGTGTCCTCCGCGGACGGGGCGGCGCAGGCGGAAGGCAAGTCCGGCGGGCTGTCCGGAGAGGCGGACAAGAAGGTCTTCCGTGCGTTGCGCGGCCTGGCCGACGTGATCCTCGTCGGGGCGACCACGGTCCGCACCGAGGGGTACCGCCAGCCCGCGGCGCCGCGTGAGCCGTACGCGCGCCTGCGCGAGGCCGCCGGCCAGGCCCCGGCCGCCGCGATCGCCGTGATCAGCGCGAGCCTCGACCTCGACTTCGACGCGCCGCTCTACCGCGAGGCGACCGTGCCCACGATCACCGTCACGGTCGGCGACGCGCCCGCGGATCGCCTGGCCGTGGCGCGCGAGGCCGGCGAGGTGCTGATCGCGGGCACCGGCCGCGCCGACGTGCGGCTCGCCATCGACCAGCTGGCGGGGTCGGGCCGCGGCCGGATCCTGTGCGAGGGCGGCCCGCACCTGCTGGCCGAAGTGGCCCGCGTCGGCCGCTTGGACGAACTCTGTCTCGCCCTTTCGCCGCGACTGCTGGCCGGCCACGCGATGCGCATCCTGGACGGCCCGCCGCTCGAACCGCCGCTCCCGCTGAGCCTGCACACGCTGCTGGCGGAGGACGGCTTCCTGTTCACCCGGCACCTCGTGACCAATCGGATCGCTCCCTGACCGCGGCCTGCGCGACGAGCGGGATGCAAGCTCTGAGTTGCCTCTGAACCCCATTACCGTCCGCTTACCCCGCCACCCCGCGGCCCCAAGAGCCGCTCGGCGGCCGTACGCTCGAATCATGACCTACGAGGTGACCAAGTCCGAGGACGAGTGGCGCGCCGAGCTCTCCCCGAAGGAGTTCCGCGTCCTGCGCCAAGCGGGCACGGAACCCGCCTTCACCGGCGAGTACACCGACACCGAGACGGTCGGCGTCTACAAGTGCCGCGCCTGCGGCAATGAGCTGTTCCGTTCGGAGACCAAGTTCCACTCGCACTGCGGCTGGCCGTCGTTCTACGACCCGACGAACTCCAAGGCGGTCGAGCTCGTGGAGGACCGCTCCTTCGGCATGGTTCGCATCGAGGTGCGCTGCGCCCGCTGCGGCTCGCACCTCGGCCACGTCTTCGAGGGCGAGGGCTACCCGACCCCCACGGACCAGCGCTACTGCATCAACTCCATCAGCCTGACCCTCGAACCGGCCGAGGAGTAGAGGGCCCGGCCCATGGCGACCTGGGAGGACGTGCGGCGCCTCGCGCTCGCGTTGCCGGAGACGTTCGAGCGCACCACGCACGGCACGCTCGACTGGCGGGTGCGGGACAAGCGCGCCGACAAGAGCTTCGCCTGGGAACGACCGCTGCGCCGCGCCGACCTCGAGGCGTTGGGCGCCGCCGCGCCGCGGGGCCCGATTCTGGGCGTGCGGGTCCCGGATCTCGCCGCGAAAGAGGCGCTGCTGGCTTCGGATCCGGACGTCTGCTTCACGACGCCGCACTTCGACGGCCACGCCTCCGTCCTCGTGCGGCTCGGCCCGATCGACGTCGAGAATCTGCGCGAGCTGCTCATCGAGGCCTGGCTGTGTCGCGCGCCCAAGGACCTGGTCCAGGCCTACCTCGGCACGCCGCCCTGACGCCGGGCTGCCACGGCCCTGGCGCTTTCCAGGTCGGCAGGCGCGGCCGCGAAACGCGCACAGCTTGATCAGGCGAGGTCCTTTGCGGACCCGCCGGGGATGCGGTTGGCTGGATCGCAGCCGCCGTGGCGCGGGCGCGCTGGCCTCAGCCCTCGCCGCCGCGCGGCCGTCAGTGCGACTTTGCGACTCGTCGTCCTCGCGGGAGCCCGGATGCGCTTGACCCCCACGGAGCGGGACCGGCTGCTGCTGTTCGGCGCGGCGCAACTGGCTCGGGCCCGGCGCGCCCGCGGCCTGCTGCTGAACGTGCCGGAGGCGACCGCGCTGATCGCCGACACCGTGTGCGAGGCCGCGCGGGACGGCCTGCGGCTGGCCGAGGCGATCGAGGCCGGGCGCAGCGTGCTCTCGGCGGCGGAGGTGCTGCCGGGCGTCCCCGATATCGTCACCGAGGTGCAGGTCGAGGCGGTTTTCGAGGACGGCACGCGGCTGGCCGTGATCTCCGAGCCGTTTCGCGGCGCCTCGCTCGGCGGGCGGGCGCCGGGCGCGATCCTGCC
This sequence comes from Actinocrinis sp., assembly GCF_035650855.1. Lineage (GTDB taxonomy): Bacteria > Actinomycetota > Actinomycetes > Streptomycetales > Catenulisporaceae > Actinocrinis. Next base: position 280 of record NZ_DASRGV010000069.1, on the reverse strand, counting down.
GCGCGAGGACCGGGAGGACGCGCGAACCGCCTCCTGGGATGAGGCATCCAGCCGGCCCGCGCCGACCACCCTGCCGGTGCGCAACACCGGCGACGTGCCGATCTCGGTGACCAGCCACTTCCACTTCTTCGAGGTGAACCGGCGGCTGGCGTTCGACCGAGCCGCCGCGTACGGGCTACGGCTCGACATCCCGGCCGGTTCCTCCACCCGCTTCGAACCGGGCGCGGTCGTCGAGGTGGCGCTGGTGCCGATCGGCGGGGCGCGCATCGCCATCGGGTTC
>NZ_DASRGV010000068.1:0-16559 GCF_035650855.1 Actinocrinis sp. | reverse complement strand
GCGTTGAAGCTGACCGCGAGCCGGCCGAGCTCGTCGCGGTCGGCCCGGTCGCCCGGATCGATCCGGTGCGCCAGGTCGCGGGTCGCGGCGACCCGCTCTGCGGCCTCGGTCAGCTGGCCGATCGGGCGCAGCGCGGTGCGGGTGACCCACCAGCCGAGGCCGCCGGCCAGCAGGATCCCGGCGATGCCGGCGGCGAGCAGCTCGAGACCGAGCGAGCCGAGCTGGGACTCGGCCGCGGACAGCGGCAGCGCTACCTCGATCGCGGTGCCTTTGCTGAGCGGAGCGGTGACCATGCGCACGTCGGCGCCCTGCAGGTTGATCGTGCGGCGCTGCTCGGGCGCGGTCCCGGCGGCCACGGCGCGGTCGGCGGAGGTCACCGGCAGCAGCACCGCCTGGTCGGTGGTCGGCAGCGGGTTGCCGGTGGCGCGCACGATCTGGAGGTAGCCGACGGCGTCGCCGAAGCGCCGGTGCGGGCCGAAGGTGATGCTGGTGGCCGTGGCCAGGGTGGAGCCGGTCGGCTGCAGCTTGACGGGCTGCGGGCCCCTGGGGTGGGTCTTGGTGTCGGTGGCCAGGAATTTCACGCCGTCGACCTGCTTGTCCAGCTGCCGGTCGACGCCGCCGTACAGCTCGGCGCGCACCGCGAGATAGGCGTAGGTGACGCCGCCGCCGACCCCGAGCGCGACGGCGAGGGTCGCGGCCAGCGCGATGCGGGTGCGCAGCTTGAGGCGGCGGAAGCGACGCGTCAGCGCCTTGGCACGCGTGAGCGTCGCCGCCATGCTCATGTCCGGCATTCCCTAATGGTGTATCCGACGCCGCGCACAGTGTGGATGACGCGCGGGGCGTCGCCGATCTCGGTCTTGCGCCGCAGCGTGGAGACGAAGACCTCGAGCGAGTTGGATCCGGGGCCGAAGTCGTAACCCCAGATCCGGTCGATGATCAGCTCCCTGGTGACCACCCGGCCGGCGTTGCGCAGCAGCAGTTCGAGCAGTTCGAACTCGGTCTTGGTCAGGTCGGCGCGGCGCCCGCCGCGGATCACCTGACGGGCCGCCAGGTCCAGGGCGAGGTCGCCGCACTGGAGCATGGGCGGCGGGGGCGGGGTGTGCTGGGTGGCGCGGCGCAGCAGCGCGTTGACCCGGGCCACCAGCTCGACCAGGGCGAACGGCTTGACCAGGTAGTCGTCGGCGCCCGCGTTGAGGCCGAAGACCCGGTCGGCGATCGCGTCGCGGGCGGTGAGCATCAGGATCGGGGTGCGGTCCTCGGCGGCGCGCAGCGCGCGGGCCACGGCGAGCCCGTCGATGCCGGGCATAGCGACGTCGAGCACGAGCGCGTCCGGCGGGGTGTCGCGCACCGCTTCGAGGGCGGCGGCGCCGTCCGCGGCGAGCGTGACCGAGAAGCCCTCCAGCTTCAGCGCCCGGCCCAGGGCCTCGCGTACCTCGCTGTCGTCGTCGACGACGAGCAGCCGCGCTCCGCCGTTGACCATGGCTCACCCCTAGCAGTCTGGACGGGCTCCGCGGCTCGACCGGGACCTCGACGAGTAGGTCGCGGGCCTGGACGAGCCGTCGCCGGCGCCACTGCTGCCGGCAGCAGGCCCGTAACGCAAGAGTGGATGAATTTGCTGAAAGCTGCCTTAGAGGGACGGTGACAGATCGGCAACAAAGCCGGTTCGCGGCGACAAGCGCCGCGCAGTGGTCGGATGATCAGCCGGTCGGGGAACTGCTCGGCCTGGTCCCGGGCGTCGGCAGCAGCGGCGAGCAGACCTTGAGCGCGGCCGCGACCTTCGGGTCGCTCGGGTTCAGGCCGCCGAGGTAGCGGGCCGCCCGGTCGGCGCTCGAGGTCGCGGTCGGGAAGGCGGTCGGCCGGGTCGTCGGGATCGTGACGCCCTGCTGCGTCATGCAGTTGCGGAACGCGACCAGCTGGGTGCCGCCGCGCCCGCCGCCGAAGCCGCCGAAGCCGTTGGTGGGCCGCACCGAGGCACAGGCCTGCACCGCGGCCTGCATCTGCGGGCTCTGGCTCTGGCCGAAGAACCCTCCGCCGCCGCCACCGCCGAAGCCACCCGAGGGCCGCACGCCGGAGGGCCGGTCCGTGGGCCGGTTGCGGGAGGGGAAGGCGGTGGGGACGTTGGCGCCGTGCTGCCGCAGGCAGTCGAGGTAGGCGGCGTTGCCGGACGTGGACGCCGCCGCGGTCGGGGTCGAGGCGGCGGCCGGGGCGGTCCCGTTGCTGCCGCCGCACGCCGCCAGTACGCCGGCTACCGCCGCGGCCGCGCCTATCGCGACCGAGGTCTGGATGACGCTCTTTCGCGCGCCGCCGCTGAGGACTCTGCTGCTCATGGTCACTGCCCGCCAGTGCTGTTGGTGCCCGAAGTGGATGAGGTGCCGGCCGCCGTGATCGAGGTGGCGGTCACGTTGCCGCTGTTGTCGTTGCTGCCCGCGACGACCACGGTCTGTCCGGGCTTGAGCTGCGAGAGCGTGCCGGACTTGGTCACGTTGATCACGGTCGATCCGCTGGTGGTGACGGTGTAGACGCTGCCGTCCGCGGCCGTGACGTAGAGCTTGTTGCCGCTGACCACGGTCACGGTGCCGGTGATCGCGCCGCCGCCCGCTGCTCCGGTCCCCCCGCGGCCGAAGAACCCGCCACCCGCGCCGGTGCCGGTCCCTGCGCCGGTTCCGGTCCTGGCGCCCGCGAAGGCGGCGAAGTTGCCGCGCCCGGTCGAGGAGGAGCTGCCGCCGAGGTGCTTCTGCACCAGCACGCCGCCCACGAAGCCGGCGCAGATCAGCGCGGCGCCCGCGAGCGCCACGGTGACCTTCGGCAGCTTCGCCCGCGGCGGCCGCGCGGCGAGCGCGGTGCCGAGGTCGTCGGCGCGCGGCGGGATCGCCAGCAGGTCGGCGTCCGCCTCGTCGATCTCGGCGCCGAGGCCGGAGCCGCCCGGTTCCGCGCCGTTGAGTCCGGCACCGTTGAGTCCGGCACTGCCGAGATCCATGCCGTCCAGGTCGGACTCGGCCAGTTCCGCGTCCTCGTACTGGACCAGCTCGGCCGTGCGGACCATGTCTGGATCGGGTTCGCCGGCCGCCGCCGCGGCCCGCCTGGTTTCGAGCTCACTCATGACGTAGCGCCTCAATCGGATGGAGTTTGGCGGCCCGGTTCGCCGGCAGCGAGCCGAAGACCAGGCCGATCACGGCGGACACACCGAACGCGAGCAGGATCGAGGAGGGCACGAGCACCGGCTTGATCCCGTCCACGGTGAATCGGGAGCCGGCCACCCCGGCCACCACGCCGAGCGCCCCGCCGACCACCGAGAGCAGCACCGCCTCGATCAGGAACTGGCCGAGGATCGCGCCGCGCGGCGCGCCGAGCGCCTTGCGGATGCCGATCTCCCGGGTCCGCTCGGTGACCGTGACCAGCATGATGTTGGTGACCCCGATCCCGCCGACCAGCAGCGAGATCGCGGCGACCGCGGCCAGCAGCACGGTGAAGGTCTGCGTCGTGCTCGCCGCGGTGGACAGCAGCGTGGCCTCGTTGGTGACCGTGAAGTCCTCGCTGGCCGCGGTCACGTGGTGCGACTCGAGCAGCAGGCTGGTCACCTCGGCCTGGGCGGCGTTCGCGGAGCCGGAGTCCTTGGCCTGCACGGCGATCTCGCTGAGCGAGCCGAAGCCGGTGAGGCTGTCCTGGACCGTGGTCAGCGGCGCGATCGCGAGGTTGTCCGGGTCGTTGAAGGTGCTGGCGCCGCCCTTGGCCACGAGCGTGCCGACCACGGTGTACGGCACGCCGCCGAGCTGGACGGTCTTGCCGATCGGGTCGATGGTGCCGAACAGGTTCGTCACCACGGTCTGCCCGATGACCACCACCTTGCGGTGCTGGTCGACGTCCTGCGCGGTGAAGGAGGAGCCTGACGCGATCGAGTCGTTGGAGATCGGCAGGTAGGCCGGGTAGGTGCCGACGATCTGGTTGATCGTGGTGGTGGCGCCCTGGTAGGTGGCGGTGGCCGAGGTGGAGGCCACCGGGGCCACCACCGACACGTCAGGGTCCTGATCGGAGGTGGCCAGCAGCTGCGCGTCGGCGACGGTCAGGTTCGAGCTCTTGCTCTGCGTGCCGGTGCGGGTGGCGGCGGCCCGGCCGAACCCGCCGGCCTGCCTTGTGACGGTCAGCAGGTTCGAGCCGAGGCTGGAGATGCGGGCCTGCACCGCCGCGCCGCTGCCCTGGCCGACGGCGATCAGCAGGATCACCGCGCCGACGCCGATGAGGATGCCGAGCGTGGTCAGGCCGGAGCGCAGCTTGTTGGCCTTGAGCCCGCGCAGGGCGAAACGGAACACCTCGCGTACCCGCATCAGGCACCTGACCAGGGGGCGTCGAGGGTCGTGGCGGTGGTCGGCGCGGTAGGCGCGGTAGGTAGGGCGGGCTGCGGTCTCGCCGCGGCGTGCCGACCCGCGTCCGCCGTGGCCAGCCGCGGGGGAAGGCCGTCGGCCGGCGCGAGCCGGACGTCTTCGACGATCAGCCCGTCGACGAGGCGGATGAACCGCTTGGCGTGCGCCGCGATGTCCTCCTCGTGGGTGATCAGCACGATGGTGCGGCCGGAGGAGTTGAGCTGGTCGAACAGGCTCATCACCTCGTAGCTCGACCGGGTGTCCAGGTTGCCGGTCGGCTCGTCGGCCAGCACCAGCGAGGGCGCGGTGACCAGGGCGCGCGCCACCGCGACGCGCTGCTGCTGGCCGCCGGAGAGCTGGTTCGGGTGGTGGTCGATCCGGTCGCCGAGCCCGACCAGGTGCAGCGCGGCCAGGGCCCGGCGCCGCCGCTCCGGACCGCGCACGCCGCCGTACACCAGCGGCAGTTCCACGTTCTCGAAGGCGGTGGTGCGCGCCAGCAGGTTGAAGGACTGGAACACGAAGCCGATCTTGCGGTTGCGCACCAGTGAGAGCTGCCGCTCGTCGAGGTCGGCGATGGCGATGCCGTCCAGCCGGTACTCCCCGGCGCTGGGCACGTCGAGGCAGCCGACGATGTTCATCAGCGTGGACTTGCCGGAGCCGGACGCGCCCATGACCGCCACGTAGTCGCCGTGCGGGACGTCGAGGTCGATGCCGCGCAGCGCGTGCACCGCCGCGTCGCCCTCGCCGTACACCTTTCGCAGGCCATTGATCCAGACCGCGCTGGGCCGCGCCGGGGCGTAGACCGTGGCCTGCGCGGTGTTCGTCGTGGGCGCTGTGTCGGTCATGGGCGCAGCGTCGTTCGTATGCGCTGTGCCGGCGGTATGCGCCTCGGTCATCCCCGGCCTCCGGTGACGGCCGCGCCGCCGCCCGTGCCGAGCCCGCCGCCGAGTCCGGCGCCTCCGCCGAGGCCGCCGAAGCCGCGGCCGGTGGTGCCGGTGGTCGTGGCCAGGGTCAGCAGCACGTTCTCGCCCTGCGTCAGGCCGCTGGTGATCTGGGTGTTGGTGGTGCCGACGATCCCGGTGGTGACCGGGGTGATGGTCTCCTTGCCGTCCGCGCCGACCACGGTGACCACCGAGCGGCCGCCGGTCGTGGTGATGGCCGAGTTCGGCACGTACAGCGTGTCGCTGGCCTCACCGGTGACGATGGAGATCGACGCGGACTGGCCGGGTCGCACACTGGCGGGCACGGCGTCGGTCAGGTTGAGGGTGACCGCGTACTCGACCACGTTGGAGACCACGGTCGAGGTCGGCGAGATGACCTGCACCTGCGCGGGGTACGACTTGTCGGTCGCGTTGAGCGTGACGGTCGCGGACTGTCCGGCCTGCACCGAGGAGACGTCGGTCTCGGAGACGTCCGCGGTGACCTGAAGCTGGCTCAGGTCGGCCATCGTGATGAAGGCGCCGGAGCTCGCGGACGACGAGGACGAGGAGGAGGACGAAGAGCCGGACGAGCTGCTCGCGGCGGAGCCTGTGGAGCCCGTACCGCTACCGCTCGAACCGCTGGAGGAGCTGGAACTGGTCGGTGCGCCCGTGGTGGTCGACCCGGCGCTGACCGAGGAACCCACGAGCCCTGCGATGCTCAGGATCGTCCCGTTGCTCGGCGCGGTGATCACGGTGCCCGCGACGGCGCTCTGCGCGCTGTTCACGGCCGCCTTCGCCTGGGTGACCGCCTCCTGGTCCTGCGCGATCGTGCCCGGATCGACGTAGGCGCTGTTCGCCTGCTGCGCCTTGAGCAGCGTCAGGGCGTTCTCGGCGTTGGTGAGCTGCTGCGCGTCCTGCGCGCAGACCTGCGAGGTCGAGGCGGAGGTGCATTTGGCCGTGGAGTAGGCGTTCTGCGCGTTCGTCACGGCCTGCTCGTCCTGCGTCAGCTGCGCGTTGTTCAGCGCGACCTGGGTGGAGTTCGGGCCGTTCTGCGCCTTGGCCAAGTTGTCCTGGGCGACCGTCAGCTGCTGCTGGGCCTCGGTCAGCTGGAGGTTGGCCTGCGTGGGATCGATCTTGGCGAGCGTCTGGCCGGCGGTGACCGTCTGACCGACCTTCACGTCGATCTCGCTGACCTTGCCGGCGGCGCCGAAGGCGAGCGAGGAGGTCGCGGCGAGCGCGAGGTTGCCGGAGGCGGAGACGGAGGCGATGACCGTGCCGCGCTGCACGGCCGAGGTACGCGTGGTGGCGGCCCCGGCGCTGGTGGCCGGGCCGACCGTCGCGTAGGCGACACCCGCGCCGGCCAGCACGAGCGCGGCGAGCGACCCGTTGAGCACGAGTCGGCGGCGGGAGGACTTGAGCGGCGTCATGGCCCGGAGTGTTGGGCGCTAATCTGAAGCGAAGGTGAAGCGCAGAGCTTTTGCACAGGATTCTCAGAGTGCGCTCAGCGAACTGTTACTTTCCCATGACACTGTGCTCGACCGACACAGTGCCCAACTGACGCTGTTCCCCATTGGCTGCCCGGACGCGGCCGCGGGCTGAACGGTCAAAGGTCATTGCCAGCGGCCGTACCGCGCGAGCCAGGTGATCGCGGCGGCGAGATAGCTGAAGAGCCCGAGAATCGCGATCCCGGCTACGGCAGCGCCGGTCGCCACGTCGGTGCGGGTCGCGGCGGTCCAGACGGCGCCACGGGCCTGATCGCCGAGGACGAACGGCGCGGCGATCAACCAGCCGCCAAGCAGTGCGATCAGGAAAAGCCCGGTCAGCGCGGTGACGGGGGCTTTGGGCCGAGGCGCGACTGGCGGGATCGACGGCAGGTCGGCGCGGCCTGGCTCGATGCGGTCGCAGCGCTGGGCCGGAACGTTCGCGGACATCGGTCACGGCTCCTGTCGTCGAACCTGATCGCCATGCTTTTGGTCGTGGCTGTGCTGCCTGGCCTGGTCCTGGCTGCGCAGATCGGCGGCGAGCGCGGCGACCAGCGGCGTGAGCATGTCGCGCAGCGCGCTGCTCGAGGTGGATGTGGCGGTAGTGACAGGTTCGGCGGTCTCGGACTTGGACTCGAGCTCGAGATCGGAATCCGGTTCGACGTCAGGTTCAGCGGATTCAGGTTCGAAAGTCCCGGCCGGTACTGACCGCTCGTCGATTTCCAATTCGGTGACGTCATCCTGCGGGCGCAGCCGCGAAAACAATGCGGCGGCGAAGAGAATCGCGGACAACAGCGCGACCGCGACGATCGCCGCGCCGGTTTCCAGATCCACCGCGGCCGCGCGAGGCAGCTTGGCGGCGCCGCGTCGCATGTCGAGTGCGTAGGGCGCGAGGAGTAACCAGCCGCCGCCTAACGCGCAAAGCACTGAGGTAACCAGTCCGAGGTACGGCGCGAGCACCGGCGCCGGGGCCGGAATCGCGGACCGCGCGGGATAGGCGGCGTGCGCCGTCCAGACCTCGGTTGGCGCGGTCTCCTCCTCGACCACGGGAGCGAGGCCGGTCGATTCGGTCGTCGCCGCGGTCATGCGCGCGCCTGCTCGACGAGATCCCACGTGGCCGCGCGGACCAGAGTGGAGAGGGCGAGCGGGCGCAACACCTCGACGGCGGCGCGGCGCGCTCGTTCGGTCAGTCCGGTCCAGCCGCGTCGTCCGCCCGCGTCCCCGACGCCCGCCGCGTCCGGCTGCGCGGTTTCCGGAACCAGGCGCGCAGCTGCGCAGGCCAGGAGCGGATAAGCCAGTGGATCGTGCTCGATGCCCTCGGCCATCGCGGCCAGCATGACGCCGACGAGGGCGAGTTCCTCGTCCGGGCGCAACAGGGAGAATTCGGCGCCGAGCCAGGAATTGAGCGCCTCGTCGAGCGTGCCCGTTAAGGTCGCGCGGCCCCCGTCGGCACTGGCCACCGGCTCGAGGATTTCCGGGACCGCCTCGCCCGAGAGGCGGTCCTTGAGCATGAACGCGGCGATCGAGCCCACCGCGATCGCGGGGACCAACGCGAAGAGCTCCGCGTAGTCGCGGTGCACGAAGGTATCGAAGCCCGTGGCGTCCACTGTGTGAATCTTGCCGACCGGCCGAAGCGGTGTCAGCAGTCTTCATTCCCGGGGGTGACAGGCCGTCACCCGCAAGTGTGCCCTGACCAGTGATCGGACGGCCCGGTCAGTGGTCCAGGTCAGACGCTCAGAGGAGGCCCGCGACCTCGGTGAGCAGACCCGAGACCGTCGACTTGGCCTTGCCGAAGCCGCTGGTCAGGTTGCCGGACACGCCGGGCGCGACCTGGTTCAGCGTGCTGTCGACCGAGGAGGTGCTCACCTGATCGAGCGGGAGCTGACCGGTGGGGAGCAGGCCGGTTACCGTGCCCAGGCTTCCGCCGCCGGTTCCGCTGCCGCCGGTGTTGCCGCTACCGCCACTGCCGGTTCCGCCGCTGCCGCCGCTGGAAGCGGGCGACACGGTGCTGCTCGGCTGAGTCGCGGTGGTCGCAGCGCCCTGCGGCGTTTGATGCCCCGGCACTTCGCCGACGGTCGCGCCGTGCGCCCAGGTCGGCTCCGGCGCCGCCTGCCTCGGTCGCACCGCCGTCGCCGACCCGGGCAGCAGGCCGCCGGTCACGGCGCCGGTGCCGAGCGTCGGGACGGTGCCGAGCGAGAGCGTCCCGGTGCTCAGCCCGCCGCCAGGGAGCGAGGCCCCGTCCAGCGAGCTGACGTCCGCCACCGGCACCGGCGCGCCGAGGCCGCTGGCCGCCAGGTCGACCGGATCGCCGCCCTGCGCTCCGTCCGCCAGGCTCGCTCCGGCGGGATCGAGCGCGGCGGCGGTCAAGCCCACTCCGGTCAGGGTTGCGCCGACGGCCAGTGTGCCCAGCGCGATGGTGCGCACCCGTGTCCGGGGTTTGGCATGGGTTCCCATCAGAATGTTCCCTTCTGGCCGGGGACGCGCTGCGCACCCGGCCGCACAGCCTTCTTGGAAGGCGCGGAGCTTCCATTGCATGAGGAGGCACGAAAGGGCGTAGGTCGAATAACAGACAATTCACTCAATGGGGTGAGCCATGCGTGGCGGTACAGTGCAGGTAGGAACCCCAGGAGGCGACGATGGCCACCGCAGCACCGCGACAGGATCCGGCCGACGAGAACATCTCAGTCACCGACGCGAAGGACTGGGCCGCCGGGGTCCCCGGCGCCGCGCACTCGCTGCGGATCGCGCAGCGGCAGATGGGGGTCAAGCGCACCGCGCTGACGCTGCTGCGGGTCAATCAGGTCGACGGCTTCGACTGCCCCGGCTGCGCCTGGCCCGAGGGCCAGGACCGCGGACATCTGGAGTTCTGCGAGAACGGCGCGAAGGCGGTCGCCGAGGAGGCGACCCTGCGCCGGGTCACCCGCGAGTTCTTCGCCGAGCACTCCATGGCGGACCTGGCCGGCAAGTCCGACTACTGGCTCGGCCAGCAGGGCCGGCTGACCGAACCGATGTACAAGGCCCCGGACGCCGACCACTACCGGCCGGTCGGCTGGTCCGAGGCCTTCCGGATCACCGCGGACGCGCTGCGCGCCTGCGAGCCGGACGAGGCGGTGTTCTACACCTCCGGCCGCACCTCGAACGAGGCCGCCTTCCTCTACCAGCTGATGGTGCGGCGCTACGGCACCAACAACCTGCCGGACTGCTCGAACATGTGTCACGAGTCCAGCGGCTCCGCGCTGAGCGAGACGCTCGGCGTCGGCAAGGGCTCGGTCTCGCTCGACGACCTCTACAAGGCCGACCTGATCATCGTGGTCGGCCAGAACCCGGGCACCAACCACCCCAGGATGCTCACCGCCCTGGAGCGGGCCAAGCGCGCGGGCACGCAGATCGTCGCGGTCAACCCGCTGCCCGAGGCCGGCCTGATCCGGTTCAAGAACCCGCAGACCGTCCGGGGACTGGTCGGCAACGGCACCGCGCTGGCCGACGCCTTCCTCCAGATCCGGCTCGGCGGCGATCTGGCCCTGTTCCGCGCGCTCGGCAGACTGCTGCTGGAGGCCGAGGACCGCGCGCCGGGGCACGTCCTCGATCAGGCGTTCATCGAGCAGCACACGCACGGCTTCGACGCGTACGCGAAGGACGTCCGCGAGACGTCTTGGGACGACGTGCTGGAGGCCACCGGCCTGCCGCGCGAGCAGATCGAGGCGCTGGCCAAGCGGGCGCTCGGGGCGCGCAACATCATCGTGTGCTGGGCGATGGGCCTGACCCAGCACAAGCACTCGGTGCCGACCATCCGCGAGATCGTCAACTTCCTGCTGCTGCGCGGCAACGTGGGCCGGCCGGGCGCCGGGGTGTGCCCGGTGCGCGGGCACTCGAACGTGCAGGGCGACCGCACGATGGGCATCTACGAGAAGCCGCCGGCCAGGTTCCTGGACGCGCTCGCGGCCGAGTTCGGCTTCGAGCCGCCGCGCGAGCACGGCTACGACACCGTGGACGCGATCCGGGCGATGCGCGACGGCAAGGTCAAGGTGTTCTTCGCGGTCGGCGGGAACTTCGTGAACGCGACTCCGGACACGGCGGTCACCGAGGCGGCGATGCGCAACTGCGGGCTGACCGTGCAGGTCTCCACGAAGCTCAACCGTTCGCACGCGGTCACCGGCCGCGCCGCGCTGATCCTGCCCACCCTCGGCCGCACCGAGCGGGACGTGCAAGAGGGCGGCGAGCAGTTCGTGACGGTCGAGGACTCGATGTCGATGGTGCACGCCTCGCGCGGCCGGCTTGAGCCGGCGTCACCGCAGCTGAAGAGCGAGGTCGCCATCGTCACCGGGCTGGCCGGGGAGCTGTTCGGCGGTCGGGTGACGGACGGGGCGGAGTCGGTCGAGTGGAGCTGGCTGGCCGCCGACTACGACCGGATCAGGGAGCGGGTGGAGCGCGTCGTGCCCGGCTTCGCGGACTTCAACAAGCGGGTGCGCGAACCCGGCGGCTTCCAGCTGCCGCACGGCCCGCGCGACTCGCGGACCTTCCCCACCGCGACCGGCAAGGCGAACTTCACCGTCAACGCGCTCGAGGTGCTGCGCGTACCGGAAGGGCACCTGCTGTTGCAGACCGTCCGCTCGCACGACCAGTACAACACCACTATCTACGGGCTCGATGACCGGTACCGCGGCGTCAAACAAGGGCGCCGGGTGGTGTTCGTGAACCCGGTGGATCTGGCCGGCCTCGGCATCGCGGACGGCGATCGGGTGGACCTCGTCTCCGTGTGGCGGGACGGGGTGGAGCGGCGCGCCGCGGACTTCCGCGTCGTGCGCTACCCGACCGCGCGCGGCTGCGCCGCCTCGTATTTCCCGGAGACGAACGTGCTGGTGCCGCTGGACTCGACGGCGCAGGTATCGAACACGCCGACGTCCAAATCGGTGGTGGTGCGGCTGGTTCCGGCCGGGAGCGCGACCGAAGCGACCGAGGTGTCGGCAGACGACTGACAGAACAGGCAGCTGAGGCTACGAGAGCTGAGGGTCCACCAGATGGCGCAACCGATGCTCCGTCACAAATGCAATCTATCGAGCCATATATAAACTGACGGTATGACACAAGTACGTACCGTTGACGGGCGGATCGCCGGCCGCCGGGGTCAGGCCACCCGCACCCGGCTCCTCGAATGCCTCGGCGAGCTGATCGCGTCCACCTCGTACCGGGACGTGACCGTGATCGACGTGGCCCGGCAGGCCGGAACCTCGCCGGCCACCTTCTACCAGTACTTCCCGGACATCCAGACCGCGGTGGTCGAGCTGGCCAACGAGGTGCTTAAGGAGGCCGCGACGCTCCGGGACCTGGCCGCGGAGCAGAGCTGGAGCGGGCGCTCCGGCACCGTGGCCGCCGCGGCCCTCGTGGACGGCTTCCTGGACTTCTGGCGGCAGCACGACGCGATCCTGCGCGTGGTGGACCTGGCCGCGGCCGAGGGGGACCGGCGATTCTCCCGGATACGCATGAAGCTGCTCAACTCGGTGGTGCAGGCGCTGACCGAGGCGATCTCGGAGCTGCAGCGCGGCGGGAAGCTGGACGCCGACGTGCATCCGGCCGCGACCGCCGGCGCGCTGGTCACCATGCTGGCCGCGAGCGCGTCGCACACCAGGGCCTTCGACAGTTGGTCGGTCAAGGACGGCGAGCTGCGCTCCGGCCTGACCCGGCTGGTGGCCTGGGGCGTGACCGGGCGCAAGCCGTCCTGACGCGGGGCGGGGCGGGCCGGAAGGCGCGGTCCCGGGCCTTCAGTCAGACGCCGACCGCCGTGCGCCACTGGTTGAAGCGGCGGCGGGCCGAACGGTCGGACAGCTCGATGCAGGCGATCACGATCACCATCACGAAGGTCGCCAGGCCCAGCGCGAGCAGTCCGAGGCCGGCCAGCGCGGGCTGGAGCGAACCGGCGAACTCCAGTGCGTCGTAGACGGCGTGCGCGAGCACGATCGGCCACAGCAGCCGCCAGCGCCGGTAGACCCAGATGTTGACCACGGTGAAGCAGATCACTGCGAGCGAGGCCCAGCCGTAGTACAGGTGGAACGGGATCCGCAGCGCGATCGCGACCAGGTAGATCACCCAGGCGCGCCTGCCGAAGCCGGCCTGTTCGAGGGCGGTGACCACCATCCCGGTGATCAGCACCTCCTCGCCGAAGCCGGCCGAGAGCGCGACCACGATGCCGACCGGGACCATCCACAGGCTGTGGCCCTGGTCCGGCGCGCCGGTGGACTTGCCGGTGACGTTGACGTAGATCACCACGGCCAGCAGGAACCCGAGCACGCCGGCCATGGACAGGAAGAACGCCCGAGCGAACTGCCAGCCCCGGCCGCGCTCGGCGGGCCGGGTCGGCGCGTATGCCATCTGCGGGTAGGACATGTAGCCCTGGTAGCCGGGCGGCGCGGGTGCGGAGTACGGCGGCGCGTACAGCTGCGTCTGCGTCGGATACGGGTACTGGTACTGCGGCACCGGGTACTCACCGACCGGGTACTGGCCCGAGGGATAAGCCGCCCCAGGGTACGGAGCCCCCTGGTTTGGAGCACCTGGGTATGAGCCATACGGCGCGTACAGCGCAGGAGGCTTCGGCTTGTTGAAGCGGCCGAAGATCGAGCTGAGCGTGAGGCCACGGCGCAGGCTGAAGTACGCCACACCGAACACCACGGTGCACGCCTGCATGATGTACTGCATCATCTCGCTGCCGGCCTCGATCCAGGAGTGGATCTGCTGGTCGGAGCCGAGCGCCGGATCGGTGAGCAGGCCGACCGCGCTGATCACGCCGAGCCCGAACGAGACGAAGTACACCGCGCCGATCTCGGCCAGCGCGCGCAGCGGGGAGATGCGGCCGGGTGGGCTCGGCGCGGATTCCGGTGCGGGAGGCGCGACGGGAGACTGGGAGTATCCGGCGGGCTGAGACTGCGGCTGCGGCGGTGGCTGCAGGCCGGGCGGCACGGGAGGTGCGGACGGCCCGGCAGGAGACTGGAACGGCTCAGGAGCGACCGACTGCGCCCCGGTCGACCGCAGCTCGGAAGGCGGTGCGGGAGCGTCAGACGCCCGGCCCTGTTCCTGAGTGTGGTCCACCGGCACTCCAAGTTCCGATCGTCACCGCTTGATGGATGACAAGTACCCCGATTACACGCGAGTCTGCTTTGTATCACGGGAGTCTGTGAATGGGAGCTAAGGGAGATGTGAATTTGACTCCATCCGCTCCCCTGCGGGTCGAGGGTGTTACCGCTGGCTATCGGGGCGTCCCGGTGCTGCGCGAAGTGACCTTCGAGGTCGGCGAGGCCCGGGTGCTCGGACTCGTCGGGCCGAACGGCGCCGGGAAGTCGACCCTGCTCGACGTGGTCTGCGGGTCGCTGCGGCCGACCGCGGGCCGGGTGTGGCTGTTCGGGCGGGACGTGACGCGGCTGCCGGTGCACCGGCGGGCCCGGCTCGGGCTGGGGCGCACCTTCCAGCGCCTTGAGCCGTTCAGCTCGCTCAGCATCGCGGACAACCTGCTGGTCGCGGCCGAGCTGTCGGGAGGAGGGTTGTCCCGCTCAACCGGACAGCCCGGTCGGCGCGAGGATGAGCTGTCCAGTTCAACCGGACGGCGCGCTGACGACCCGGCCACCGTCGTGCGCGACCTGCTGCGACGCTTCGGTCTTGTCGACTTCGCCGGCCAGCCGCTCGCCGCGGTGCCCACCGGCATCGCCCGCATCGTGGAGATCGCCCGCGCGCTGGCCGCCGGGGCTCGCGTCCTGCTCCTCGACGAGCCTTCCTCCGGCATGAGCGAGCAGCAGGTCGAGGAGTTCGCCGGGACGGTGCGCGCGCTGCGCGCGGGCGGCCTGGCGATCGTCCTCGTCGAGCACGATCCGGGGCTCATCGAGGCGGTGAGCGATGACGTGCTCGAGCTGGGAGTCAGCCGAGCAGTCGGATCGCGTCCAGCGCCCAGTACGTCAGGATGATCGACGCCCCGGCGCGCTTGATCGAGGTCAGCGTCTCCAGGATGGCCGCGTCCCGGTCGATCCAGCCGTTCGCCGCGGCCGCTTCGACCGTCGCGAACTCGCCGGAGATCTGATAGGCCGCCACCGGCACGTCCACCTCGTCCGCGACCCGGCGCACGATGTCCAGGTACGACATGGCGGGCTTGACCATCACCAGGTCCGCGCCCTCGGCCAGGTCCAGCCGTACCTCGCGCAGCGCCTCGACGGCGTTCGCCGGGTTCTGCTGGTAGGTCTTGCGGTCGCCCTGCAGCTGCGACTCCACCGCGTCGCGGAAGGGCCCGAAGAAGGCCGAGGAGTACTTCACGGCGTAGGCCAGTATGCCCGTGTCCTGATATCCGGCGGCGTCCAGCGCCCGGCGCACGAAGCCGACCTGGCCGTCCATCATCCCGCTGGCGCCGAGCAGGTGCGCGCCCGCCTCGGCCTGGGCGACGGCCATCTCGCCGTAGATCTCGAGCGTCGCGTCGTTGTCGACGGCGCCGTCCGCGCGCAGGACGCCGCAGTGCCCGTGGTCGGTGAATTCGTCAAGGCACAGGTCGCTCATGATGACGGTCGAGTCGCCGACCTCGTCGGCCACTTCGCGGATCGCCCGCTGCAGGATGCCGTTCGGATCGACCGCTGCCGAACCGGTCGCGTCCCGCTCCTCCGGCACCGCGAACAGCATCAGCCCGCCGACGCCGGCCGTCACGGCCTCGTGCGCCGCCTTGCGCAGGCTGGAAAGGGTGTGCTGGTAGACGCCCGGCATCGAGGCGATGGCCGCGGGCTCGTCCAGGCCCTCCTTCACGAACATGGGCAGCACGAAATCGGCCGGTTGCAGCCGGGTCTCGGCCACCAGCCGGCGCAGCGCGGGCGTCTGCCGCAGCCGCCTCGGCCGCACGGTCGGGAATTGGGATGCCGTCATGGAAACCAGCCTATCCGCCTGGCTGAATCCGGACTTCAGATCCGCCGGATTCGCCGCCGCTGTTCAGAATTCGGTTACGCAACCCCGTCACGCCCGGACGGCGCCTTCCGGTTCACCGCGCGCCGCCCGGCCTTGTCCTGCTATCTGTACCGCTTCTCTGTACCGCTGCCCTACTTCACCGCTGCCCTACTTCACCGCTGCCTTACTTCGCGCGCCGGGCCCGCGAGGAGCGTCGCTCCGAAGGCCGCAGCACCGGCTCGCCGGCCGCGATCGCGGCCTCGCGCCGGGCCTGTCCGAACGCGGCCAGCGCCTCGGCCAGCACCGCGGCGCTCGGCGCCGGCGCGAGCACGTCGACGCGCAGGCCGTGCTCCTCGGCCGTCTTCGCGGTCTGCGGACCGATGCACGCGATCACCGTCGAGGCGTGCGGCTTGCCCGCGATGCCCACCAGGTTCTTGACCGTGGAGGAGGAGGTGAACAGGACCGCGTCGAAGCCGCCGCCCTTGATCGCCTCGCGCACCTCGGCGGGCGGCGGCGCGGCGCGCACCGTGCGGTACGCGGTCACGTCGTCCACCTCCCAGCCCAGCTCGACCAGACCCGCCACCAGCGTCTCGGTGGCGATGTCCGCGCGCGGCAGGAAGACCCGCTCGATGGGGTCGAAAGCCGGATCGTAGGCCGGGAAATCCTCAAGCAGCCCGGCCGCCGACTGGTCGCCCGAAGGCACCAGGTCCGGCACGACGCCGAAGGCACGCAGCGCCTTGGCGGTCTGCTCGCCGACCGCGGCGACCTTGATCCCGGCGAAGGCGCGCGCGTCGAGCCCGTACTCCTCGAACTTCTCGGACACCGCCTTGACCGCGTTGGCCGACGTGAAGGCGACCCACTCGTACCGCCCGGTGACCAGGCCCTTGACCGCGCGCTCC
>NZ_DASRGV010000067.1:0-5346 GCF_035650855.1 Actinocrinis sp. | reverse complement strand
AAGACGGTGTTCCCGCGCCGGCTGGCCATGGTCACCGACCCGCTCTCCGGCCTGTTCGCCTTCCGCCGCGCGGCGGTGGATCTGGATCGGCTCAATCCGCTCGGCTTCAAGATCCTGCTTGAGATCCTGGTCCGGCACCCCGGCGCTCGCGTGGCGGAGGCCTCATACCGCTTCGAGCCCAGGTACGCGGGGCAGACGAAGGCGTCGCTGCGGCAAGGCCTGGCCTTCGCGCGCCACCTGGCGCGGTTGCGCAAGGCCCGGCTGGCCGGACAGCTGCGCCAGCGCCCCTCGGGCCGGCGCGCCACCTGGCTCGCCCTGGCGCGCATGGCCGGATTCGGCGCGGTCGGCGCGAGCGGCATCGTGGTGAACACCGCCGCGCTCTGGTTCTGCTTCCACACGCTGGGAATTCACCACCTGCTCGCCGCCGCGCTCGCCACGCAGTGCTCGACGACGTGGAACTTCCTGCTCATCGACGCGCTGGTGTACCGCGGGCGCGGGCAGGGCACCTTCGGGGGCCGCGCCGTGCGCTTCTACCTGATGAACAACCTGCTGCTGCTCGGGCGCCTTCCGGTGCTCCAGCTGCTCATCGTCTGGGGCATGGGACTGCTCACGGCCAACGCCGTGACGCTGGTCGCCCTGTTCCTGCTCCGGTTCCTCATCAGCGACCGGGTGATCTACGGCAGCGGCGTGGAGAAGACCCGCGACCCGGTGCACCTGCTGGTGGACCTGGCGGCGCCGCGCGAGCCGGCCGAGGCCGCCGAGCCGGTCGCGTCCGACGATCACGTGCACGCCGTCCGCAAGCACTCGCGTTACCTGGCCTACCGCTACGACGTGGCAGGCCTGGTGCGCATCGGCTCGCAGATCCTGCTGCCGGAGCTGGAGTTCTTCCGGGCGCAGTGGACCGGCGAGCACGACCTCGACATCACGGTGCGGGTCGGGCACATCGGCGGGCGTTCGCCGCGCCGGCGCGCGGAGATGACCGAGCGACCGGGTCCGACGGTGATCAACTACGAGGAGCACCTGGGCCGGGCCGGGGCCAATTTCCGCATCGACCTCGGCGATCCGATCGCCATCGAGGTCGGGCCGCTGCTGGCCCGCTCGCCGCACGTGGTCTACACGAACATCCTCGAGGCGCTGCTGCGGTTCGTCATGGTCTCGCGCGGGCGCATGCTGCTGCACTCGGCCTGCGTCGAGATCGACGGCGTCGGCGTGATGCTCTCCGCGCTCACCGACACGGGCAAGACCGGGACCGTGCTGCGGCTGCTGCGCGAGCACGGCGGCCGGTTCCTGTCCGACGACATGACCGTGATCGACCCGGACGGCACCGCGCACTGCTTCCCGAAGCCGCTGACCATCAGCTCGCACACGCTGCGCGCGGTCAACGCCGACGACCTGACCCGCAAGGAGTGGCGGCACCTGCAGCTGCAGAGCCGGCTGCACTCGAAGTCGGGCCGTTCCTTCGCGGTCGCGCTCAGCCGGTTCAACCTGCCGATCATGGGCATCAATGCACTGACTCAGCGGATGGTGCCGCCGCCGAAGTACACCGCGGACCGGCTGGTGCGCTGCACCTTCGCGCCGACGGCCGACGTGCGCGAGCTGTTCGTGATCGAACGCGGCGCGCCCAAGCTCGTCGACCTCGACCGCGAACACGCGCTTGAGCAGATGCTCACCAACACCGACGACGCCTACGGCTTCCCGCCGTTCCGGTACCTCGCGCCGACCATCACCATCGGCGGTCACGGCTACCAGGAGCTGCGGGCCATGGAGCGCGAGATCCTCGCCTCCTTCCTCAGCAACGTGCGCACCCGGGTGCTGGCCTCCGACACGTTCGGATGGGCCGACCAGATTCCGGCGCTGATTCACGACGCAGAGGTCGGCGACGGTTCCGTGCCGGTGCCGCAACTGGCCGCGGTCGCCGCCGGCGACGGCGAACCGCAGCGTCAGCGCGCGCAGGCCTGGCCGCGCTGGGTGGTGGCGGAACCGGGCTCAAGCCGGAGCGCGGCGTGAACTGGCGCGGCGCCGCCTTCTCCGCGGGTCTCGGGGCACGGGAGATCCGCGAGCTCGACCTGCCCCGTCCGTCGCTGGCGCCGCCGATCGCGACGGCACCGGAGGGCGGCCACGAGCACCCGGACGGTTCATCCCCCCGGCCGTCCGGGCCCGGGCCGGAGCACGCGCAGCCACGTCCGCGCCACCGCCTCGGCGCGCGACGGCTCGGTCTGCGCGCGCTCCCGCTCTGCCTCGTGCTGGCGGTCGCCGCGCTGCTTCGTTTCGACGCGCTCGCCGCGGTCGGCCTCAACAGCGACGAGGCCGTCTACACCGGCAGCTCAGAAGCGCTGGCTGGAAACCACGCGCTCACCGGGATGTTCCCGATCTTCCGGGCGCATCCGATCCTGGTGCAACTCCTCGTCGGAGAGGCGCTGCGGATCAGCGACACGGACTGGGCCGCGCGTGCGGTCGCGGCCGGGTTCGGAGTCGCCGCGGTCGCGCTGACCTACCTGCTCGGCGCCCGACTGTACGGCGCAGCGGCGGGTCTCGCGGCCGCGGCGATCCTCGCGGTCATGCCGTATCACGTCATGGTGAGCCGGCAGGTGCTGCTCGACGGCCCGATGACCACGTTCGCAGTGGTCGGCCTGTACTGCGTGGTCCGCGCGGCCGAATCCGACCCGAGGCGCTGGATCGCCGCCGCCGGGGCGATGCTCGGAATGGCCGCGCTGGCCAAGGAGACCGCGGTGGTGCTGCTCGTCGGCGTCTACGCGTTCGGGGCGATGGGCGCGGCGGGCCGGCTTCGGCTGCGCCACCACGCGCTCGGCCTCGGCGTGTTCGTCGTGGTCTTCGCGACGTATCCGATCGCGCTGCGGCTGGCCTCGGCTTCCGGCACCGGCCAGAACTTCCTGCTGTGGCAGCTGCTGCGGCGCGCCAACCATCCGCTGTGGTTCTACTTCACCGACCTGCCCCGGGTGATCGGGCCCGCGGTGCTCCTCATCGCCGCGGCCGGCCTGGTGTGGTTGTGGCCGCAACGCAGCTGGCGGGAGCGGTTGCTGGTCACCTGGGTCGCCGTCCCGCTGGCCTTCTTCACCATCTGGCCGGTCAAGGGCTTCCAGTACCTGCTGCCGGCCACCCCGGCGCTCGCCGTGCTGGCCGGGCGGCCGATCGGGGCGCTGTGGACCAAAGCGCTGAAGGCTCGCGGCGGCCTGCGCTCCCGCACCGGCCTCGCGTTCACGTCCGGTGCCGTCGTCTGCGGGATCGCCGCAACCGTCAGCCTGGCGGTGCCGACCTGGCAGCGGATCACGCCCTCCGGTTCCACCGCGTTCCTGGCCGGCACCGGCGGCCTGCCGGGAGGACGGGCGACGGGGCAGTGGATCGGCGCCAACACCCCGATCGGCGCGCGGCTGCTGGCGGCCGGGCCCTCGATCGCGAACGTGCTCGAGTTCTACGGGCACCACCAGGTGGGCGCGCTGTCCGTGTCGACCGACCCGCGAAACCGCAATCCCGTCTACCAGCCGGTGGCCAACCCGGACCGCGCCGTGCGCAGCGGCGAGTACCAATACCTGGTGTGGGACTCGTTCACCGCGGGGCGCAGCCCCTACTACGCGGGCGAGATCAAGAAGCTGATCGACAAGTATCACGGTGTCGCCGTGTACACCGCGACCGTGCCGGTCAGCGGCAAGAGCGGACCGGGCGCCGCACCGGTCATCATCGTGTACGAGGTGCATCCATGATGCGTCGCAGAAGCCTCATTCCGCTGCTGGCCGCGGCGATCGCGCTCGCGGGGACCGGCGCGTCTCCCGCCGTGGCCCATGCCGCCGGCGCCGTTCCGAGCGCCGGGTCCACGACCACGCCGATCAAGCACTTCGTCTACTTGATGCAGGGCGGCCGGACCTTCGACAACTACTTCGGCACCTACCGCGGCGCGGACGGACTGCCCGCCGGGACCTGCCAGAGTCTGGGCACGAGCGGACCGACCGCGTCGTGCGTGAAACCCTTCTCGCTGCACGGCAAGGCGGTTCCCGTTCTGGCCGCCGGCCGCCAGCTGATCGCCACTCAGCTCGACGGCGGCAAGATGGACGCCTTCGTCTCAGCGTACGAACAACAGAACCGCGACGGCACCAGCGCGGTCGGCTACTACGACCGCGCCGACCTGCCGACCTCCTGGGCGGCGGCCGACCAGTACGTGCTGTTCGACCACTTCTTCTCCGACGCCGCCTTCGGCTCGGTCACCAACCGCTCCTACTGGATCTCCGGCGCGGGCGCGCCGAGCCCGGGGGAGCGGATCCCGGCGGCCGGTTTCGGCAATCAGCCCACCATCTTCGACCTGCTGCAGGCCGCCGGGGTGAGCTGGAAGTTCTACGTGCAGGACTACAACCCCGCGCACACCTTCCGCACCGTCGTCGACGGCCGCACCGACGACCAAGCCACCCGCGTGCCCGTGCTCGACTACGCCCGCTTCGTCGACGATCCGGCGCTGCGCGGGCACATCGTCGACCTGAGCGAGTACTACCGCGACCTGGAGCGCGGCACCCTGCCGGCGGTCGCGTACGTGGCGACCTCCGGAGCTGACGAACGCTCCGCCCGCTCGATCCCGACCGCGCAACGGCTGCTGCAGACCATGCTCAACCAGCTGATGGTCAGCCGGTACTGGCCCTCCACGGCCTTCCTCTGGTCGTACGAGCAATCCGGAGGCTGGTACGACCACGTTCCTCCGCCGAGCACGCCGACCGGCACGCTGGGCCTCCGGGTGCCCGCCGTCCTGGTCAGCGCCTACGCCCCGGTCGGCCGGATCGACCACACGCAGCTGGATCCGACCAGCGCGCTGCGGTTCATCGAGACCAACTGGCGCCTGCAACCGCTCGCCGCGCGCGACGCGTCCGCGGCGGACCTCGGCGCCGTCCTCGACTTCTCCGCGGGTCCGCGCAAGGCCGCGCTGCTGCCCGGCGTGCTCAGCCCGACGGTGAATCAGGCGAAAGCCCCGGCCGCGCAGCCGAAGACGGGCGCGGCGCGCATGGCCTACCTCGTCGCCGCGCTGCTCGCCGCGTTGGCCCTCATCGCCGCGGCGGCCTCGGGCATCAGGCGCCGCCACGCCGCCGCCGGCGCTCCGGAACCGGAACCCGAGCCGGTGCCGGTATCCGTATCGCAGAGCACTGAGGGGGCTGAATCATGACGCCCCGCAGCATTGTTCGCCGCAGGCGGCGGGCCGTCGCCGCGATCGTGCCCAGCGTCGCCGCGTTGGTCGGCGGGCTGCTGGTGCTGCTGCCCGCGCCGGCGACCGCGTCCGGCGGCGGCATCGTCATCTCGCTGGACACCGGCAGCCCGGCGCCGACCGTCACCGACACCTCGTCGCCGGGCCCG
>NZ_DASRGV010000066.1:0-18138 GCF_035650855.1 Actinocrinis sp. | reverse complement strand
AGCGGCCGCAGCACCTCGGCGACTTCACCCTCACGCCGCGGGTGCTGCTGATCACCTTGCTGGCGGCGCCGGTCGAGGCGGCCAGCGCCGTGGCCGCCTTCGTGTTGCTGCGGCTGATCGGCTTGATCACCAATCTGGTGTTCTACCAGCGTGTCGCCACTGGCCTGGTCGCGCCCGGCGCCGTGCACCACCCCGGCTGGCTGGTCGTCGTGGCGCCTGTCGGCGGCGGTCTGATCGTCGGGCTGATGGCCCGCTACGGCTCGGAGAAGAT
Source organism: Actinocrinis sp. (assembly GCF_035650855.1). GTDB lineage: Bacteria > Actinomycetota > Actinomycetes > Streptomycetales > Catenulisporaceae > Actinocrinis. The sequence continues at coordinate 17,867 of NZ_DASRGV010000066.1, read as the reverse complement.
CCGCGGGCACGGCATGCCCGAGGCGATTGAGGCCATCCTCATCGGCGGCAGCCGGGTCGCGCCGCGTGTGGCCGTGCTCAAGCCGGTGTCCGCCGCGGTCAGCATCGGCACCGGCGGTCCGTTCGGCGCCGAGGGCCCGATCATCATGACCGGCGGCGCGGTGGGCTCGATCCTGGCGCAGGGCCTGAAGCTCTCCGCGGACGAACGCAAGACCCTGCTGGTGGCCGGCGCGGCCGGCGGCATGGCGGCGACCTTCAACGCGCCGCTCGCCTCGGTGCTGCTCGCGGTCGAGCTGCTGCTGTTCGAGTGGCGTCCGCGCAGCCTGATACCCGTCGGCACGGCCGTGTCCGTCTCCATCATCTGCCGCGGCTTCCTGCTCGGCACCGGCGCGATCTTCCCGGTCGCGCACGTCGTGCGACCGGGCGCGGGTGCGCAACTGCTCTCGCTCATCCCCGGGCTCACCGGCGGGCTGCTCGCCGTCGGCGCCACCGGACTCGTGTACCTGGCCGAGGACGCCTTCTCCCGGCTGCGATTTCACTGGATGTGGTGGCCTGCGATCGGCGGTCTGATCATCGGAATCGGTGGTCTGATCGAGCCACGCGCCCTGGGCGTCGGCTACGACGTCATCGACCAGCTGCTCACCGGGCAGGCCGGGCTCTCGCTGGTCCTCGGCATCCTCTTCGTCAAGACCCTGATCTGGTCGCTCTCGCTGGGTTCGGGGACCTCGGGCGGGGTACTCGCGCCGGTGTTCATGATCGGCGGAGCGCTCGGTGCGCTGGAGGGCACGGTGTTGCCGCAGGTCTTCCCGGGGTTCTGGGCGATGGCGGGACTGGCCGCCGTGGTCGGCGGCGTCATGCGCTCCCCGCTCACCGGGGTGGTCTTCACGCTGGAGCTCACCCGCGCCTGGCCCGACCTGCCGGCCCTGCTGATCGCCTCGGTCAGCGCCTACGCCCTCTCCGCGCTGCTGCTCAAGCGCTCGGTGCTCACCGAGAAGATCGCCCGGCGCGGCCTGCACCTGACCCGCGAGTACACCACCGACCCGCTGGAGGCGCTGTTCGCGCACGAGGTCATGACCCGCAATCCCGGGGAGCAGACCGCGGATCTGACCCTGCCGCACGAACCCACGGCGGTTCGCGACGGCGTGGTTCTGCGCGACGGCTTCGGGTCGCAGGGCTCGAACAGCCACCACGCGCCGAACGTGCACGGCCGCCCGGCGCTGACCGGCCGAGCCGTGGTCTACACCGACCACACGCTGCGCGAGGTCGCCAACATCCTGGCGCACCACAACGTCACCAAGGCGCTGGTGGTCCACCGCGCCGCGCCGCACCGCCTGGCCGGGCTGATCACCCTCGATCAGCTGCTGCACGCCCGGCGGCGCGACCTGCACGAGGAAATGCACCGCGAGCGCCTGCTGCCCGCCCGGCGAGCCGTGAAGGGCAGGCGGCCGCCCGCCGGTCCGCCGTCCGCCGCCGTCCCGGTCGGCGCGGACAGCGGCTCCGACTGACCACCGACCCCGCACCACCGAAAAGCACCCGAGGAAGCCATGAACACCGCAGGCAGTGAGACCAAAGAGCGCAACGGCGCCGCAGACCCGAGCCCGAGCCTGCTGGCCGATCTCGACTGGTGCCTGGCCCAGGCGGCCGACGAGCAGCGCGGGGCGCTGTGGCGCCTGGCCGAGGCGGGGCGCCAGCTCGACGCCAACCTGGTCCGGCTCCCCCCGGGAACCACCGTCGAGGCGCACACCGAGCGCGACGTGGACGTGCTGCTGCTCCCGATCGCCGGCAACGGCATCCTGCGCTCCGGCGAGGAGTCGATCGCGCTCGCCACGCACGCGCTGACCTGGCTGCCGCGCGGATCGCGCCGCTCGATCATCGCGGGCCCGGGCGGCCTGGCGTAACCTGACCGTGCATCGCGCCCGCACCGGCCTGCGCATCCAGCTGCCGACAGACCCGGCGGCGCTGGCCCGGTTGGAAGCGCGCGAGGAAGCGGCGGCGGACGAGGGCGGGGAGGCCGCCTGTCTGCTGCCGCGGCTCTGCCCGCTCACTGATCAAAACCCGAACACAGCGAGAGGAGGAGCGGGCCCCGACGCATGACCGCCCCGGCCATCGCCGCCCCCGCGCCCGGCCATGACACTCGAGATCAAGGCTGAGGAAGGCCGCGAACGCTACACCGCGTACCTGGACGGCCGGCCTGTGGGGTCGGCGCAATGGATCCTGGTGCGGGACACCGTGCTGGTGCCCTACGTCCGGGTCGCGCCGGAGGACCACGACAAGGGCATCGGCTCGCTGCTGATGCGCCACATCTTCGACGACGCCCGCGCCCACGACCGCACGGTGCTGGCGCTGTGCCCCTTCGCCCGGCGCTGGACCCAGCTGCACCCCGCGTACCGGGACATCGCCCGCGAACCGCGCTGGGGTGAGCGCACCGCGATCCGCGCGCTGCTGCAGGCCGCGCGCACTCGACGCCAACTGGACGGCTTCCTGGGCTCTTCGGCGCTCCGGAACGATTCGAACCTGCCGTCACGGGTTAGTGCGGCTGGAGTGAGCCGGGGAGGGTCGGTATAGGGCGCAGCGCGGCGGCTGAACGAAGGAAGAAGGCGCACCAATGAGGCACGAGACCGATCCCGAAGAGACCAGCTTTGGCGAGCCCGCGGCCGGCGCCGCGCGGCCCGGAGACGAGATGGGGCCGCGTGGCGGGACCGTGGACGATCAGACCATGGACCCGGAAGCGCTGGACGCGCCGGGACGGGTCGCCCCGGACGACACCAGCGCCATCCCGTCGGACACGCAGCCGGTAGCCGAGGACGCGGGGGCGCGGACCCTGCGCCCCGGCCAGGCCAGCGACCAGTCCGCGGCGCCGATCCCCGACGTCATGGGCGGGCGCGACAACGTGGCGCCCGACCCGATGGGCGCCCCGATACCGGAGACCGACGAGACGCTCGGCGACCGGACCGAGGCAGACCGGCGTTAGTCACCTCTCGTGCCCGAGCTGCTGGGCCCTAGTGCAGCCCCAGCAGCTCGGGCACGGTCGCGAGCCCGTAACCGCGCTCCAGGCAGCCCTCGATGATGGCCGGCAGCGCCTGCACCGTCTGCGAGCGGTCGCCGCCGCTGTCGTGCATCAGCACGATCGAGCCCGGCTGGATCTCCTTGAGCGTCTTGTCCGCGATCGCCTCGGCGCCCGGCCGGGCCCAGTCCGCGCAGTCCACGTCCCAGAGCACGATCCGCTCCTCGAAGCCGAGCCCGGTCCACTTCTCCAGCACCTCGGCGGTCAGCGAACCGTACGGCGGACGCGCCATCGACGGCCGCGTGCCGACCGCGCTCGCGATCGCCTCGCTCGTACGGTCGATCTGCTCGCGCAGCCCGGCGGCCGACAGATCCGGCAGATACGGGTGCGACCACGTGTGATTGCCGACCGCGTGGCCCGCGTCGGCGGCCTTGGCCAGGAGATCTCCGAATCCTGACGCACTCAGGCCGATCGGGAAGAAGGTCGCCTGGGCCTGGTAACGCGCCAGGATCTCAAGGATCTGGTTCGTGAACACCGGGTGCGGTCCGTCGTCGAAGCTGAGTGCGACGGCCGGGCGCTCGCGCGGACCGTGTTTGACGCAGCCGGCCTCCCGGCCGCGCGCTTCCAGTTCCGTGCCCGGCGGGGCGAAGGTGGCCGCCGGCGGCAGGTACCGTCCGGTGAGGCTGCCGTCCTCGGTGGTCAGCTTCGAGAGCGAGTCGAGTTGCCCGGCGGCGACCCGCGCCAGCGCGAGCGCGGGGACCGAGCCGAAATCCGGGCGCGGCCCAACGAGGTCAGGGCTCGAAGACGCGCGGGCCTCGTCGAGCAGTGCCGGATCAGCGCGGTACACGTCGAGCCCGGCGGCGAGCAGGAATCCGTCAACCGCGCCGTTCGTGCTCTCGACCACGATTCCGAGCGGTCCGGATGCCCGCGCGATCCGGGTCAGGAACGCGACCAGGTCCGGCAGTTCGCCGCCGCCGAACCGGCGCGCCGGGACGCGCGGGTCCGGCTGCCCGGCCTGGTCCGAGAACCCGACCTCGTAGCCCTCGGCCGACCACGCGACCCCAGCGAACAGCATGCGTCACTCCTCGTCGTCGAACCGGTTGCAGTCTTGCGGTCCGGGCTGCGGATCGCCAGTGTCCAGGCGCGAGTGTCGGGTCCGCGCGGTGTGCTTCGTTCCTCGTCCCTTGTTCCTCGTTCCCTAGACCCGCCGCTGGACGTGAAGCAGGTACTCCTTGCGGTCCAGCGGATTGTGATCGGATCTCGGCCGCCGCGGGATCTCGCCGCGCACCTCCTCGTAGTGGTCGAATTCGTACTCCAGGACCCCCTCCCCGCCGGTCAGGCCGGGCAGCTGCCGCTCCAGCGCGCTCACCCGCGCGGCCGGGACCTCGCCCTCGACCACGCACGCGGAACCGTGCAGCCGCGAGGTCTGCGGTACGGCGCGCAGCGCCGTGAGGATCGGCAGGATCGGGCCGAGCGAGTCCGCCGGCAGGTCGAGCCGGAAGCGATGTACGGGTTCGTACACCTTGGTTCCGGCCCCGCGCAGCGCCTCGATCACGACCAGCGGGGTCACGCCTCGGAAGTCCGCGCCGGTGCTCGACATCGACTTGTCGAAGCGCTGGTGCGCGTGGCTCTGCCTCGGCCAGTAGCCCGAGTGCGTCATGGTCACGACGCAGTCGGTGACCTGCCAGCCGTGCAGGCCTTGGCGCAGCGTCTCGTGCACGGTGTCCTCGACCGCCTTGAAGAACGCGTACGGCATCGAACCCAGCTCGACGCCGAGCCGAAACTGCACGCCGCTGCCGATCGCGCCGGGCTCGACGCGCAGGCCGACCGTGGCGAGGAACGGATTGTCGCCCTTCTTGATCGCTTCGAGCGCCGCGCCGGTGCCGGCCGGGCGCTCGATGTGAATGGTCGTACTCTCCCGGAAGCCGACTTCGAGTCCGTACTCCTCGGCCAGCGTCGCCTCGATGACCTCCTTCTGCACCTCGCCGTAGAGCGAGAGGTACAGCTCCTGCCGCACGTCGTCCTGCCGCAGGTCGATCAGCGGGTCCTGCTCGGCGAGCTGGGCCAGGGCCGCGTGCAGGGCGCCCTTCTCGGCGCGTCGGCTCGGTACGACCACGGTCTCCAGGGTCGGCGGGGAGAAGTGATGCGCACGCCTCGGCGTGTCCGGTTCGCCCACCACGTCGCCGATCCGGACGTCGGCCAGGCCCCAGACCTTGCCGATGTGCCCGGCGGTCACCGCCTCGCGACGCACATCCGCGCCGCGCTCGAACACGCTGATCGCGGTGACCTTGCCCTCGTGCCGCGTTCCGGCGCGATGCAGGGTCAGCCGGTCGCGGGTGTGCACGGCTCCGGAGAACATCCGCAGATACGCGATCTTCTCGCCGGCCGGGCCGCGCTCGACCTTGAAGACGGTGCCGCGGGCCGGATCGGCCGGCGCGTCCTGCGGTTCGGCGGCGTCGGCCGTCTGGTACGCATGCTCCGCCGTCGTGGGAAGCAGCTCCCTGATTCCATCCGTCAGCTCCGCGACGCCCGCGCCGGTGATCGCGGACCCGAAGAAGACCGGATGCGCGAGAGACCTGCCGGTCAGCTCCGCGAGCCCGAGGCGCAGCCGCTTGGGCGAGGCCGCGTGCTCGTCCTCCAGGTAGTCGGCGAGAAAGGCGTCATCGTGGTCTGCGAGCACGTCGATCGCCGCCGAGGCGAAGCCGGCGTCGTGCGCGGCGAAGGGTGTGAAGGCGGCCTCGGCCGTGCCCGCCTTGTGTACCGCGCCCATCGGCACGATCGCGCGGGTCAGCTTCTCCCGGATGCCGCGCAGCGTCCGCTCGCGGTCCGCGCCGCGGCGGTCGATCTTGTTGACGAAGATCAGCGTCGGGATGTCCAGCCGCCGCAATGCCCGCATCAGCACCCTGGTCTGTGCCTGCACGCCCTCGACCGCCGAGATGACGAGCACCGCGCCGTCGAGCACGCCGAGTACCCGCTCCACCTCGGCGATGAAATCAGGGTGGCCGGGAGTGTCTATCAGGTTGACGGTGACGCCGCCGAGGTCGAAGGAGACCACGGCGGACTTGATGGTGATGCCGCGCCGCCGCTCGAGCTCGAGCGTGTCGGTGCGGGTGTTGCCGTCGTCGACGCTGCCCGGCTGGTCGATGACTCCGGCGGCGTGCAGCAGCCGCTCGGTCAGGCTGGTCTTACCGGCGTCGACATGCGCCAGAATCCCGAGGTTCAACGTACTCACGAAGCGTCATGTCCTTGACGTAGAAGGAGGAGCTCTTCCGGGGGGACATGGACGCAGCGCGCATGCGCGTTTTCTCCTGGTCTCGGGAATACTTTCGCGGCGATTACAGCAATCCGGCGCGGACCGGGGCAAATGATTTACCGGGCGCCGGAAGCGTTTGCGGCCTGAAAACGCAATGAAACATCGGACCATTCATTGACCGGCTATCCGCACTGGTGTAGACCTCTGAGTCGAGTGCCCTGGCTTACCCACCACACGGTGCGCGGTCCGACTGCCGCCCCTGCCGCCGCCTCGGAGGCATCCCATGATTCGCCGACCATCTCGTTTCCGGCTCCGCCTCACCGCGACCCTCGCGGCCGCGCTCAGCGGCGTGCTGGGAGTGGGCCTCGCCGCCGGGACGAGCTCCGCCGCCACGGTTCGAGCGCAATCTGCCGCTGCGGCCGGCGTTCCTGCCGCGCCCGCCGCGGCAGCTGGGGCCGCCGCGCCGACTGACCTGTCCCGCGCCGTGATCGACTCGACGATGAAGCGCGTCCCCGACCCGACCAAGCTGGGCGGCTGGGGCTACCAGGTCGGCCTCTTCCTCTACGGGACAGACCTCGTATATCAGCGGACGCACGACGCCAAGTACCTGAACTACATCAAGGGCTGGGTCGACCACTTCGTCAGCTCGTCCGGGCATCTGTCCAACAGCTTCAACAACCTCGACAGCATGCAGGCGGGCAACCTGCTCATCCTGCTGAACCAGCAGACCGGCCAGGCCAAGTACGCCACCGCGGCCGCGCAGATCCGCACGCGGCTGAACACCTACCCGCGCACGCCGGACGGCGGCTTCTGGCACGCGACCTCCAAGACCAACCAGCTGTGGCTGGACGGGACGTACATGGTCGTGCCCTTCCTGTTGCGCTACGGCGCCGCTTACAACGACGCCGCATACGCCGACGCCGAGGCCGGCAAGCAGATCACGGTCTACGGCAGCCACCTGGAAAGCCCGACCGGCCTGCTCTACCACGCCTACTCGCTCGACCCGATCAGCTGGGCAGACCCGGCCACGCACCACTCCTCACAGTTCTGGTGCCGCGCGATCGGCTGGTACGGTATGGCCTCGCTCGCCACGCTCGACGCGCTGCCGAAGAGCGACCCGCACCGGGCGACCATCCTGAGCACCGTGCAGAAGCTGGTTTCGGCGATCGGCACATATCAGGACCCGGCGACAGGACGCTGGTTCCAGGTCGTGGACAAGGGCGGCCTGTCCTCGGACTGGACCGAGACCTCGTGCTCCGCGATGTACACGTTCATCGTCGCCAAGTCGGTGGCGCTCGGCTATGTGCCCACAGCGGACCAGTCGATCGCGACGAAGGGATACCAGGGCGTGCTGGCTGAGGTCTCCACCGACTCCGCTGGGGCGACGCACATCAAGAACATCTGCATCGGAACGAACGTCGGCGACCTGTCCTACTACCTGGGCCGGCCGCGGGCGACCGACGACTTCCACGGTCTCGGCGCGTTCCTGATCATGAATGAATGGATGCAGGGCAACCGAGCCGGCTGAGTCGGGAAGGGATCAGCCGGCGAGCGGGGATCGGCGAGCGCGCGCCGATCCGGACCGCAGCCCGGGTCCGCCGCCGTTGAGGGTCGGCGGCGGACCCGGGCCGGTCTCGCTGACGGACCCGGCCCGCGGCCGCACGCACGCGGCGTGCCCGGCGTTGCGATCAGGACCCGTATAGGTCGCCGTTCGCACCATTCCCCTGCCCTGTCTACCGCCGGTCACCGACCGGCCATCCGCTTCGGTGCGGCGCCCACCGAAATTCCACGGCACCTCTCCTTTCTCCTCTCGCGCACTTGGAGGCAACTTCCGTGAACATCTCAGGCTGGAGAAAACCCGCCTCGGCCGCCCTCGTGACCGCGGCGCTGGCCGGCGGCGCCTTGGCCGCCACCGGGCGGAGCGCCATCGCCGCGGCCGGGTCCTCCGACTGGACCCAGTACCAGGCCGACAGCGGCGGCGCCGGATTCAACTCGGGCGAATCCGCGCTCACCACCGGCAACGCCGGCTCGCTCGCCGTGAGCTGGACCGCGCACGGCGGCCGGTCCGCCAGCGCGCAGCCGCTGGTCGTCGGCGGCGTCGTGTACTGGGGCTCCTGGGACGGCAACCTGCATGCCACGTCGCTGGCCAACGGCTCCAGCCTGTGGACGCGGGCGTTGGGCGCGACCACGTGCGGCAAGTGCAACCCGAAGGTCGCCGGCATGGCCTCGACCCCGGCGTACGGCACGATCGGCTCCACCCCGGTGCTGTGGGTCTTCGACGGCGGCAACGACGCGACCGGCGGCGGGCACGTCTCGGCGTTCGCCGTCAACGCGTCCACCGGCGCGATCATCTGGCGCACCAACATCGTCGCGGTCGGCGGGGACGCCTTCGCGTGGAGCTCGGTGAAGGTCTTCGGCGGCAGCGTGTTCGTCTCGACCTCGTCGCAGGCCGACCAGCCGGTGATCGCAGCGCACGTATACAAGCTCAACGCGACGACCGGGGCGTTGCAGGCGAACATCAACGTCGGCGGCGGCGTGTTCGGCACGCCGAGCGTCGATACGGCCACCGGCGACATGTACGTGCCCGTAGGCGGTCCGAGCGGCGGAGGCAAGAGCTACGCGTTCTCGCTGCTGGAGCTGCGCACCTCGAACCTGTCCGTGGTCGCGCACTGGACCGTGCCCAAGGCGCAGCTGCTGTCCGACGGCGATTTCGGCTCGGTGCCGACCCTGTTCACCGCGACGGTCAACGGAGCGACGCGGCAGATGGTCGGGCTCGGCAACAAGAACGGCATCTTCTATGCCTGGGACCGCGCGAACATCGCCGCCGGGCCGGTCTGGCAGCGTCAGGTGGCGGCGAGCGGCGACGACCCGCAGGGCGGTCAGGGCACGCTCTCGCCCGCGGTCTGGGACGGCTCCACGCTGTACGTCGCCGGCGGCACGACCACCATCGGCGGCAAGAGCTGCGCCGGCGGAGTGCGGGCCCTGAACCCGGCGACCGGCGCCTCCAAGTGGGAGTTCTGCGCCACGACCGGTCATGTGCTCGGCGCGTTGGCCGGCGCGCACGGCCTGCTCGCGGTGCCGGCGGGCCCCTCCGTGCTCGTGCTCGACGCGTCAACGGGCAAGCAGCTGTTCGCATACCGCAACCCTTCAGGCGCGCTGTACTGGGGCGGCCCGTCGATCGCGGAAGGGCATCTGCTCGCTCCCGGCATGGACGGCTCGCTCACGGCGCTCGCCCCGGCCGGCGGCAAGCACCACTGATCCGCGCCTGACGGCAGGACGAAGCGGGTCCTGCTCTCCGTGGAGAGCAGGACCCGCAGTATCTCCTGAGTTCGCAGAACTCTTACTCTCGCGGGGTGTGGGCTACTTCGTGGTGATGAAGGATCCGGGACTGTCCACGACCGGGGATTCGATGTAAAGGCTCTTGTACTCGTCGTGGATGCCCTTGTTGTGCACCTGGATCGCGAGCGGTCCGACCCGTCCCGCGGTCGGGTCCTTGAAGTCGAGCACCTCGGTCGCCTTGCAGGTCGCCGCGCCCGGGGCGAGCGGGCAGCAGGCCATCCGCGCGATCCCGGTCTTCTGGTCCGCGATGAGCTCGCACTGCGCCCAGTTGTTCACCGGGATCTTGGTGTGCGGCAGCTGGGTGAACTCGCCCTTCCCGCCGTTGTTGTGCCCGGGCCGGTAGTCCCAGTGCCCGCCGTTGGGCGGCTGGAACTGGATCGCGCTCAGCGCGTCGCGCAGCGGCGTCGTGGTGCCCCAGATCAGCACCGTGGGTGCGTGGTTGCCGCTGACCTGGCGCACGTCGAAGATCCAGCGGAACGTGCCGGCCTGCTGGACGTTGTAGTAGATCCAGCCGCGGGCCGTGCCGTTGCCGTGGATGGCGCCGTTGACCACGGACCATTCCCCGGCCGCGGCCTGGGTCCAGCCGGTGAGCGTCTTGCCGTCGAACATGGAGACCAGGTTCGGGTCCCCGTACGGGTTCGAAGCCGGCGGCTTGGCTTGCGCGGCCGGCGCGGGGACGGACGCGGGTGCGGGGGCCGCGACCGCGGTGGCGGCCGGGGCGGCCAGGGCGGCGGCGAAGGCCACGGCCGCGGTGGCCAGTGTGCGAAGTGGTCGGCGCATCGATACTCCTGTCTGTCTTATCTGTCTTATCTGTTTTGTCTTGTCCGTCTGTCCGGTGTCGGGCGGTACCAGAGGCGAGGCGTACACGCGCCCTCCGGGTGTTCTCGATCCGTCCGCACCCGGCGCGGCTCGGGTGCGGACGGTGCTCGCGTCGGCCCGACGGCTGGTCGGCCTTACGACTGCGGAGTGATCCGCAGCAACCGCACCGCTCCGGCACCGAGATGCACGCTGTAGGTGCCGCTCACCGTGCCGATCGAGGCGCCGCTCCACAGGTCCACGGCCGTGCCCTTGCCGCTCAGGCCGGCGGAAGCGAGGCTGACGCTGACGCTCTGGCTCGCGGTGCCGCTGTAGTTGAACAGCGCGACGATGACGTCGCCGTTCTTCTCAGTCTTCGCATAGACCTGCTGATTGCTGTTGCTGACGATGCGGCGCGCGTCGATCGCGTCCTGGTCCACGGCCAGCACGCGGGTGTTCTTCAGGAAACCGAGATCGGTCGCGTCGAGGTGGGTCAGGTCGGTGCCCAGGATCAGCGGTGAGGAAGCCATCGCCCACAGGCTCAGCTGCGATTGGCGTTCGGCCGCCGTCAGTCCGTCGTTCGCGCCGTTGCCGACCTCGATCGAGTCGTAGTCGTTGAATGCGCCGGGGCCGCCGTACGGCTGCCAGTTCGCGACCTGGGCGAATCGGGACTGCACGCTGTTCCAGCTGGTCAGCGGGTAGCTGCTGCCGCCGCTTTCGCAGTGGTAGCACTCGATGTCGCCGCCGGTGCGCCAGCCGTTCGAGTACTGCTTCCAGGTGGCCGCGGCGGAGATGGCCAGGTTGTTGGACAGCTCCAGGTGGATCGGCCGACCGGTCTGCCGCAGCGCCGCAGACCACGCCTTGACGTCGGCGATGTCGCTCGTGCCGACGCCGTCGATCTTGACGTAGTCCACGCCCCAGGAGGCGAACTCATCCGCCCACGAGTTGATGAACTCTTGTGCGCCGGGCTTGGTGTAGTCGATCCCTACCATGCCCTTGCAGTTGTAGTTCTTCTCGCCGGTCGTGGTCGCGATGTCGTCGATGCGGTACGTGGTGCCCAGGATGTGGCTGTTCGCCACCACGGCCTGATGCGAAACGCCAGGAGTGACGTAGAGGCCGAACTTGAGCCCGTCGGCGTGCACGTGGTTGGCGACGACCTGGATGCCGTTGGTCGAGCCGCTGGGCGGGAACTTCGTGGCGTCGGTGACCCAGCGGCCGTTCGCGTCCACGTTCGGGCCCTGATTGCCGGGACACTGGTACCAGAAGTCGTCGACATTGACGTACTGGTACCCCACCGACGCCAGGCCGCTGCTCTTCATCGCATCCGCCTGGGCGTCGATCTTCGCGGCGGTCGGATCGTGCCGGATGAAGCTCCAGCTGCTCCAGCCCAGCGCGGGCGTGGCACCCACGCCGTTGCTCTCCGCTTGGGCGCTGGTCGCGTTCAGGGCGCCGAACGCGAAGGCGGCTGCGGACGCGGTGAGCGCCAGGGCCACCAGGGTGGTGGTCTTTCCGGATCGCGTGCGCACGCGATCTCCTTCCGGGTTTTTCGCGCGAGGACATGCCTCGGCCGCGGGCGGGGGAGCGGAACGTTGTGGCCGGGACGAGGGACACGGACGGCCGGGGCGCTCGCGATGCGGTGACTTCGCGGACGCCCCGGCCGGCTGCTGCGTGCTTCGCCGCGGACGCCGGTCAGCGGGCCGGCTGCCAGTTCAGGATCGACTTGAAGCCGGATTCGAGCCCTGCGTTGTCCGTGATGCTCGCCGGGATCTGGCTCGCGCTGGTGATGTTGGTGTTGTTCTTGATCAGCACGGCCTTCGCGTTGTAGTCCGCCGGGCCGTTGGTCCAGTAGTTGCCCTCGATGTCCAGCGGGTCGTAGGTGCCGTTGTTCAGCGTGTAGTTGGTGTGCTTGCTGCCCCAGACGGTCGCGGCGATGTTGTACTCGCCGTTGCCGGTGATCGTGATGTAGCTCGACCCGTTGTCTGTGTACAGGCCGTGTCCGGCGGTGGCGATCTGGTCGTGCACCAGCGTCCCGGTGATGTGCTCGCCGTTGGCCAGCGAGCTGCCGGTGATGCCGTTGGTGTAGATCGCGCCGCCGTCGGCGAGCACTGACATGTGGTTGTAGATCAGGTTGTCCGAGAACAGGTTGTGGTTGGAGTAGTTCGGCTCGGCCGGCAGCTTCACCTTGTCCGGCCAGCCGCCCCAGCCCACCGAGATCCCGGTGTACGGCAGGTGGTCGAGCTGGTTGTGCGCGACCGTGGTCGTCTCGGCGTAGCCGATGTCGATCGCGACGCCGCCGTGGTACTCCACCGAGGTGTTGTAGAAGTGGTTGTCCGCGATGGCGTTGCCGCTGGTGTGCTGCGCCGCGTTGGCCGGCTCGGTGATGTCCACGCCCGCCAGGTCCAGGCCGTTGCCCGAGATGTCGGTGAATACGGACCCTTCGACCGTGTCGTTCTGCGAGCCGTCGCCCAGGTCGAGCCCGGCCGCGCCGAGGTGCACGAAGTAGTCGTGGTCGAAGGTGACGTCGTGGTCGTAGGCCAGCGAGACGTTGCCGGGCATCTTGGTCCAGTTGCCGTATGGGCAGGTGCCGCCGGACACGAAGGTGCACAGGCCCTGCGTCGCATAGCCGTGCGTGCCGGTGATCGTGTACGTAGCCTGAATCTCCGAGAAGCCCTCGGGGCCGCTGGTCTGGGTGTCGGTCGCGTACGAGAACTGGATCCCGCGGAAGACCAGGTTGTGTACGGGTGAACTGGCTGTTCCGATTGCCGAGATCAGCGTCGGCAGCGCGGCCGCTTCGACGTCCTCGCCGCCGATCGTCTCGCCGCTGCGCGGAATGTAGTAGATCCGGTGCGCGGACGGGTCGAGGTACCAGTGCCCTGCGGTGAGCAGTTCGTAGGCATTCTCCACGGAGGTCGGCGACTCGGTGATCGACTTGCGGCCGACCAGCTCGTAGGTGCGGCCGGAGCCGTCGGTCCGCATCACCCGCTGGGTCGAGTTGTTCCAGCAGGGCTGCGCCATCGTGATGGTCGTCGAGCTGATCGAGGAGACCGGGCAGCGCGGTTCGGTCCACGCGCCCAGGCCGCCGCGGTACACGAATTCGATAGCTGACGGATTGCGCCACTTCGCCATCGGGTCGCCGGACGAGGTGGTGTAGCCGGTCGAGGTCTGCTTCACCGACACTGGCAGGCTGCCGCTGGCCCGCGGCACGCGCGTGCCGTTGATGTACAGCTGCCGCGTGTTGAGGGAGGAGGAGACCGGCGCGGACCAGATGTTCTTGGTCGGGTCGGTCTGCTGCCAGCCGGTGACCTGCACGCCGCCGCTGACGACCGGGGACGCCCCGGCTTCGGCCTGCCAGGTGACGTCGGCGCCCGAGCTGCCGGAGTCGGCCGCGGTGAACGTCAGCGGGCTGCTGAGTCGGAAGTCACCGCCGGCCAGGTTGACCGTGATCGGACCGGAACCGGCCGCCAGCGCTGAGCGCACGGCCGACTGCGCGTGAGCGAGCGTGCCGAACGGACTCGACGCGCTGGTGCCCGAATTGCTGTCGCTGCCCGTGGGGGAGACGTAGAAGCTGACGGGGCTCGCGGCCGCGGCTCCGTGCGCGGCCAGCCCCGTGAGCGCCGTGGAGACGCCGACCGCCGCGGCGGCCAGCCAGGTACTTCTTCTGCTGATCATGGCCGATCCCTTCACTTCGCGGTGGTCGGATGAATGCGCAGCAGCACCGTGCCGTGCGAGGGAACGCTCTCAGTCCACGACGAACCAGTCGTATTCGTGGTCTTATGCGCCCACAGGTCCCGCAGCGCGTAGCTCGCGGCGCCGCCGACTCCGACGGCGCCGGCCGTGGTGGAAATGGACGCGGTCGCACCGGTCTCGTTGAAGAACGCCACCGCGACGTCGCCGTTCGCCAGCTTCTTGGCCAGCACCCGCAGCCCGCTCTTGTCGCTGACCTGCACGCCCTGCTTGCCGAGGGAGTCCTGGTCGACCGCGATGACCTCCGCGTTGCCGAGGATGTCAAGGGTCTGCGTCGTCGCGGAGGCGAGCTTGGTGCCGATCAGCAGCGGTGCGGCCATCTCGGACCACATGCTGAACTGGGTGCGCTGCTCGGTCGCGGTCAGCCCGGCGTTGCCGACCTCCAGCATGTCCGGGTCGTTCCACGCGCCGGGCCCGGCGTACTGGGCCAGTGGGATGTTCTTGTCGATGATCGAATCCAGCCGGGTCCAGTTCGTGTGCACGTCGCTGGTGGTCCGCCACAGGTTGCCCACCTGCGGCGACCAGTCCTCGGTGTTGATCCCGTTGTCGCCCTTCTGGCAGATGCTGAACACGATCGCCTGCCCCGTCTGCTTCTGGGCGGCGGCCAGGCCGTCGCGCATCGCGGTGTAGCGCTGGATCGTGGCGGCGCGGGTGTCCTGTCCGGAGGCCTGGTTGCAGTTGTCGTCCTTGAGGTAGTCCACGCCCCACTTCGCGAATTGGAGCGCGTCCTGAGCCTCGTGCTGGAACGAGCCGGGGAAGCCGTGCGAGCTGCACGTCTTGAGACCGGAGTCGTTGTAGAGCCCGAGCTTGAGGCCAAGGGAGTGCACGTAGGCCGCGGTGCCCGAGATGCCGTCAGGGAACTTCTTCGGGTCGGGGACCAGGTTGCCGTGCGAGTCGCGGCTCGACAGCGCCCAGCAGTCATCGATGTTGACGTACTGATAGCCGTGCTGCTGCAGGGTGCCGCCGTCAGACAGCTTGTGGGTGTGGAAGAAGTCCGCGGTCTGCTTGATGAACGCCTCGCTGGTGCCGCAACCGACCGCGTTCCAATCGTTGAAGCCCATCGGCGGGGTCAGCGCCAGGCCGTTGGCCAGCGCCTCGGCGGGGGTCTGCGCGACGGCCGCCGCGGTGACGGCGCCGGCGGCCAGCGCGAAGGCCGTCAGCACCCTGATCGGCCGCTTCACTTCGTCACCGTCTTGCCGTTGATGGTGACGTTGCTGAACGAGACGCCGGTGACGTTGCTCATCACGTCCGCGCCGTGCGCGATGTTGGTGAAGGTGCAGTGTGATGCGGTCACACCGTGCACCGGGTCGCCGCTCAGGCCGGTGACGTCGAAGGCGTACGGCGCCTTGTCGCACGTCGAGTTGGTGACCGAGAAGCCGCCGAAGTCGGGGTTGTTCGAGCCGTGCTGCCCGTTGTAGGTCATCGTGACGAAGGCGAACGCGCCCTTCTGGTTCCCCGCGGTGATGCTGTCGAGGTTGATGTTGGTCGCGAAGCCGCCGCGCTGCGTATTCGACTTCACATACAGTGCGTACCGGGTCGGGTTCGCCACGATCTTGTACGCGTACACGTTGCGGATGCCGCCGGTCAGCTCGCTGCCGCAGCTCACCGCGCCCCACGGGCCGCTCATGTGGCAGCCGACGATGACGATGTTCTGCGACGGGGTGTTGATCCTGCGGCCGTCGGCGTCCCGGCCGGACTTGATCGCGATGTTGTCGTCTCCGGCGCCCAGCGTGCAGTTCTGAATCACCACGTGGTCGCAGCACTCCGGGTCGCAGCCGTCGGTGTTCGAGTTGGTCGCCGAGGTGGTGACCGAGTCGACCGTCACGTTCGTGCACAGCGTCGGGTGCAGCTGCCAGAAGCGCGAGTTGTGCAGCGTCACGCCCTGGATCAGCACCGTGTCGCAGGAGTAGGGCTCGACAAAGGTCGAGCGCATCTGGTGGCCGGAGCCGGGCACGACGCGCTGGTTGGCGGGCACGCCCTTGGCGACCAGCGTCTCCAGGTACGCGCGGTCGGAACCCTGGTTCCACGAGGACGTGCCGGAGGCGTCGAGGGTGCCCGAGCCGGTCAGCGCGATGTTCGAGGCGCCGTGCGCGTAGATCATCGGTGAGCGGTTCATGCACTCGATGCCCTCGTAGCGGGTCAGCACGAGCGGGTACTTGCTCGCGTCGCCGCTGAACTTGAGCGTCGCACCGCTGGCCAGGTGCAGATCCACGTTGCTGAGCAAGTGGATCGCACCGGTCACGTACGTCCCCGCCGGCACCGTGACATGCCCGCCGCCCGCGGCGTTGCACGCGGCGATGGCCTTGGCGAACGCGGCGGTGTTGTCGGTCTTGCCGTCGGCGACGGCGCCGTACGAGGCGACCGGGAAGGTGGCGGACGGGAAGGCGGGCAGCTTCGTGTCCGCCACGATGGTGTTGGCCGCCGGCCAGGGCAGCACCGGGATCGCCGAGGTGCGCACCCGCGTGACGGAGCCCGCCAGCAGCCGCCGGGGAGCCGGCGCCGCCTGCGCGCCGGTCGCGTCGAGCAGGGGGACGGCGGCCGCGGCGCCGAGCACGGCCGCTCCGGCGGCCAGCAGGCCACGGCGACTGACGGCCGGCCTGGCGACGTCGTCGCGGCGGTCGGGGGTACTGCTCATGAAGTCCTCCGGGAGGGCTTGGGAAAGAAGAGTGGACCGACCGGGAGCGGCGGCGCCGACCTGCTCCAGGGGCGTGCTGGGGGCGGTGAGGCCGTGTCGAAGGACCCTGCTGTGGCGTTACGGGCGGATTTCGGCACTCGGATGAGAGGTCTACACCTCTGCCCGCAGCGGGTCAACGATTCATCGGATGTTTCAGTCCGTTACAACAGCTGCCTAGTCAGAGACCTTTACGCCGCAGCTCAGAGCGACAATCGGCATTTGCGGTCCGGCCTGGTGAATCAACACTCTTTGACGTCATCCGGCCGCGGGGATACACCAACCCGGCATGACAGCAAACCTTTTCACCGGCGCGTCCGTCCACCGAGGGGAATGAACAAAAACCGTGAAACGCACACTCATCGCGCTTTCCGCGGCCGGCGGGCTGCTCGCCGCCTCGGCCACCACGGCGCTCGCCGTCGGACACCCGGCCGCAGCCCAGGTCTTCAACGTCAAGTCCTACGGCGCCACCGGCAACGGCTCGACCATCGACACCGCGGCCATCAACAAGGCCATCGCCGCGGCGAGCGCCGCGAGCGGCGGCGGGACCGTCGAGTTCCCTGCGGGCAAGTACAAGTCGGTGTCCATCCACCTGCGCAGCAACGTCGACCTCCAGCTGGACGCCGGCGCCACCATCACCGCGGCCTCCAGCGGCTTCGACGCCGCCGAGCCGAACTCCTTCTCGCAGTACCAGGACTTCGGCCACAGCCACTTCCACGACGCCCTGATCTGGGGCGAGAACCTGACCAACGTCGCGTTCACCGGCTCCGGCACGATCGACGGCGCGGGCAACCTCAAGACCGGCAGCATCAGCTCGGGCCAGGCCGACAAGGCGGTCTCGCTCGCGGTCGTCGACGGGCTGACCTTCTCCGGGATCACCATCAAGAACGGCGGCCACTTCGGCATCCTGCTCAACGGCGGCAACCACGTGACGGTCGACCACCTGACCATCTCCACCGCCTCCGACCGGGACGGCTTCAACGTCATCAACACGGCCAACTTCACGGTCACCAACAGCAACATCGCCTCCAGCGACGACGCGCTGGTGTTCAAGAGCGACTT